>JAEUKJ010000430.1 GCA_016792665.1 Deltaproteobacteria bacterium | reverse complement strand
GCGGTGAAGGCCCCGGACTCGAACTGCATCGCGAGGGTGCCGCTCGGGTGGGTGAGCGTGAGGTTCGCGTCGCGAGGGGTCTCGGGCGGGACCGCGAGGGTCACCTTGATGGACACGACGACGGGGCTGCCGTCGGGCTCGCGAGTGTCGACGTCACCAGGGAGCGTGTCGGTCGGCGTGGTGTCGGACGTGTCGCTCGTGTCACCGACGCTATCGGCCGTCGTGTCACCGATGGTGTCGGTCGTCGTGTCACCGACGGTATCGGCGGGACCGGTGTCGTCACCACATGCGAAGGCCGTGAGCATGAGCGCGAGGGCGAGGGACAGGGCACGAGGGCGAGTGAGCATGTGGGGTCTCCGGGTCTCGAGATCGGGGCTGTCCGAGGGCTCAGGGGGCGGGCGTCGCGGCCTCGGCGACCGCGACGTGATGGTGCTTGCGAACGCCGAGGAGGGTCGCGAGCCCGACGATGACGACGGCGCCGAAGACACCCGCGACGGCGTCGACCCAGAGCATCGCGATCTCGCCCTGGGTCGCCGCGACGTGGCCGAGGACGAGGGTCATGTAGAGGATGGGGATGTTCGCGAGCGAGGCCAGCGCGTTGTACTTGGTAGCGGCCGCGCCCTTGCCGATGACCTCGAGGACGTAGCCCGTGAAGGTGCCGTAGGCGATGCCCGAGGCGAAGCTGTAGGCGAGGCAGAAGATGGCGTAGGTGATCTCGACCTGAGGCGCCAGCGCCATGCCGGCCGCGACCGCCGCGAGGATGAGGCCCGCTACGACGTAGGCCGTGCGGCGGTTCATGCGGTCGGAGAGGAGACCGCCGACGAGGCAGCCGGCCGCCGAGACGACGCCGCCGAGCACGCCCTGGATGAGGGCCACGAGGTCGGCCGAGGCGTGCCACTCTTTGGCGATGGCCGAGAACAGACCGGACGCGCCGCCCGCGCCGAGCGGGGTCAGGCAGAGCGCGATGGCGACCAGTCCCAGCCGCGAGCCAAAGACCGACCAGAGGTCGTGGCCGACCTTCTTGATGGCTTCGAGGGGGGTGCCCTCGCGCGTCTCGTGCGGGGTCGGGACCAGGAGGAGGCCCGCGCAACAAGCGGCGATGAGGACGCCGGTGGCGATGGACGCGAGCTCGCCCGAGGCGTTCTCGGCGAGCAGCAGGGCGAGGCCGCCCCCGATGCCGCCGCCGCCGAGGTTGCCGGCTTGGAACCAACCACCGGCGCGACCGAGGTCCTCGGGCGGGGTGGTGTGGGCCATGAGGCCTTCGACGGCCATGCCGAGCAGCGACACGAAGACGCTGTTGACGAGGATGACGGCGGTCGCGAGGCCAAGCGTCGAGCCCAGGGGCAGGAAGCCCAGGGTCGCGATAGTGATGGCCGAGGCGAGGTTGCCGAGCAGATACCACTTCTTGCGCGTGAGCGTGAGGTCGGCCACCGGCGCCCAGAGGAACTTCCACGTGTGGGGCAGGAGGCACGCGGCGACGAGGCCCGCGACGACCTCTTCGGAGAGGCCTTGCTGGGTGGCGAGGAAGCCGAGGGTGACCGCGACGTAGCCGTAGGTGACGCCGAAGGGCAGGTTCAGGATGGCCCAGATCCAGGGGCGCGGGGCCCGCTGCGGAGGAGGAAACTGCGACATCGGGGTCCTTTCGAGGCTCGGCGCGACCGCTCGGTTCGTACTCCTCGCGACCGGGTGAGGCAAGTCGCCGGGACTGAGAACGAATACCCAACTTCGGGGGCGCGGCACGGCGTCGGCGGGCCGGCGACGTTCCGAGCATTGCGACCGGGCCGTGAATGTGGAATGGCGGGGTCATGGGTGCACGAGGCGGAGCGGGATGGGTGCTCGCCGCGCTGGCGATCGCGGTCGGTGCGTGCGGGGACGAGGCGAGTGAGACCTGCGTCTCGGGGGCAGCGATCTGCCGCGGCGAGACCGTGTGGATCTGCGGCGAGAGCGGCGCCTACTTCTATGCGCGCGAGTGCGGCTCGGGCGATCGATGCGTCGCGGGCGCGTGTGTCCCGCCGTTCGAGCCCGACGCGATCGCGGACACCGACACGAACGCGGGCGACACCGACACGGGCGACACGGGCGCGGTCGACAGCGACACGCGCGACACGGGTGCGGGCGACAGCGGCGAGACGGACACGCGTGAGGTCACGGGCGACACCTTCGAGGCGGACACGGGCGAGGCAGACACGGGCGAGGCAGACACGCACGAGACGCAGGCCCCCGACACCGAGGTGCCCGACATCGAGACGCGCGCCGACACCGAGGACACGGCCGTCGACACGGGCCCCGACAGTGTGGATGCCGGGCCCGAGCCCGAGGCCGCACCAGGACGCTTGAGCTATGCGCGCGTCGACAACATCGCCGTCGTCGACGACCTCACGCGCTTGGCGTGGGCCCCCGATGGGAGCTTCGCGCTCGTGGCCGGGATGGGCGGCAAGCTGGCGCTGTATGTGCCGGGAGAGCGGCTCGCGAGCCTCGGGACGATCGGGACCCAGATCACCGACCTCATCGCGATAGGCGACATCGGTGTCGCATGTTCGGACGGCTGCGAGTTCGGCGTGGTCGAGGCGACCAAGGGCCTCGTGCGCGTGCGTGTCGACGGCACGACCAAGTCGTTCGAGACGCTCCAGACGCTGGCGCTGAGCGTCGGCTCGGGGCGGGCCATCGCGCGCGAGCCGGGTGCGGCGCGCTTCGGCATCGCGGCCCACGGCAGCAACTCCATCGCGTACTTGTACACGTGGAGCGAGGCCGACGGCCTGTCGGCGGCCAAGGGCTTCAACGCCGGCGGCGGCGTGAGCGACCTCATGTGGGGCGCGCCGGCGCTGTACGCGGGCAGCGCCAACCTCATCACGAGCCACGGGCTCAACGGGGCGGACTCGAAGACGTGGGTCCTCGAGTCCCCGGAGATCGTCGGCAACGGCTGGTCCCCCGGCTACGGCAACGCGGGCCAGGCAGCGTGGCGTCCGGGCGGCGGCTACGGCTTGGTCTGCGGGTGGAGCTCGAACAAGCTCTACGTCTTCGACGGGTCGTGGACGATGGCCACCCTGCCCGTCCCGACGGGCGCCAGCCCCAACGGCGTCGCCTGGAAGCACGACGGCACGCGCGCCCTGGTGGTAGGGCGCGTCATCGCGACACCGCCCTACGCAGTGGTGGTCGAACAACGCGCAGGCACCGACCTCGGCTGGCGCGCCAACTTCGTCGACCAGTCGATCCCCAACTTCAACGCCGCCCCGTGGAACGGCAACAACAGCTCGATGCACCTCCTGGACGTGGCGTGGCGCCCGGGCACCACCTGCGACGAGGGCCTCATCGTCGGCACCGACAGCGGCTCCACGTTCTCACCGACCTTCGGCATGGCGATCCGTTTCTACGACCAGGACGACCCTGCGTGTGCGCCTTAGCTTGTGCCGACTCACGGGTCGGGCCTCGTTGCGCGGTGTTCGGTCCTCGACGCTCGGTGCGCGGATCGGGTGCGTGACCTCACCGCTCAGGGCCACCGGGGTCGGGCGTGCCTCCTCCCCTCGCTGCGAGCACCTGCGGAGGGTTGGAGGATCGTGGAGGCGCGAGAGGTCGTCGGCCCATCCCGACCACCGGCGTCCCTTCGCTGATCTCGTTGCACTCTGAGGTCGGCGTCCTGCGGCAAGACGCAGCCGCGCGTGCCCACACAACACGAGCGCAAACGAAGAAGCGCCCCTCGGGTCACGAGGCCTAAGGCCACGCGACCCGAGTCGAGCAATCAACGACAACGCGCGTGCCCAAGACTCGAGCGCGAGCGAGTCGAGATGCCCGGAAGGAGGCGCCCGAAGCGAGCGATGAGGCGGGCTCACGCCCGCCGCAAGAGCGAGCGAGGGACCGACGCCCCGGGCGCTCGACGTAGCCGCGCGTGGGTGCCTAATCGATGTCTTTGGCGACCCGGAGGATGGCAGCCACCCTCTCGAAGTAGTCGCGCTCGGTCTCGCGCATGACCGAGTCGGCCTTGATGACCGCGCGCACCGCCCGCATGACCGCCTTCTTGTGCGCCGCGTCGACGATGCGGAGGCGCGTGCAGGCCTCGACCGGATCGAAGCGGCGCCGATCGAACTGGCGCACGTGCTTCTCGAGGGCGGGTGGCACTGCCTTCAGCGACAAGAGGCGGCGCAGCTCGACGAAGATGACCTCGGACTCGTCCGGGTCGAGCTCGTCGTCGACCATGGCCGCCCCACACAGGAGGTCGGCCAGTGCCTTGGCGCGCACGAGCTCGTCGGGGTAAGTCTCGAGATCGATCATGACTCAGTACATTCCGGTCATTCGGACGAAAAAGCCATTCTTGATGTCATTTTCGAGCTCGCCCGGGAGCAGGCCGCCCGCGTTGCCGTCGATGCTCCAGCCGACGCCGAGACGCGCGTGCTCGAAGAAGTCGTACGAGAGCTCGACGAGGCCGCCGTTCTTCTCGACCTGCCAGTCGAGGATGCTCGCGACGAGGCGGAACTCGCCCGCGAGCTCGAGCGCGTCCCAGATCTCCCAGCCAAGCCGATTGACCCACAGGATGAGGTCCTGGTCGCCGTCGGTGCCCGAGCTGCCCGCCGACGAGAAGCGCCACGCGACCTTCTCGGTGAGCTTCAGCCCGAGCGGCAGCTCGATAATGGCCGAGAGCGAGACGAGGTCGCTCTGCCGGCGCTCGTCGAGGTTCAGCGTCTCGCCGAGCAGACTCACGACCTGCTTGGCCTCGCGCTCGAGGACGCGGGCGTACCGCGCGATGAAGACGAGGTCGTCGTTGGCCAGCGGGCGGATCGCGAGCCCGACACTGGCTTCCAGGTCCTCGCGCACGACGCGACGCGTCTCGAGGTCCTGGCTCAACATGTAGTTGGCGAGGCCGAGCAAGGTCACGTCCTCGCCGAGCTTGAGGGTCAACGTGTTGCGCGTCACGGCCTGCAGCACCTCGCGGTAGGGCCCGCTCGGCAGCTCGCGGTCCCAGCGGACCTCGTAGAGGCCGCCGTAGCGCAGGATGTCGGAGGCCCCGATCTGGAGCCCGCCCGACAGCACGTCACGCGAGCCGCGCGAGAGGTCCGCCTCGGGCGCGTCGATGACCTGGCTGCGCTCGTAGGCGATCATCGCACGCACGCCGGGGGCCAGCTCGAGGCTGCGCCCGATGCCCATCACAGCCCGGTTGGTGCGCCCGCCGACCCCGCCGTCGAGGCGATACTCGGAGTAGATGCGACCGTCCTGGAGGTCGCGTCCCAGCGCGTGCTCGGCCCCGATGACGGTCGAGCCGACGACGCGCCCGTTGCGGTCGCCGGGCTGCACGCGCTCTTCGAAGTAGGCGCGCGCGTCCTCGCCGAGCTTCGTCGTGAAGCCGAAGCGCGTGGCGTTGTCGCCGTTCCAGCGGATCGACTGGCCGAAGCGCAGCGCGAGGTCGTCGCTCACGTCGAGCTCGACCCCGACGTTGGTGGTCATGCGGTCGAACGCGCCGAAGCCGAGCAGCGTGTCCTGGCCCCCGATCAGGAACTCTTGCGAGGCCATCAGGCGAACCCGGTTGCCGACCCGCAAGATGCCACCCACGGCCGCGGCGGTCGTGTCGTAGACCTTGCCGTCGAGGTCGTCGCGGTGCTGCCCGAAGCCGAGCTCGCCGTAGACGGTCGACTTCGCGAGGCGCTGGTCGTAGCGCGCGACCCAGCGGTTGCGCACCACGGCGCGCAGCCCGTCGACGAAGTCGGTGTCGGCGACGAGCGTCGTGCCGCCGTCGTAGCGGAGCATGACGCGGCCGTCTTCGTAGGGCTTCCACGTGACCTCGCCGCCCCACTTCTCGGTGCCCTCTTCGGACGCGAGACCGACGGCGTGGTAGCCCGCCTCGATCATCTGCCAGTGGGCCTTGATCTGCAGATCGAGGGTCGCGATCTCGAAGAGGTCACCCAGGTCCGCGTCGAGCCCGACGAGGAAGGCGTGCCCACTTTGATCGTTGGGGGCGCGGTCGAGGTCGCGATAGGCGAGGCCGCCGTCGAGCGAGAGCCGGGTCGCCCCGTCCTTGTCGGTGGCCTTGGCGAACTCACCGTAGACTTTGGACTTTTCGGAGAGCTTGACCTTGGCCTGGACGCCCCAGAGGACGTAGTCGGCGTCGCCGCCGGAGCCACCCGAGGGCCGGCCCTCGCGCACGATGCCGCCGCCGATCTCGACGCGGCCGAAGAGCTCCTGGCGCGCGTGCACGCCGTAAGCGATGTCGCCGGACGCGTTCACGGCGCGCGACTCGTAGTCGATGTCGAGCCACACCTCGTGACCGTCGAGCATGGCGCGGCCGGTGAAGGGCTGGAAGCCGGCGATCTGGAAGAAGGGGTCGATGACCGAGGAGATCGGGCCGTTCATCATGATGCGGCCCGACGGGTAGTCGATGCGGTAGTGGATGTCGCGGGTCAGCGTGGCGCGCCCGAGCTCCATCTGGGTGTCGAGTTCGCGCACGACGAGCTCGATCTTGTCGCTGCCCTCCATGATCTCGCGCGAGCTCGTGTAGTACACGCTGCCACCGGTCGCGCGCAGCTCGTCGTGGCGGCGCACGAGGCGGCGGTTGTCGTCGCTGACGTAGGCCTTCACGCGGGTGCGGAAGCCCTCGTCGACCTCCTTGTCGAAGTCGAGCTTGGCGCCGTCGAAGGTGCGGTCGTAGCGCAGGAGATGGATGCCCGCGATGTCGGTGCGGAAGCTGCCGTAGCTGAGCTTCGACTTGTCCGCCTGGACCATGACGTAGAAGCGGCCGCGCGCGTTGGCGTCGCGCACGTCGTCGCTGGCGTCGCCATAGATGACATAGTCGCGGGTCGGGTCGATGACCTGGTCGTAGAACGCCGTGAACTCGTGCCGGCGCGTCGAGTCGACGTGCGCGGTGATGAAGAGGTCCTTCGCGAGCGCCGTGCCGGAGATGCGCGCCTTGGCGTAGAGCGCGCCGCGCCCCGCGATGAAGAGGCTGCCGTCGTCGGTCTTGTCGTAGCTCGTGAGCTCTTCCAGGCGCGCGCCGACCTGGCCGCCGACGCCGTCGACCATGGCGAGGAGGAAGAACTCCGTGTCCTTCACGGCGATGGGCCACGAGAGGCGGGCCACGTTGCCGGCGGGGTCTTTGCTCTCGATGACGAGCGCCTTGGCGTCGCTCGCGACGGTGACCAGCTCGGCGAAGCGACCCTCGTTCGTCAGGTGGAGGCGGCGTCCGTCGACGGTGACGACATTCTTCGGGTTGGTCTTGCCGCGCAGGAAGAGGCGCGGGGACGCGAGCGTGGTGCCGCTGGGGGGGAGGTCGACCTCGAGGTCGTCGGCGCTGAGCGTGCCCTTCTTGGCATCGCCACCGAGGACCAGCGCGCCCGGTCCGAGCACGTCGCGAAGGCCCTGCCCACCGAAGCGGCGCAGCGGGTCGGCGGCGAGCTCTTCGTCGGCCGCGCTCGGGGTGGACTCGACCTTGGCCTCTTCGGGAGGGGCCTTCTTGTCGTCGCCGCCCGGGACGACCAGGGCGCCACCTTCGTCGAC
>JAEUKJ010000415.1 GCA_016792665.1 Deltaproteobacteria bacterium | reverse complement strand
TGCTTCGACGTGTAGTCCGAGAACAGCGGCGCGATGACCTCGTAAGGGAGGACGCCTTCGGCCGGGACCTGGTGGGCCGCGTCCGAGAAGAGCCGCCACTCGTCGAGCGTCGCCCAGGGCTTGCCGGCCGGCGCGGGGTTCACGCCCGTGCCGCCCTCATCGTCGCCGCAGGCCGAGACGGCCACGATCGAGACCGCCACGAGCAGGGCGCGTCTCATTCGAACGACTCCATCTTCGCCATCTCCGGCAGGGTGCAGGTGTGCCCCGTGGTGTCGGTCGTCTGACCGCTGAAGGCGTCGGCCGTCTTGAAGTTGCGGAAGGTCGGCGGCGTGTCACCGAGGCAGATCTCCGCGGTGGTCTCCCCATCCTTCAGGATGCCGTCCCAGAGGACGTTCTCGAGCGTGGCCTGGCCCAGGACCTTGATGCCGCCCTGCGGGTCCTTGCCATTCTCGGAGAACGTGTTGCCGTGCACGTAGACGCGGCGCACGTACGGATCCATGCCGGGGTCGTTCAGCGTCGTGCTCGTCAGGAGCTCGAGGGTGCGATAGCTCACGATGAGGACGCCGCCGCTCTTGTTGCCGGTGACCTCGTTGTTGCGGACCTCGATGTCGTGGCCGCAGAGCACCAGCATGCCGGTGCCGGTCGGCACCGAGGACACCACCGTGCCGGCCTTGGCGAAATTCGGGCGATTGTTGTCGCGCACGATATTGTCGCGAAACAGCACGTGGGCGTTGTCTTTGATCTTCAGGTTGGGGAGGAGCAACGCCAAGATACCCGCGGAGTTGTCGTAGACTTCGTTGCCGTAGACGTCGGCGTGGACGGTGTTTTCGATCTCGAGTCCGGCGACATTGCCGTGCACCTTGTTGTTTCGCACGATGGCATATTCGCAGGACCCGACGTAGATGCCGGCGTCGGAGGCGCCGATGACCTCGACGCCCTCGATGAGGGTGCGCTTGCAGTCGGTCGGGTAGACCGCATAGAAGCCGTTGGTGGTGACCGAGCCCGCGTCCCACGAGACCTTCAGGTTGCGGAAGGTCGAGTCCTCGGCGTGGGCGACGACGCCGTTGCCGGGCGAGTTCTTGACCCACACGTTCTCGATGGTGAAGCCCGGCGCCGTCACGGTGATGCCGTCATCGCCTTCGACCTGGGTCGCGAAGTCGAGGATGACCTCCTCGCGCGTGGCACCCATGCCGCGCAACGTGACGTTGGTGGCGTTGGACAGGTTGAGCTCGCGCGCGAAGTGATAGTGGCCCGGCATGAGCCCGATGACGGCGCCCGACTCGGCCTCGATGAAGGCCGTCTGGAGGGCCTCGTGGTCGTTGTCCGACGGGGCGAGGACGATGTCGTACTCGGACGCCTTCGGGTCGGAGTCACACCCCGAGGCGAAGGCCGACACGGCGGGAGCGACGAGCAGAGAGACAATCGGGAGAGAGATGCGCACAGGACCTCCGGAGCGTCGCGCGGACGGGCGCGACCGGCGCACTCTAGCAGCCTTGTCGAGCGGGTCCAACCCGTCGTCACGGCCTTGGTTTCGCGCCCTCCCGCGGGGCCGGCACGCTCACGGGCAGAGCGGCGCGAAGTCGTACGGAAAGCCGATCAGCGCGGGCGAGAGCGAGTCCTGATCGAGGTCGGGGTACGCGCACACGAGGGCGTCCAGGAAGTCGACGAGGTCCGGGCCGGGGGCGCCTCGGTCGAGGGTCCGCACGCGCAGCGACGCGACGGCCACGACGACGGCGTCGGGTCTGCCCGGGTCGACTCCCGAGCCGAGTCCCCACAGCAAGGCCGCGACGGCCCCCTCGCCGAGCGGCTGGGTGAGGCCGCCCGACGGGCTGGGCAGGGGGATCGTGAGGGACAGGCTGGTGTCGTCGGTGCGCGGGTCTCGCGCGATGGCGTCGAGGTCGACCCAGTAGGGGATGTTCGACTGGATGGAGAAGAAGCGTGGCATCGGGAGCTGGAGGGTCGAGAGGGCGCGCTGCGCGAAGAAGGTCGCGAACCCCTCGGACCAGGCCAGCGCCGGGTCGACGCGCGCGTCCCAGCCGTGGGGGCCGCCGAGGTCGGGCAGGACCGACCAGGTGTCCATCGCGAAGTGGCCGAGCTCGTGGGCGACGAGGCTCGGGGTCCAGTGGTGCGGGGCACTCGGGGCGCCGCTCAAGAAGAGGGCGCGATCGAACGCGAGGTCGGCCGCGCCCGGTGCCCCCTGGAGGACGAGTGGGCCCCAGGCCGCGGGCAGGTAGCACGAGAGGCAGCTCGGGGTGCGGGCTGGGCTCCACACGATGCCGAGCGTCGGCGGCGTGATGGCGCGCCCGGCGAAGAGGGTCGCGGCCCGGGCGATGACCGCGCGCGCCTCGGCGAGGATGGCCAGGGCTCCCGCGCCGTCACCCTCACGGATGAGCCAGGTGCCGATCTCGTCGCTCGCGGGCCCGACGGAGAGGGACCAACTCCAGAGGCGCTGGGCGACGATGCGCACGCCGCGCCGCTGGGGCACGTCGACTTCTTGGCCATCGACCACGGCCAGCAACACGCGGTCGGGGTCGCCGCCCGCGTCTCTGTCGCGGACCTCGCACGTGACGCGAAGTGTGAGCGGCGCGTCGGCCGCGAGGCCGCAGATCTCGAAGTCCCCTTCGGTGTCGGTGGCGGCCCAGCGCGTCGCGCTCGCGCTCGTGACGGCAGTGACCTCGAGATCGACCACCGGGACCACCGCGAGGTCCAGGAGTGCTGTGGCTTCTGCGTTCGGGCGACGCGCCTCGCGCAGGAGGCGTCCGCGAACGCAGCGCGTGGGGCAGGTGGGACCGGTCGGGTCGCTCACGCAGTCCGGGGTGTCGACCTCGACGTCGCCGTCGTGCGCGAGGTCGGGCTCGGTCGCGTCGCTGTCGGTCGCGTCGACGTCATGCTCGGTCGCGTCGCTGTCGTGCTCGGTCGCGTCGCTGTCGGTCGCGTCGACCTCGGGCGCCGACACGTCGCTGTCGGGCGACGACACGTCGACCTCGCGCGCGGCCCCGATCGGCTCTGCGCACGCCACGACGAAGACGATGAGGAGGCGCCACACGCGACCATCGTGCCCTCGGAACGCGCGGACCTCAAGTCGATCGCCGCGGGCTCGACGGGCGTGGTGATGGCACCGCGAGGCTGCTTTTCGGCCGGTCAAAGACGCGCTCGCTGAATTGGCGATGATTGTGTTAGTTCAGTAAATCAAGGTTGTTAGGGGATGACGTCGCGACCGCGCAGGGTCTGAGAACGTTCTGGGTGTCGACACTTCGACATCGCATTTGGTAACTTCCAAGAATCGGTCACGGGAGCACACGCCCCGGGTTCTTCGAACCCGAACCGAAGGCGACTGCGGCGTATCCGCAGACAACTGCATTCGCCGGCAGCCAGGCCCATCCGGGCCTCGCGCGGACCTCAGGGGGGAAGAAGATATGACGCAGGCGAAGGAAACCACGCAGTTCCATCGATCCAAGACGCCGATCGAGACCTCGGCACGCGCCCTGCAAATCTTGCACGCCGCCGATGAGCTGCTCGCCGAGCGCGGGCCGGACCAGGTCTCGATGCGCGACATCGCCGAGCGCGCCGGGGTCAACAAGGCCCTCATCTTCTACTACTTCGGGAGCCGCACCCAGCTCTTCGAGAAGGTGCTCGAGCGCTACTACAAGAGTCACGCGAAAGCGCTCGGCGCGGCCTTCGCAGGCGGTGGCACGGTGCACGAGCGCGTGCGTCGCGCCATCGATGCCTACCTCGACTTCATGGACTCGAACCACCTCTTCGCGCGCCTCGTCATGCAGGAGGTCGCGCACCAGGACGACGGCCAGCTTCCGCAGATCCGCGCCAACCTCCAGCAGCTCTTCGAGCTCTTGAAGACCGAGTTCCAGGACGTCCTCCCGAAAGAGGGTCCGCTCTCGGCCAAGCACTTCTTCGTCACGCTCTCGGCCTGTGTCATCAACTACTACACGTACGCCAAGGTGCTGCGCGGCGTGTGGTCGGCCGACCCGACCTCGCCCGAGATGCTGAAGGAACGTCGCGCGCACGTGCAGTGGCTCGCCGAGACCATCACCACGCGGCTCATCCAGGACGGTCGTCGGGCCGAGGCCTGAGCGCCTGGTCCCGCCTCGGCCATCCGCGGCGACGCGGGAGAGCGGACGTCGCCTTTGACGAAGGCGACGGCGGTGTCTACAAGCGACGCTCGACATGCGACGCTCCACCCAGATCTCGATGGCCGCCGTTGCCCCGGACCCGCGCCCCGGGTCGGCCAGCAAGCTGACCCTGCTCGAGCTCGAGCGCCGGGTCCAGGCCCGCGTGCCCGAGGCGCGCCTCATCGATGACCACCTCGTGCGCCGCGCCGTGCGCATGAAGCGCAAGATCACTGGCCTCCGCGCCTTCGTGCCGCACACCCACTGCGTCGCCATCCCGACCGAGCTGCTCGCCAAGGTCGCGACCGCGGACGAGCTCGGCGGCCCCCTTCCCGAGGCCCCCTGGACCCTGGTCCTGCCCCGACCCGAGGCCCGCGAGGTCGAAGCCGGCCCGCCCGAGCGACCGCTGCGGGCGACCTGGCGCCTCCTCTTCCATGCCTCCCTCGATCGCGCCCTGCTCATCGACGTCGATGCGGGTCGCCTCGACCTGACGCGCGCGCTGGGCCTGGTCGATCGCCTCGGCAAGGTGGCCTTCGAC
>JAEUKJ010000248.1 GCA_016792665.1 Deltaproteobacteria bacterium | reverse complement strand
CCTCGAGGCGACGAGCGGGGGCGCCGCCCTGGCCGAGTTCTCGGCGCGCGACGCGGCCGCCTGGGCCAAGAACGCGACGTTCTCGCGCCTCGAGGTGCACGCGAGCGAGGCCGGCGGCGAGGGCGACACGACCGGCATCGTCGAGTTCTCGGCGACCTTCACCGAGCAGGGACGGACCCAGGTGCTCCACGAGCGATCGCGCTTCGAGAAGATCGCGGGCCTCTGGAAGTACGTCGGCCGCGAGAAGGGCAAGTCGGTCGCGCGCGAGACCCCCAAGGTCGGCCGCAACGACCCGTGTCCATGCGGCAGCGGGCAGAAGTTCAAGAAGTGCTGCGGGGCCTGAGTCGCGCGGTCGGCGCGGAAGGCGCGGGTCAGTCGCTGGGGAGGACGTCGGGCGCGGGCCCTGCGTCTGGAGCGATGGAGAGCACGACCGGCCCGTGATCGGCCTCGTGTCCGACCAGCGCCCGCGCATGTCCGGTGCCGTCGCAGGCCGCGCAGGCGAGGCGCCCGCCGCCGTGACAGAGCTCGCAGGCCACGCGGCCGCGCGCCCCTTCGCAGGTGGTGCACGGGGTGGGGACCTCGCCACGGCCGCGGCAGGTCGCGCAGCGTCGGCTGTCGATGCGACGCAGGGTGCCATGCGCGGTGCAGGCCGGGTCGGGGCAGCGGACGAGCACGAGCCCGCGCCCGGTGCAGGTCGGACATCCGACATCGCCGGCCCCCGCGCACCCCGGGCAGCGCACCTTGCCGTCGCCCGAGCAGACCGCGCAGGCCCGGCGCAACAGCGCGCGCAGGGCGTCCGAGGCCGCAAGACGCACACCGACGTGGCGCGTCGCCTGGCCGAGCGCCAGTGACTCGAGCCAGAGGGCCAGGTGCTCGGCGCGGAAGGTCGAGACGAGACCCAGGCGCTGAGGCAGGAGGTTGGCCGGCCAGGTCTCGAACAGGGCGTCGAGGGCGTGGGCGACCTCGGGCGCGGCCGTCGGCGCGCGATGGAGGCCGAGCCACGGCTCGAGGCCTTCGATGGTGAGGGTCTGGGCGCGGGAAAGCGCAGCGCAGACGGCGTGAACGGTCGGCAGGATCCCGTGGACGAGCAGCGCGTCGCGCGCGGTCTGGGCGACCCGGTATTCGGGGTCGGCGGCCAGCGCGACCAGGCGATCGGCGGCCCCCTGGACCTCGGACTTCCAGTGCGAGAGCGCGAGCGCGGCCCCTTGGCGCGACTCCCACCAGGGGTCCTCGCTCAAGCGATCGATGAGCGCGGCGGCGCGCGGACCGAATGCGCCGAGCGCCCGGCCGACCACGTCGCGGTCCTCCTGGAAGGGACTGCGGAAGCCGAGGGCGACCTGCTCGGCGGCGGCCTCGGAGCCGATCCAGGCGAGGCTCTGCAGGGCGGCGCGGCGGACGTCGTCGTCGTCCTCGGTGACCAGGCGCCCCAGGGTCTCCAGAGCGAGCGCGTCGCCGGGCCGCTCGAGGGCCTGGGCGATGGCCTCGCGGGCGCGCCAGCTCCAGGGGCCGTCGAGCTCGTGGATGAGGACCTCGGTGGGGACGGCCTTCAGGCCCGGGACGAAGCGGGAGCGGTGCGGGTTGGCCTGCCAGGTGTGGTCGACCGCGCGCAAGACCGCATCGAGGCCGCCCGGGAACTCGACCGCGCGGCGCACGTCCATGCGCGCGGCGGCGATGATCGCGGCCTCCTCGCGCGAGGGTTCGTGGCCGGTCAGTGCCAGGAGCACGGCGAGGGCGTCCAGGACCTCGGCGCGAAAGACGTGCCCACCGTAGCCGAGCGCGGTGATGAGGGTCGGGACGTCGAGGAACTCCCCGATGCGCGAGAGCTCGGCGACGCGCACGAGCTCGCCCATCACCTCGCGCACGCGCCTCGTCGCGAGCGCATGCAACGTGCGCTCACGCGGGCTCAGCGGCTCCCAGCCGCGCTGCTCCAAGGCCTCGACGGCGGCTGCGCGCACGTCTTCGTCGGGGTCCTCGAGGACGCCGACGAGCACGTGGATGGCGTCCTCGGAAGGCATCGTCGAGAGCACGTCGCAGGCCGCGCGGCGCCGCTTCCAGGAGCCCCTCGCGAGGGTCCGTCGAATGCCGGCGAGGGCGGCCGTGCCCGCCTCGCGCGCGCGCTCGATGGCCTCGGGCAGTTCCTCGGTCGAACGGAAGAGCAGGGCATGACCGGCGATCTCGGCCGAGCCGGGCGAGGTCCCCGCGAGGTCATGGAGGGCGCCGAGCGCGGCCAGGCGCGCGGTCTCCTGCGTGTCGCTGAGCCCTGCCGAGCGCAGCGCGAAGACCACCTCGCTGGCACGGCGACGCGCCAGGGCACGCGCGGCACCGGCGCGGGCCGACGGGTAGTAGCGGGTCTCGAGGGCTCGGAGGAGGTGGGCCACCTGCTCGGGCCCGGCGATGGCGCAGTAGTCGTCGACCGCGTCGTCGTCGGCCCACTTCAAGCGGCGCTGGTAGACCTCGGCCAACGGCTCGGCCAGGGCCTTGGCCGAGAGCTCGCGGAGCGCAGTCGCGACCGTGCCCTCGAGCGCGCGATAGCGACGCGCGGCATCGACCAGGCGCGCGCCGTCGACCTGGCTGCCGATGCGGCCGACCGCCTCGATGATGGCGCGGCGCAGGGGCGCGTTGGGGATCTCGATGGCAGCGAGCAATGACTCGCGCGCGGCGGCGCGGCGATCGAGGGGCACGCAGGTCGACAGCTCGACGATCTTCTCGCTCTCGCCAGCCCAGAGTGCGGCGCGCAGGCGATCGAGATCGTCGCGCGCGAGTGCGGCCGGCGGGAGCGCGATGACCTCGGCGGTGTCGGTCGCGACGGGCTGGGCGGCGCGCGGCGGGATGGCGGCGGCCAGGGCCTTGCGCACGCCGAGATCGGGGTGGTCGCTGAAGGCGCGTGCCAGGGCCGCACGCAGCTCGGCGGGGAGCGCGTCGCCGAGGCGCCCGATGAGCTCGATGACCATCGAGAGGACCTGGGGCGATCGCTCGCGGAGCAGGTCGGCCGGCGGTCCGATGACGCTGTCGGCATCGGCGAGGTCGCGCGGGCGCTCGGCCCCGGCCGAGACGTGCGCCGCCCCGACCACGGCGCGGCGGAGCTGGTCCTGGACCACCGAGGCCCGGACCGCAGGCGGGCGCGAGGCGAAGCCGTGGCGCGTGAGGGTCAGGACCTCGACGCGTACGGCCTCGGGCAGGTCGTCGAGGAAGCGGGTGCCTTCTTCGGAGTTGGCCGCGAGCGAGAACGCGGCCACCATCGCCTCGAGCCGGGCGCGCGGCGAGGGCAGGGCGGTCGGATGCGCCGCCGCGTGCGCGACCAGGCCCGCGGCCTCGAGAGCAGCCAGGCCCCAGCGCGGCGCCTCGGCGATGGCGCGGCTCGCGAGCGCGACGACGCGGTCGAGCCCGAGATCCAGGAGCCCTTCGCCGAGGCCGGCAATGAGGCCCAGGCGAACGCGATCGTCGAGGTCGACCAGCGCGAGCGCCTCGCGGAGGAGGAGGCGCGCGCCGGGGTCGCCGGCCTGTGCGGCGCGACCGACCGCGATCCCGATGGCCGGGCTGCCGAGGCGGGCCAGGACCTCGACCCCATCGACACCGAGCGGGAGGTGATCGGCGAGACCGATGACCGCGGCGTGCAGGAAGGACTCGGGGCCGCTCCCCTGGCCGTGCCGATCGGGATGCGCGGCCGAGACCTCTGCCTGCTCGAGGGCAGCGAAGTGGGCCTCGATCCACTCGGGGTCGTCGGCGTGGAGGGCGCGCATGACCTCGGAGGCCCCTTCGGCCAGGGCGGCCATGCGGCCGATCAGCCGGTCGAGGCTCGTGCCGAGCGAGGCCTCGCCCGGGTCGAGGAGCACGCCCGCGACGCGACGCGCGCCCGGTGCGAGGCGACCCAGCGCGCGATCGAGGTCGTCGGAGGCGACCCGGACGACACGCGCCAGGCTGCCCGCGGCGCCGGGCCACGCCCCATAGAGGAGGGGAGCGATGACCGCGCCGATCTCCGTGAAGAGATCCGAGAGCGCGTCCCTCGAGCTCGGGCGCGCGCGTTCATCGGACTTCGACCCGGTCAGAGGCTTGTACATCCCGCTCGATCGACCATGGAACACGCGTGGGCGTCAATCGCACCGCGGACGAGATGCGCGCGAAGCCCAGACGTTCTCCAGGCGTTCGCGCGAGCCTTCGACCGAGCTCAGCTCGCAGCGGCCTCGGCAGCCGGAGCCGCCTCGCCACGCACGAGGCGCGCCTGGATGATGTCCTCGTCGAAGCGCACGCCATTCAAGCGCACGCAGAGGTAGAAGTCCTCGCGCTTGTGGCGCGTGAGCATGTCGTCGATGATCGGGTGCGCGCGCTCGGGCAGGATGCGCTCGACGGCCTCGACGTCCTCGTTGATCGCGCGGACGTGCGTCACGATGTCGCGATACATCTGCGCGTGGGCCTCGTTCCAGTGGATGATGACGAGGTTCGCGAAGAGCTCGTGGCCGGGGTCGGTGAAGACCTCCTTCTGAGCGATCTGGCGAATGCGCCCGCGGCCGATCTGGTCGGGCCGGTACCCCTTGAAGTACTTGAAGTGGAAGCCCTTGTCGGACTTCGCCAGCTCGGCGATGAGCCGCTTGGGGTTCACGTGGCGCAGGATGTCATCGAAGCGCTCGGCGACCGAACGCAGGGCTTGAATCGGCATGGTTCTCCTCGCGACTCCTTGTCGGGACGGCGCGGGCTCTCACCCCATCGCGTCCGTCGTCGCGCCGGCGCTCGCTGCGCCTATCTCTGGTTGGTCCGGCTGTGCGTGGGCCCCGACCTCAACGGGTGGACCCTCGGGCGGCGCGTACAGTGAGGGAAAGCGGGCAGGGATTCAAGCCTTGCTTGGCGCGTTTCGAGCGCACCGCCCGCGAACGTCACCCGTGCGCCAGCTCGGGATCCGACAGAACGTGCGCGATCGGCGCGAGGACCCGCTGCACGAGCCCTGGCACTGCCACGATGAACGGCGCCGCGAGCAGGGCCCGCGCGCGACGCTCGACCTCGGCGATGCAGGCCGCGATGGCGCCCGTCGCGTGCAAGAGGGCGAGC
>JAEUKJ010000243.1 GCA_016792665.1 Deltaproteobacteria bacterium | reverse complement strand
GGCCGAACGCGATCGGCAGACCCAAGGGGCTGAACCCGTCGCGTTGGACGGCCGCCTCGGGGGCGCGCTGGATGTCGCTCTCGAGCTCGTCCTCGTCGAAGATGACGGTGCCGCCGTCGCCGACTTTCGGGGCCTGATGGGCTCGGAGCTTGGGTCGCTTCTCATCGGTCATGGCGCTCTCCGCGGAGTCTCGAGTGAGTCGAGGCGCCGAAGTTACCTCAGCTCCGAGCGGCGGTCGACGCCGCGTCAGCGCGGATGTATCTTGCCCGGACTTTGCGTGAGATCGCCACGAGCCTCCTGCCAGACGGCGCCCGACCCGGCGCGGTGGTGCACGTGCTCGACCTGGAGATCCCCAACGACCTCGACGCCATCGACCTCGTCAACGAGCGCTTCAACGACTTCGCGGAGCAGTTCCACGTGCCTGCGGCCGTCCGCCGCAGCTTCAACATCGCGCTCGACGACCTCATCAACAACGTCATCTCGTACGCCTACGACGACACCGACCCCCATGTGATCGGGGTGGTCCTCCGCCTCGACCTCGAGGCCCTCGAGTGCGCCATCGCGGACGACGGGCGCGCCTACGATCCGTTCGCCGCCGAGGCGCCCGACATCGACCTCGACCTCGACGAGCGCGACATCGGCGGCCTCGGCGTCCACCTCGTGCGCTCGCTGATGGACGAGGTCTCGTACGAGCGCCGCGACGGCAAGAACGTCGTCACGCTGCGCAAGCGCCTGGCCGAACCCGGCTCCGAGCCCTGAACCCACGCCGACTGGCCCTGCCAGTCCTCACGACTTCACTCTCTCGAAGGAACCACGCATGCAGATCGACATCACCGAAGACAAGGGCGCCACGGTCCTCGCCATCAGCGGTCACCTCGACACGAAGACCGCCAAACAGGCCGAGGACGCTCTCAACGAGGTCATCAACGCCGGCAAGCTGAAGCTCGTCGTCGACTTCGCCCAGCTCGAGTACATCTCCAGCGTCGGGCTGCGCGTCCTGCTCGCGACGATGAAGAAGCTCAAGAAGGCCTCGGGGAAGCTCCACCTCTCGGGCATGAACCCGACCGTCAAAGAGGTCTTCGATATCTCCGGATTCAGCAATATCTTCACGATCTTCGGGACGCGCGCCGAGGCCGTCGCCGCGATCTGAGCGCGGGCTTCGGCCCGTGTCGTTGGGAGGCCTTCGACTATGACGCGACTCTGGCACAAGTACGCCGTCGCCCTCTTCCTCGTCGCCATCATCCCGGTCGGCGTCGCCGGCTGGCAGATCGCCGAGCGCGGTGCCGCCGAGGTCACCGTGTCCGCCAAGGCCTACCATGTGGCCGTCGGGGACACGGCGCTCGGAGGGATCCGCGCGTACATCGACGGGGCGGTGACCGAGGCCAACACCCTCGGCGCGACCGTCGGCATGGCGCAGATCCCGGCCGAAGAGCGCATGCAGAAGGCGCAGGCCCAGCTCATCGGGGCCAAGTACCTCCAGACCTTCACGGTCTACACGCCCGAAGGTCAGGACGTGCAGACCATGGAAGGCGCCAACGCAGAGGCCAAGGCCGTCCAGGCCATCGAGCCTCCCAAGCCCCTGCCGGAGGCCCTGCGCGCGCAGGCCAAGGCCAAGGGCTGGGCCTTCGACGCCATCGCCACCCGCCCCGATGGGTCGCTGGTGTTGCCGCTGGTGGTGCGGGTCTTGAAGGCCGACGGCGAGGTCTACGCCTACGCCTGGACGGGCATCGATCTCGGGCCGCTCTCGGCGCAGGTGGCCGAGCTCTCGCAGCGACGCTTCGGCGACAACGCGCTCGTGACGCTCATCGATGCGCAGGGGGCCGCCGGCAAGGGCATGGCCATCCGCGTCATCGGCAGCGCCGACAAGGCGCGCATCGGGCGACCCTTCGCGGAGAACGGGGCGGACATCGGGATCGACAAGCCCGAGGCGCTGCAGCGCGACATGTCCCACACCTTCGAGTACGTGACGGCGAGCGGCGAGGCGCGGCTCGGCGCGGTCACGCCGGTCATCGATCTGGCCTGGGGCATCATCGTCGAGCAGCCGCGCGCCGAGGTCTTCGCGGGCGTCGGGCGCATCTGGCAGACCACCCTCATGGTCGGCGCGATCTTCGCGGTGTTG
>JAEUKJ010000231.1 GCA_016792665.1 Deltaproteobacteria bacterium | reverse complement strand
CCGGTGACCTTACCATCGGCGCTCACCGAGATCTCGAGTCGCTGGACCACCGAGCGATCACGCTGCTTGAACGAGGCCGTCTCCCAGTTGCCGCGGAAGTCGACAGGCGCCGCCTGAGCCGCCGCCACCTCCGCGGTCGAGGCCACCTTGCCGCCGATGACGACCGTCCCCGGACGCACGAACACGCCGGTCGAGTCGCTGAGCTCGGCCCCGCCGGCGCCGATCGCCAGGTCCATGCCGCGGCGACGCGTCTCGACCGTGCAGCGCGACGAGCACGTGCATGTCAGGAGCCGCGGCGCATCGCGCCAGAGGACGAGGTTGCCGCCTTCGAGGGTCCCAGAGACCCGCGCCGTCGTGACCATGCGGAAGGTGTCGTTGCCCCCGCAGCTGCGATCGATCCACGAGGACGGCGCCGGGAACCAGACCTCCTCGTAGACCTCGCCGTCGATCTTCTTGTCCTTGGTCAGGATGTTCAGCGTCCGCTTGACGTACTTGCCGAGGACCTTGCTCTCCGGCTGCTCCCAGGTGCCATCCACCGGGCCCGAGCCTCGTCGCGCTGCCGGCGGCTTGACCGCCTCGCGCTTGGCCGCCTCGGCCGCCTCACGCTTGGCCGCCTCGAGCCGCTGCGCCTCGCGCTCGGACTCGGTCTCGGCATCGACCAGAGCCTGGGCCTTCAGGCGCGCCGCGTCCGCCTCGGCCTTCCGCTGCGCATCGGCCTTCTCCTTGGCCTCACGCTCGGCCTGCTTGCGCTCCTCCTCCGCCCGCCGCGCCGCGTCCCGCTCGGCCGCCGCGCGCTCCTTGGCCTCGCGTTCGGCCTGCTTCCGGGCCTCCTCGGCCGCCTTCTTCTCGGCCGCCGCGCGCTCCTTGGCCTCGCGCTCGGCCTGCTTCCGAGCCTCGGCCGCTTCGCGCTCCGCCTTCTTCCGCGCCTCGGCCGCCTCGCGCTTCTCGGCCGTGGTCTGGGCCCGCGCCTCCCGCTCCGCAAGCTGCCGCGCCTCTTGCTCGGCCTTGTCGGCCGCGGCCTTGCGCGCCGCCTCCTGGGCCTCGGCCTCGCGCGCGGCCTGCTTCTCCTTGGCGATCCGATCGGCCTCGGCCTTGTCCGCCGCAGCCTTGTCCGCGGCCGCCTTGTCCGCGGCCTCTTTCTCGGCCTGGACCTTCTGGCGGACCTGCTCGTCCGCGCTCGGCTCCTTCAGCGGCGGCGGCGGGCCTCCCGCTTCGGCGTCGATGATCTCGCGGAGGTCGTTGATCTCCTTGGTGACCTGCTTCAGCGCGTCGGGGCGGACGCTGCCGTCCTTGCGCGCGAGACCTTCCAAGAGCGCCTGGCACTTGGGCTTCATGCCGCGCATGAACATCCCGAAGGCGTCGTCGCGGGCCGGCTCACGGGCCATCGCGCGCTCGAGCCAATTGCAGCCCTCGCGCAGGTTGTCGGCGTCGCTGGCGGCGAGCGCACGCCCAGGCGCGAGGAAGCAAACACCGACTGCGAGAGCGAGGAGGAGGCGCGTCATGGCCAGTTCCCTTGGCGAGGTGGGGTGTCGAGGGCGCTTTGGAGGCGCCGTCGAGGTGGTCGACCGGAGTTCCCGATGGCTGCGGGCGCGGGAGTATACGTTCGACCCGCCCGGGCTCAAGCGCCGAGTATCATCTCACGCGTGGGGCCCGCGATTCCTGGACGCGGCGCGCGGGGCCCCGGGATCGTCGCGAGCATCTTCAACGGGATCGCGCGATCTTCCGCCGCCCCGGACGCGCTCGCCAGGGCTCGTGCCTCACCCTCGGTCGTGTCCGCGGCACCCGCGGATCGCGGAAAGACGATCGCGAGCTCACCCTCCGGCCCCTCCTGGACCCCATCGAGCAACGTCTGATGCGCTTCGCGCAGGGCAATCGCCGGTCCGGGCAGCCCGTCGACCCAGAGGTAGAGTCGGTCATCGGGCCCCCACCCCGCGACCGCGCCGGCCAGCGCGAGCTCGCGATCACCGAGGAATCGCCCGAGGACCCGATCGCCCTGTCCGCCCTCGATCCTCACCGCGCGCAGAAAATAGGCCGGCCCCAGACACTTTACATAGGTCCACATCTTGCCGACGTGCAAGGTGACCTCGCCGTCGTCCCGGACCGCGACGCCACGATGAAAGAGCGCCTGGACGCGTGTGTTCTCGGCGACGTGCCCGCCCCAGGTCCACTGCCCATCGGCGGTGAGGGCCAACCCGCTCTTGCGTCGCATCGCCTCCAGCCAGGGCGGCTCTGCGTCGGCCCCACGGTCCTCGTCCACCTCGCGCTCGTCGGTTCCCATCGCGTTACTCCTCGACCTCTACGCGCAAAGGTTCGCACTTGGGCGCTTGCCGCGCCGGGATGAGCATCATATACCGCCCAAGTGACGACGACCTTATCTCCGGGCTTTGCCAAGGACCTCCTGGACCCCGATGGCGTGGCCATCATCCAGCAACTCCAGGCACGCGGCCACGAGTCCTACTTCGTCGGCGGCTCCGTGCGGGACCTCCTGCTCCAGCGCCGTCCGAAAGACTTCGACATCGCGACCGACGCGCGCCCGGAGGAGCTGAAGCGCATCTTCGGCCGCCGCTGTCGCATCATCGGCCGGCGCTTCCGCCTGGTCCACCTGCACGTCGGCTCGTCGATCTTCGAGATCGCGACCTTCCGCGGGCTGCCGAGCGACCAGGAGGTCGCCACCGACGACTCCGGCTTCGTGGTGCGGGCCAACACCTTCGGGACCGCCTTCGAGGACGCCAAGAGCCGTGACTTCACCGTCAACGGCCTCTTCTACGATCCGGTCGCGCACCTGGTCATCGACCACGTCGGCGGCCTCGTCGATGTCGAGCGCAAGGTCCTCCGCACCATCGGTGACGCGGGGGCCCGCCTTCGCGAGGACCCGGTGCGCCTCTTGCGCGCGGTGAAGTTCGCGGCGCGGTTGGGCTTCTCGATCGACCAGCCGATCCTCGACGCGGCGGAGATGGCCGCCCCGCTCATCGGGACCTGCCCCGCCGCGCGCGTGGCCGAGGAGCTCTACCGCATGAGCGAGAGCGGCTACGCCCGCGAGTCGTTCGCGTGGATGTCGCGCCTCGGGATCCTGGACGTGCTCGTCCCGGAGATCGCGTCGAGCCTGGCCGAGGGTGCGCCGACGCGACCGGGCGTGCTCGCGTGGCTCTCGCAGCTCGATCGCCTCACCGGGGCTCACGGGACCCTCCCGCGCGAGGCGACCTTCGCGCTGGTCGCCTGGCCCTTCGTCGAGCTCGAGCTGTCCCGCCATCCCGAGGCCCCCCGCCTGACCTGGGGTCGCTTCGCCCTGGACGGTGTGCGCGAGCTCGCGGTGCGCCTCTCGGTGCCGATTCGCCATCGCTACACGCTGGCCGGTATGGCCGACGTGCTGAAGCGCCTCCGCCAGACGCCGCCGCGCCGACCGCACCCCGGGCAGCTCCGTGCCTACGGCGTGCCGCTTGCGCTGACCGCGCTGCGCATGGGCTACCTCCTCACCGGACAAGGCCAGGCGGCCTACGATCTGTGGGCGACCGAGCTCGAGCGCCTGGGACTCTGGGCGGCCCCCTTCGAGCCGCGCCAGGACGAAGACGGCGGCGACGGCCCGCAGGTCGAGGTCGACCGCGGCATCAAGCCAATCCGTCCGCCTGCGACCCAGGCCGTACCGCGTCCGCTGATCGCACGGCCGCCGCGCCCGGTTCGCCCGACCGACGACGACGCGCCCCACGATGAGCGCGCCATCGACGCCGAGCTCACCGATGTCGAGCCGCTCGCGGCCGAAGTCGCGGCCCAGAAGAAGCGCCGCCGCCGGCGTCGCAAGAAGGCCCCGGGCGCCGCAGCGCCAAGCGCCTGAGACGCGTCTTGGGGACGTGCTCGAGACGAGACCCGACTGCGGGACCTGCTCGAGACGCTCGCTACCGGACCGTTCAGACGTGTCCTCGACAGTGGACGTGCTCGAAGCGAACCCCGGTTGCGGGACGTGCTCGAGACGTGTCCTCGGCTGCGGGATCACGCGTGAGATGGGTGCGTTCCGGGATCGTGTCTGAGACGTCCCGGATTGCAGAGACGGGTCCGAGGCGGACGACGCGGCGTACTGCTGCCGCAGCCCAAGGCCATTCGGATCCGCGGCCCCCTCCCTCGCCTGAGCTCTGGGAGTGAGGCCGCCGATCGCCGAACCGCTTAGCGGTCGCTACTTCGGGTCGACCTGGGCGACGATCGCCTTGCCCTCGGCGCGCGGACGCACCGACATGTGGCTGATCTCGGCGAGCGCCTCGAGGTCCTTCGTCAGGGCCTCGCACCAACGGTCGAGGTAGGCGTTCTCACGGCCGCGCAGACGCATCACGAAGCGCACGCGGTCGCCGTCCTTCAGGAAGTCACGCGCGTGGTTGAGCTTGGTCTCGAGATCGTGGTCGCCGGTCTTCGGGCGAAGCTTGATCGTCTTGAGCTTCGCGGTCTTCTGCGGCTTCGCCTTCTTCGAGAGCTCGTAGCGGTACTTGCCGTAGTCCATGATACGGCAGACCGGCGGACGCGCATCCGGCGCGACCTCGACGAGGTCCAGGCCGAGCTCGGCCGCGATTCGGCGCCCTTCGTCCGGCGTGATGATGCCGAGCTGGTCGCCCTCGGGACCGATGACGCGGATCTGTGGGAAGCGGATCTCACGGTTCACACGGTGCTTGTTCTGCGTGACTGGCGCGCCTCGGCCGCCACCACCCTGGTAGCCACCGCCGCCGCCACCACCCTGGTAGCCACCGCCGCCGCCACCACCCTGGTAGCCACCGCCGCCGCCACCACCCTGGTAGCCACCGCCGCCGCCACCACCCTGGTAGCCACCGCCGC
>JAEUKJ010000218.1 GCA_016792665.1 Deltaproteobacteria bacterium | reverse complement strand
GTCTGCGCCCGCGACGGATACCCCGACGGCACCGAGCGCCGCTTCTGCCGTCCCGCCGCGACCGCCGGCCAGGGCTGTGGCAACCAGTTCAACGAGTACTATTTCCCCTGCGCCGCTGGCCTCGACTGTCTCTTCCCGTTGCCCGACGACGCCGACAGCCCGAAGTACTGCTACGCCTGCGAGGCCCAGGACGTGACGTTCACCGGCGAGTGCGCGATGCCACTCGGCGTCTTCTGGGACGGCACCCAGTGCCGGTCCGTCTCGGGCTGTGCCTGCACCGGGGCGGACTGCAACGCGTCGTATACCAGCCTCGCCGAGTGCGAGCGCAAGACCCAAGTCCCCTGCGCGTCCCGCTGATCCTCGAGCCGCGCCCGCAGCGCCTTCGACACCCAGGAGGCACTTCATGTGTCGGGTAAGAGGCCGGCACTGTACACGCGTTCAGTCCTGCGCTATGAACAGGCCATGGACTCCGCGCCCGTCCCCCTCGAACACCACGTCTCCTCGGCCGACGCGATCGCTTGGTTGAAGGCCCTGCCTGCAGGCCTGGCCGATCTCGTCGTCCTCGATCCCGGCGTCCCCGGTCGCGCCGCGCGCCGTGCCGCCGCCACCACCGCGCGATCGCGCGCCAACAAGGCCTCGCCGCCGTCCACGCCCGCCTTTCCGGCAGAGCGCTTGCCCCTCCTCCTCTTCGAGGTCCAGCGCGTCCTGGCACCCACCGGCCTCGCGTGGTGGGTAACCGAGTCGGCGCCGATGTTCCAGCTCTCGCGGCTGGCCGATCGCCTCGGCTTCGCCGTCGGTGCGCCGATGGTCTGGGATCGCGGCGACGGCCCGGGCGCGCGCCTGGCCTTCGTGCTCCCGCTCTCGCGCCTCCGCCCGCGAAGCCCCGGGCCCGAGCTCGTCCAGGTACCCGTCCCCCTCGACCCGCCCTGGCCCGGCACGCTCCCGCAGGTGCTCTGCGACGCCCTCATCGAGGCCGCGACCGAGCCCGGCCAGCGCGTCGTCGATCCCTTCATGGGCTCCGGCGCGATCGGCGTCGCGGCGCTGTCCCGCGGCTGCCGCTACTTCGGCTGCGACGTCCTGCCGGCGGCCGTGGAGCTGGCGGGCCCGCGCTTCCTCGCCCTGCAGAGCCCGCGCCTCGAGCTCGAGCACGCGACCGCGCACCCCGATCACGGGCCGACGGCGATCGGATCGTCGGTCCCGCCCCTCGGCGTCGCGCAGCTCTCGATCTTCGACGGCGAGCCGCACGCCGCCCACTGATCGAGCGTTGGGCAGCCTGGCTCCGCCAGGCCTTCGGCGATGATCGCCGCCGACAACGCTCGCCGCGGCCGGGGAGCTTGGCGATCTCGCCCACAACGGCTACACAATCCGACGATGCCCGCTTTCGAAGACGCCCCCGGACTCGCACGCACCGCCTTCGGCGAGGCGATGTACGCCCGCGGCCGCGAGCTCGTCAGCCGCGGCATCCTGCCCGCGCACCTCCTCTGGGACGCCGACGAGGTCCTCTGGGACTGGGCCCTCTCAGGCGTTCGTCTCTTCTCGCGCCTGCCGCTGGCACTGTTCGGCAACCTCGGTCACCGCGAGTACATCGCGGTGCGCCCCGGCCTCCTGGAGCTCCTCTGGGGCATGCACCACGAGGCCCTGGCCCGCGGCGAAGACCCCTACCTGCGCATCTGGACCAGCGGCTACCCCTGGCGCCTCTGGCGCATCCTGCGCGAGGTCGAGGGCTTCGATGCGTTGCTCGGCCCGCCCTTCTCGCGCGAGGAAGGGGGCGCCGCCATCATCAGCAATCACCCACGGGTCTTCACGCGCCCCGACTACGTGCGCGTCATGCTGCGCCTCTTGAACCACGAGACCCGCGCCGCCCAGCTCGCGCCGCTCTCGCCCGCCGCGCGCGCCACGATCGAGCGCCAGCTCGTCCACGGGGTCGACGACTCGGGCTTCAAGATCCCCGAGCTCGCCATCCTCGATGGCAAGGTCGCCTTCGAGCCGGCGCGCTTCCTCATCGACGATGCGCGCCGCAACGTCGAGTGGTTCAAGGACGCCGGCCGCAGCGCCGTTCACGTGAAGAGCCACGCGCCGCGCATCTTCTTCGGCAAGATCCCGAACTCGACCTGGACCCCGATCCGCTTCCTCGAGACGACCCCCTCGACGCTCATCGAGGCCATCGCGACGGCCCTCCTGTCCCTCGCCGAAGACGCGCCGACGGCCCCGCGACGCGTGGCCGGCGCCGCCCCGTCCGAGCCGTCTCGCGCCCCGCAGCAGCCCGCCACGCGCTCACTGGGACCCTCGAGTCCGAGCACGCAGCCCGAGCCCCCGCGCCGCATCTTCCACGTCGACATCCCGAGCGAGGTCCTCTGGCGCGAGTGGCTCCACCCGATGCGCGAGCTGCGGCGCGCCCAGAAGCGCGCCCGTGCGCTGCTCAGTTCCCCTTCGGATCGAACGGGAACCCGATGACCCCGCACTCGCCCGTGAACTCGCGCACGCCGGCGTCCTCGCCGTCGGGCACGGTCGTCTCGCTCAGCGTCTTGGTGACGCCCGCGGTGAAGGCCATCGGCGACTCGAAGAACAAGAGCGCCTCGCACATCTCCTGATCGCCGATGCCCCAGTGCACCGTCGCATCACGCGGATTGCGATATCGACACTTGAACGACAGCCCCGTCGCCCCGGTCATGTCGATGGGCGGGTCGAAGGCAAAGCCGAACGGGTCCGTGCTGTAAGATCCGAGATCAACGATCTTTTCGCCATCGCGAGGGCCGCCGACCAGGCGCACCTCGAAGCCGTCGCCGAGATCGTGATAGTGCGGCAGCACATAGTGCAATTTGACGTCGAGCGGTTTTCCGTCAAATAGCGAGGCATACGTCGTCGCCATGTCGCAGGTCCCGCCGAAGGTCGAGGTCGCCTTCCCCGGGATCGCGAGGTCGCTGTAGACGAGCTGTCCGGGTGAGAGCGGCGTCACGACCTCGGCGCGCGGCAGGGTGTGGATCGTCAGGCGCAGCCCCGTCGTCAGCGTGTCCGGGAGGTAGTTCAAGAGGTGGGTCACGGTGATGATGCGCGAGCGCGGCGGGATGCGCACCGCCGCCCCGGCCTGGAACTTCTGCAGCTCGCGCTTGACCTGGGTCGACTGCGCATAGAGGACGCCGCCAGCCAGCGCCGCGTCGATTTCGTGAAATCCCTCCGAATAGCAATCCACCCACGGACCCGTCGGCCAATTCTGGTAATTCTCGGGGACGAAGAACCAGTTCGAGTGATGATAGCCGCCGTCGTTGTCCATCTCGACCGCGTTGACCCAGAGCTCCTGGTCGTTGTCGAGGATCCAGGTCTGACACAGCGAGCCGATCTCCTGCCCCGAGGTGATCGTCTGAGTGCCAAAATCATGCACCGTCGCCAGCCCCGGCAGCGGCTTGCACGCGCCATTGTCGCGCGCGGGAAATTGCCCCGCCGGACACGCGCGGCACTTGGCCTCGTCATTCTCGACGACACACGTCCGCTGCCGCGTGAGACACTCGTCGAGGATCGGCGCGCACTTCGGATCCACGGGCTCCACGACGTCGGCCGTCGTGTCGACCGTGTCGGCGCTATCGACGGTCGCGGTATCGGCCGTGTTGGCGGTGTCGACGCTGTCGACCGAGACCGTGTCGACGGCCGGCTTCGCGTCGGATTCGCACCCGACGACGCCAATGAAAAGGGCGACCGCGAGGCCGCCCTTCACGCTCGAGCCGAGCCCGATCATCCCTTGCCCTGCGGCGGGGTGATGCCCAGGACGCGCTGATAAGCCGAGAGCAGCGACTGCATCTGCTCGCGATAGGACTTCATCGTCGAGACGAGCCCCTCGTTCGCGCGCACATTCGCCTGAATCGCAGTCTTCTTGGCCTGCTGCGCGGTGATCTGCTCTTTCAGGGCCGGGGTCGGATCGGCCTTGGCCGCATCTCCACCCGCCGCACCCGACATCGCGCTCGAGGCGTCCTTCTTGACGGCGGCTTCGGCCTTGGCCTCGGCCCCCTTGCCACCACCCGCCTCGTTACCGCCCTTGCCCGCGGCTTCCTTCTTGTCGGCGCCACCCTTGGCCCCAGGGGCCGGAGACGGAGCCGGTGCCGGGGCGGCGGCCTCTTTCTTGTCGTCCTTCTTCTCGCCCTTCTTGGCCTGCGCCTCGGCGATCTGCGCCTGCAGCGCCGCCACCTGCGCGTCGCACGCGGTGGCCTTGGCCGTCTCGGCCGCGAGCGCCCCGCTGTACTCCGCGGTCATGCGGTCGACCGTCTGGACGATGCTCTGGATGGTGGCCGCGCGCTGCTCGTAGAGCGCCGGCACTTCCTTGCCCGGCATGATGCCACCGGTGAACTCGCTGCCCGCCATCGCGCCCGCGATGCCTTGGTAGACCTGGGCCAGCGAGGCCAGCGACGCCTGCTGCGCCTGGGACTGCCCGGCACCCGCCGACAGGAAGCCCGCGAGCTCGGGAGCGAGACCCGGGGTCGCCGCGGCCGCGCCGAGCGAGCCGGCCACCGAGGCGTGCTGGGCCGCGAGCTGGGTCAACTGGGCCGCGCGCTGCCCGTGGAAGTTCGTGGCCGCGGACGGATCGGCGACCCCGGGAGGAGGCGCCTTCGACGGATCGGCGCCGCCCGCACCCGCGCCGCCGCCACCACCGCCATCACCGCCGCCCTTGTTGCCGAACTTCTCGAGCTTCTGCCCGTCGTTCATCTGGTCGATGCTGTCGCGGTCGGTCTTCGCCGTCGCGGCGACCGTCTTG
>JAEUKJ010000193.1 GCA_016792665.1 Deltaproteobacteria bacterium | reverse complement strand
AAGATGGGGATCCCCACGGTCGCCGGCGCGGTCTTCTTCCACCCGCACTACACGACCAACCCGCTGGTCTTCTGCGGCACGGTCGGGATCTTGCCGCGTGACGGCCACCCGACGCACATCGAGGCCGGCGACCTGGTCGTGGTCCTGGGCGGGCGCACCGGGCGCGACGGGCTGCGCGGGGCGACGTTCTCGTCGCTGGCCATGGACGAGGAAACGACGCGCGTGTCGGGCGGGGCCGTGCAGATCGGCCATCCCATCGCCGAGAAGCAGGTGATGGAGGTCATGCTGCGGGCGCGCGACGCGGGGCTCTACCACGCGGTCACCGACTGCGGGGCGGGTGGGCTGAGCTCGGCCGTGGGCGAGATGGGCAAGGACCTCGGGGCGGTCGTGGAGCTGGCCCGCGTGCCGCTGAAGTACCCCGGGTTGGACCCGTGGGAGATCTGGCTGTCCGAGGCGCAGGAGCGGATGGTCCTGGCCGTGCCGGCGGCCGCGATGCCGCAGCTGGAGGCCCTGGCGCGCGACCACGCGAGCGAGGTCACGGCGATCGGGACCTTCGGCGGCGGGCGCGTGCGCGTGACCTTCGAGGGGACCGTGGTCGGCGATCTGGACCCGGCGTTCCTGCACGACGGGATCCCGCGGCGGCACCTGAAGGCGAGCTGGGTGGCGCCGGCGGCGAAGGCACCCGAGGAGGCGGTCGACGAGAGCGCGGACGCGCCGGGGGCGATCGCGGCCGGACTGGTGGGGCGGCTCGCGTCGGCGAACCTCGGGTCGCGGCGGGCGATCGTGCGGCGCTATGACCACGAGGTCGGCGGCGGCACGGTGGTGAGGCCGCTGGTCGGGCCGGGCGAGGGTCCGTCGGACGCGGCCGTCGTCGTCCCGCGCGAGGTGCGCGCGGCGTGGTTGGAGGACGGCGCGAGCGGGCCGCTGGCGGGCGTGGCGATCGGGGTCGGAATGGACCCGGAGCTCGGCCTGCGCGACCCGTACGTCATGGCGTGGGCGGCGGTCGACGAGGCCGTGCGCAACGTGGTGGCGGTCGGCGCGGACCCCGACGCGATCGCCATCCTCGACAACTTCTCGTGGGGCGACCCGCGCCTACCCGACCGACTGGGGGCGCTGGTGCGCTGCACGCGCGGGTGTCACGACGCGGCGCTGCACTACGGGACGCCGTTCGTGTCGGGCAAGGACAGCCTGAACAACGAGTGGACCGACGCGGACGGGAGGCGCCACGCCATCCCGCCGACCCTGGTGATCACCGCGCTGGGCAGGGTCCCCGACGCGCGGCGCACGGTGACGAGCGCGCTGCGTTCGGCGGGCGACGTCGTGTACGCGCTGGGCGTGACCCTCGACGCGTGGGCGGGGCTGCCCGATCGCGAGGCGCCCGGACGCTATCGCGCGTTGTACGGGGCGATCGCGGCGGGCCTGGTGACGAGCTGCCACGACGTCGGCGGCAGCGGGCTGGCCGGGGCGCTGGCGGAGATGGCGATCGGCGGGCGGCTCGGCGTCGAGGTGGTGATGGCGCGGGCGCCGGGTGCGGCGACGTTGCGGCCGGGGCGGCGCGCGTTCGCGACCTCGCCCGGGCGGCACCTGGTGACGGTCGCGGCGGCGCAGGTCGCGGCGTTCGAGGCCGCGATGGAGGGGCATGTGTGGGCGCGCCTCGGCGAGGTCACCGCCCAGCCTCTCGTCGCGTTGGGAGACACGACGACGACGCTCGCGGACCTGGAGGCAGCGTTCGCTACCGAGGCCGCGAGCCCGTTCTGACCCACCGAAGGCCTGGCGGAGCCAGGCTGCCCATCGGTCTGACCTAACCCTAGGCCTGGCGGAGCCAGGCTGCCCAACGGATTACTGGCAGGGATCGCCGGCGACCTTGCCCCCGCCGTCGGCCGGCATGCCGCCGATCATGCGACCGCGCAGTGCGGCGTTGAAGACGTCGACGCGCGTGTTCTTGGCGCGACCTTCGAGGGTGGCGTTGTCGGCGACGGGCTTGTTCGAGCCGAAGCCGACGGGGATGAGGCGCTTACAGTCGACGCCGGCTGCGACCAGGGCCTTGGCGACGCGCATGGCGCGCTGCTCGGAGAGGGTCTGGTTCTGGTCGGCGTCGCCGACGTTCGCGGTGTGACCCTCGATGCGGACGAGCGAGATGTAGTCCTTGTCGGCGAGGTAGCGCGCGATGTGGCGGAGGGCGTCGGTCGAGTCGATGGCGATCTCGGCGCTGCCGGTGCGGAAGACGATCGGCGCGGGCAGGACGAGGCGGTTGCCTTCGAGCTCGTACTTCGGCGGCGGCGGGGCGCGGTCGGCGAAGGCGGGGGTCGAGAGGGTGAGCGCGAGGCAGGTGAGGAGGATCCGCATGGGAGACATCCGGGACTCGGGTGGAGAGGGCGGCCCGAAGGCCTGCGTGCGAGGGTGAGCGGGAGCGGCGCGGGCGATGGATGGACGCCGGCGCGTCGTCCGTTGTAGTGACGCAGCTCGGCCGGTTTATCAAATCAGGAGCCGGCTCGGCCGACTCGCACGGCGAGCAGCTGCCGAGAAGCGCGCGGGCGGACTTCGCATGCCCGGCGGCTTCGCGACCCATGACACGGGCCCCGATCGGGGCGCCGAACGACCTCGGAGTGACGCGATGAAGTTGCGCGCAGCGGCCGCCCTGGCGGCGTTCTTGATGCTCGGTGCCTGTGGGACGAAGGACGGGGCGACGGCCGAGCCCGCGTCGCGGACGGCGGCCGTGACCGAGAAGACCCCGGCGGCAGGCACGACGGCCCCGCCGACCATCGACAAGGCAGTGTCCAAGCCGGCCGAGCCCACGCCCGAACCGAAGCCCGCCGAGCCGGTGCCCGAGCCCAAGCCCGCCGAGCCCACGCCCGAGCCCAAGCCCGCCGAGCCGGTGCCCGAGCCGAAGCCGGCCGAGCCCACGCCCGAGCCGAAGCCCGCCGAGCCCACGCCCGAGCCCACGCCGGAGGGGGCGAGCGCCATCGCGCCCGACCTCATCGTGACCGACGCCGCGGTGACCGACTCGATCGTCGACCGCATGCCGAACGAGCGGAAGACGACGTGGAAGATCGGCGAGGACGCGCGCCTCGTCGGCTGGTTCGAGTTCAAGAATCCGGAGTCCGCGGTCGACCTCGAGCTCGTCTGGAAGAAGGACGGCAAGGAGAACTGGCGCTTCCCGACCAACGTCGGCAAGGGCAAGAACTGGCGGACCTGGGCGGAGAAGCGCATCGGCAAAAAGGACGCCGGGCGCTGGACGGTCGAGGTCGTCGACGCGAACGGGCACGTCTACAAGTCGATCGCCTACAGCGTGGAGTGATCACGCGCGGCTGCGACGGGCGGCTGCGGCGTCGGCCGCTCGCTTGCTCCTGCGGGGCACCAAAGTGCCCCTCGTCGCGCGCTTCGCGGACCTCCTGGCATCCGTCCCGTCTCGCTCGCGCTCGTCATTGGTGAGGCGCGTGCGGCTGCAGCGGCGGTCGCGCTTGGAAGCGCCTGGTGGCGCGACCGTCGAGAGGGGCCGCGAGGGCTCGTGGTGAGCCGCTCGCGGCAGCCAGCTTATTCCTCTTCGTCCTCGTCGTCGTCCTCGTCGTCCTCGCCCTCGGGGAGGGTCTCGAGGGCGGCGTAGATCGCCTCGGCGATGAGGGCGATCTTCTGGAGGGTGGGGTGCTCCGACTTCTTCAGGTCGTCCTCGTCGAACTCGACGTCGCCGTCGGGGGTGGTCGGCAGGATGCCGCGCACGACGCCGATCACGTAGGCCGCCTCGGCGACCTGGTCGAGTGCGTCCTGCAGGATCGCGCGGGCCTCGTGGAGCGACTCCTCGAGGGTCTCGGGATCGTCGGTCGGGGTCGGGATGGTGGGCTCAGGGTCGGACATCGTGGCTCCTCGCGGCGCGCCATGCGGCGTGTCGGCTTCGAGATGAGCGTCGGGTCCGCTTGCGAAGTGCAGGGGCGACCGCGACGCGCGGGCGCACCATGCCTCAAGACGCGCCCCCGGGAAAGGGCGAACACCGCGCGCGGACCGCGGGCTCCAGGCGCGCCCGGGAACGGGCCCGGGCGGCCGACCTGGTGCGAGCCGGGGCGCGGCTGAGCGGCGGTTCAGGCGGCGTCGAGGAAGCCGAACTGGCGGGCCAGGGCGCGCACGGTGGTGGTCAGGCGACCGCGGTTCACACGCACATAGGGAAGGCCGCAGGCCTTGGTCTCGCGGCCGAGAGTCGCGTCGATCGAGTGGCCCTGGAAGCCGGTCGCCGAGAGCACGAGGTCGTAGGTGCCCTGGCGCACCGACTCGATGCGCGACTGGATGCGTCGCGGGTCGATCTCGGCCCACTCGATCTCGAAGCCGAGCTCCTTCTCGAGCTTCTCCTTGAGCTGCGGATCGGCGCGGTTCGACACGAACAGCGCGAGCTTGCCGGCGACCTTCTCGCGCACGCGATCGAGGAGCTTCCGGAAGGCGAGGTCGCCTTCGTCGGTGTCGAGGCTCACGGCCTCGGGCTCTTCTTCGGTGGCGGCGACCTCGGGCTGCTCGGGCTCGCCGCGGAGGCGGCGCTCGATCTCGTCCTGGAGGCCCTTCAGACGGCGGCGGTACTTGCGATCCTTGCCGCTCGCCTCGTCGCTGGGCAGCGCGACGACGAGCGGCGCCCAGTCCATGATGCGCTCGGCGATCTCGTTGTTCGTGAAGGCGTCGCCGAGCTCGAAGGCCTGGTTGAGCCAGTCGCAGACCGCGGCGGGGGTCGCCTTCTCGTTGGTCGGGCGCCCTTGGAGGAGGGCCTTGCGGACCTTCTTCTTCTGCTTGGCGATCGGGTCCTCGCCGAGCTCGTGCGCCCACGGCTTGGACGGGCGATGGCTCTCGTCGAGCGCGATGTCGAGCGGCCCGCGGTGCTCACGCGGGAGGCGCATGGCGGCCCAGCGCAGGCGACCGATGGCCTGGCCCCAGCGCACGCGGTCTTCGACGTGGGGGCGGATCCAGCGCAGCTCGCGGGCCCACTTGACGAGCTCGGGGGCGAGCTTGTCGCCGGCGGTCTGGAGGTCGCGGTCGCAGTCCGACGACGACTTCATCTCGAGGCGGCCGAAGAGCTTCTCCATCGAGGCGCGGACGGCCTCGAGGCGCTCGTCGGGGTCGTTGGGAGGCGGGTAGCAACGGTCGTAGTCGGCCCAGCCCCAGTCGTCGAGCCCGCGGAGATCGTTCTTGGCGCGCTTCTCCTCGACCAGGCGCTCGGCGAACTCGGCGGCCTCGGACCAGTCGTGGATCCGACCACCGTCCGCGAGCCCCATGTCGGCGCCAGCCTGCAGCGGGGTGGCGCGGATCTGGAGCGCCTTGACCGAGCCCGGCCAGAACTGCTCGGCCAGCTCGCCGAGGCGCCCGGCGATGCGGCGCACGACGTTCTCGACGCGCGGGTCGCCGCTGCGCGTGGCGACATGGCGGGCGCGCGCGATGAAGGCGATGAAGCCGAGGCGCTGGATGTCGCGAGCGAAGCCGGCGAGCTCGGGCAGGAGGGCGCGGAGGCGCTCTTCGAGGACCTCGAGCTCGAGCACGTCCTCGTCCGAGCGCGCCTTATTGATGGGCGTGGGCAGGACCACGCCGCGGCGCACGGGCACGGGCGCGGGCTCGGCGCTCGGGCTCGGGGGATCGGGGATGTGGACGACGTTGGGGTCGTTGGGGTCGTAGACCCGCGCCTTGGGCGCCTCGACCGGGGCGGGCGCGACGACGACCGGAGCGACAGGCGCGACGGCGGGTGCGGACACGGCGACGGGCGCGACGACGACCGGAGCGAGCTGAACGACCGGTTGGACGACGGGGGCAACCGGCTCGGCGGGCACGTCGCGGACCGGAGCGCGCGCCGCGTCGGCGCTCGCAGGGCGCAGGTTGGCGAGCGACTCGGGCAGCGACGTCGCGAAGACGCCTGCGCGCGCAAGTGCCGAGGGAAGCATCTGGCGTAGCGCGTCGTCGAGGGCCTCGCGCGCCGGCAGGCCGCGGCCCAGCCAGCGCTCGTCCTGGCGCGTGACGAGGCACTCGATGAAGCCCTGCTCGCGACACGACCAACGATAGCCGTGACGCTCGAGGATTGCGTACACCACGGCATCGGCCAACGAAGAGGGGATATGCTCACCCTCGGGTAGCGACGTGCTCATCCGGACCTGCCTTTTATGGCGGCGTTTTTTTCTGGAAAGTGCGTCCCTGCTACCTTCCGTTGGAGCATCCTGCACACAACCCGATTCAGGACGCCAGCGCGCACGTGCGTCGCTATTCTGCGGCGTTGACCGACCCCGGGTTCAGGTGAGCGGCACTCACCTCAGAATCCCGTCAGTCGCCAACTCTTTCATAGGCTTGAGAAGAATCTCGCCGACGCCGGAGCACTGACCGACCCGTCAATTCGAAGGGTTCGATGAGACGGTCCTGCGATCCGACGTGGGTCGGGGCAGGCGTCACCGAGACCACCGTCGACACCCTCGGCGAGCTGCGGTAGCTCCTCGGACCCGCGGTCAGCCCGGCCGCATGAGGAGGTTCCGATGTCCGATGCCAAGGCCCGCTTCGACGCCGCCGTCGAGCGCTCGAAGTCACTCCCGACCCCGTCCACGTCCGTGCAGCTCGAGATGTACGGCCTCTTCAAGCAAGTCAGTAACGGCGACGTCAGCGGCTCGCGCCCCGGCATGTTCGACATGCGCGGCCGCGCGAAGTGGGACGCGTGGGAGAAGTGCCGCGGCATGACGAACGACCAGGCCGTCGACGCCTACGTCGCCCTGGTCGACAAGCTCGCCAAGGGCTGAGCTTGCGGCGGCGCCGCCCTCGGGTTAGGCGCCTCTCATGCCCCGTACGTCG
>JAEUKJ010000192.1 GCA_016792665.1 Deltaproteobacteria bacterium | reverse complement strand
GAAGCGCATGGCGGCCGAGACGCTGGTCGAGGCATTGAGCGGGGTCACGCCGGCGGCGAGCGACTTCGAGATCGAGGCGCTCGACGCGCTGCTGTCGCATTGCCAGTCGTCGGCGAGCGCGCGCATGATCTCGCGCCTCGAACGCCTGGATGCCTCGCTGGCCAAGTCGCAGCCCGGCACCGAGGACGGCACGGTCGCGTGGGTGCTGCACCCCTTCGTGGCGCTCGAGCTCTCGCTGGTCACGACCAAGAAGAGGGGCGGACAGAAGTCGAAGAAGCTCTCCAGCGCCGACGCCGAGCGCGCGCTGAAGACCCCGGGCCAGCACGTCGCGGCCGCCATCCTGAAGAGCCAGCGCATGTTCCAGGACCGGCGCTCGGCCGCCCTCACCGACCCCGTTGACGCGATCGCCCCGGCACTCGCCGCGCTGGGTCCCGACGAGCGCGTCTACCTCATGTTCGAGGGCGAGCTGCGGCCGCTGAAGGTCGAGGTCCACGAGCCGCGCATCACCGCCGAGCGCGACGCCGAGGGGCGGGTGCGCTTCCAGCTGATGCTCGGCGACGTGCCCCTCGACCCCAGCGACCGCGTGTCGCGCGCGTGGGCGACGCGCCTCGATGTGGCGGCAGCGCGCCTCCTCGTCGGGCCGGTGAACGAGGCCTTGCGCAGCGCCGCGACGACCCTCATCACGCTGCCGCCGACCCCCATCGAAGAAGACGCGAGCGAGCGCTTCGCCGAGTCGATGCTGCGCCTCGAGAAGCGCGTGGCGGTCAAGACCGACGCCTCGTGGCTCGGCCACCGACACGTGCCCGAGCCGGTCTGGATCCTCCAGCTCGAGTGGGCGGGCATGATCGGCACGGAGACCGGGCCGCGGGCGCCGCGCGCGCTCGAGGTGCGGCTGCGCGTGAAGGTCGTGCCCGAGGCCGGCGCCTTCGTGCCCGGCGACGGCGAGCGCATCCTGCCGATTCGGCGCGCCGGACCGGACGGGCAGGTCCACCTCGCCCACGTCGAACGCGACCCGGACGCCGAGACGCGCGCGGCCCTCGACGTCATCCACGCGCTCGGCCTCGAGTGGCCCGGGACGGCGGGCCTCTTCGACTGGCGCTTCCTCGCGCTGGACGAGGTGTGGTCGGTCATCACGACGGCCCAGGCCCTCTCGAAGGAGGGCAAGCTCGAGATCCACTGGGCCTCGAAGCCGCTGTCCTTCGAGCGCGCGACCCAGACCGAGCGCCTCCAGCTGCGCGTCGGCCTCCGCCGCGACTGGCTCGACATGAAGGGCGGCTACCAGCTCGATGGCGGCGAGCTGCCGCTGGCCGACCTCATGCGCGCCCTGCAGGAGGGCAAGCGCTTCGTCGAGGTCGACGAGTCCCGCTTCGTCGAGCTCACGACCGAGCTGCGAAAGGCACTGGCGCCGTTGTCGAGCATGGCGCGCGAGGTCGGCGGCAAGGTCGTCGCGAGCCCGCTCTCGGCGCCCCTCATGGAGGAACTGACGTCGGTCGGCGTCGACCTCGACGCACCGCAAGAGTGGCTCGCGATGACCGAGCGCATGCAGGCCGGCGCGCGCCTCGAGCCCGTCCTCCCGGCGTCGCTCACCGCGACGCTGCGCCCCTACCAGGTCGATGGTTATCGCTGGATAACAAGGCTCGCGCACTGGGCCAAGGGCGCGTGCCTGGCCGACGACATGGGGCTCGGCAAGACGCTCCAGGCGCTGACGTTCATCGTGTCGCGGGCCGAGCGCGGGCCGACCCTCGTCATCGCGCCGACCTCGGTCGTGCCGAACTGGCAGCGCGAGGCCGCGCGCTTCGCCCCCACGCTCGATGTGCGTCGGGCGCTGCAGGGCGTGGCCCTCGACCCGGCGTTGGCCGACCTCGGACCGGGCGATGTCCTGGTAACGAGCTGGGACCTCCTGGTGCGGCACGAGCGACTCCACCTCGGGCCGCGCGGTCAGGAGGGTCCGCCCTGGGCGACCGTGGTCCTCGACGAGGCCCACGCCATGAAGAACCCGACCACGCGCCGGGCCCAGGCCGCGCGTGCGCTGCGCGCCGACTTCGTCCTGGCGCTCACCGGGACGCCGGTCGAGAACCGCCCCTACGAGCTCTGGAGCCTGATGTCGGTCGTGGCGCCCGGCCTCCTGGGATCGGCCGAGACCTTCCGCGAGCAGTTCGGGCGCGACATCGAGCTGCGCACCCCCGAGGCCTCGGCGCGGCTCGCGCGCATCGTGCGTCCCTTCATGTTGCGCCGCAGCAAGGGGCAGGTCGCGACCGATCTACCGGCCAAGGCCGAGGTGCGGGTCGACGTCATGCTGAACGGCGACGAGCGCGACCGCTACCAGCGCGTGCGCAAGTCCGCCATCCGCGAGCTCGACGCGCTCGGCAACGCCATCGGCGGACAGCAGGGGTTCATCCGCATCCTCGCGGTGCTCACCCGGCTGCGCCAGATCGCCTGCCACCCGCGGCTCGTCGACCCCAAGGCGCCCGTCACCTCGAGCAAGGTGGAGCGCCTCCTGGAGCTGGCCGAAGAGCTCCGCGGCGAGGGGCGCAAGATGCTCGTCTTCAGCCAGTTCACCGAGCTCCTGAAGCTGGTCGCCGCCGCCTTCCAACAGCACGGGATCACTTACGCCTACCTCGACGGGTCGACCCCGGGCGAGGAGCGCGTGGCCGCGGTCGATCGCTTCCAGAGCGGGGCGGTCGACGCGTTTCTCTTGTCGTTGAAGGCGGGCGGCGTCGGCCTGAACCTCACCACCGCGACCGAGGTCATCCACCTCGATCCCTGGTGGAACCCGGCAGTCGAGGACCAGGCCTCCGACCGCGCCCACCGCATCGGGCAGGACAAGCCCGTGACCGTCTATCGGCTGGTCGCCAACGGCACCATCGAGGAACAGATCCTCGGGATGCACGCCGACAAGCGCGAGATGGTTTCGAGCCTGCTCGAGGGGACGGACTCGGCGCGCCCGGTGAGCGCCGAGGAGATGATGGCGCTGCTCATGGGCGAGGCGGCCGAGGTCGCCGACGTCGAGCTGGCCGAGCCGGAGGCGCTCTTCCCGCCGCTCTCACCGTCGACCCTGGACGAGCCGGACCCCGCGACCGCCGAGCCGACGCTCGATGCGCCCCCGCCGCGCGCGCCGCTCACGTCGCCGATGCCAACGATACCGGCGGATGCCGCCCCGCCCGCGTCCGCGACGCCGCCCCGGGTTCGCGCCGCGTCGGCGCGCCCGGCAAGTGAGAGCGACTCTCACATTGTCACCATCGTCGCGCTCATGGAGCGCGAGCCCGAGCGCCGCTTGAAGCGCAGCGTCCTGCAGGAGACCCTCGGCCTCGACGACGCAGGGTGGGCGAGCCTCCGACCGAAGCTCGCCTCGCACCCGCGCATCCTGGTCGAGGGCGAGCGCCGCGGGACGACCTATCGCCTGCGGTCCGAGCCCACGACCTGAGCTTCGACCGATCTCAGTCCGCGTTCGCGTCCTCGGCGGGCGCAGTGCTCGTGGCGACGACCTCGGTGCTCGTGGCGGCGACCTCGGCGCTCGACACGTCGGCGCTGTCGCTCGCTTCGACCTCGAGCTCGGGGTCGGCGAGG
>JAEUKJ010000139.1 GCA_016792665.1 Deltaproteobacteria bacterium | reverse complement strand
TCCGTGGCGGCTCCGACCTGCAGCGGGGACGCGTTGCTGCTGGTCGAGGTCGACCCCGTGCCGAGCTGGCCGTAGGTGTTCCGCCCCCAGCACCACGAGGTCCCGTTCGTGCGGATACCGCACGTGAAGTACTGGCCGAGCGTCGCCTTCGCCCACACGTTTCCGCCGGTCACCACGATGGGCGATGACTGCGTCGCCGTGCTGCCGTTGCCGAGGGCGCCGAGGTAGCTGCGCCCCCAGCAATAGAGCGACCCGTCCGCGCGCAGGGCGCATGAGTGATGGTAGCCGTTGTGGATGGGGACGTCGGTCCAGTTCGTCGCCCCGCCCGCGACGAGGACCGGCCGCGGGCGATTGGTCGTCGTGCCGTCGCCGAGCGCCGAGTACGAGGTGTTGTAGCCCCAGCACCACGCCGTGCCATCGGACTTCGTCGCGCAGGTGTGTTGGAAGAACGAGGCCGCCAGCGACTGAAAGACTCCGTTGACCTTCATCGGTCGGAGCACGTTCGCCGTCCCACCGACGCCCACGCCGCCCGACACATCCCAGCCCCAGCAGTAGAGGGTCCCGTCGCCGCGCGAGGCGCACGCTTGCTCCGGCCCGAGCCCGAGGCGCGCCCACGTCGTGAGCGTTCCGACCCGAGTGGGCACCGCCCGGTTGGTGGTCGAGCCGTCGCCGAGCTGGCCGTACGCGTTGCTGCCCCAGCAGTAGAGGGAGCCGTTGGTGAGGACGCCGCAGCTGAAGGCCGTGCCCGCGGCCGCGCGCGCCCAGCTGCCGATCGCCGCGCCGATCTGGACGGGCGACGTCTTCTGCGCGGTCGTGTTGTCGCCGAGCTGCGAGCTCGAGTTCAACCCCCAACACCAGAGGGTCCCGTCGGTGCGCGTGGCGCAGGCGTGGTTCTGCCCGAGCGCGACATCGGACCAGGACGTCGCGTTGCCGACCTGGACCGGCGAGGTCTGCTGGCTGGTGTTGCCCTGCCCCAGGACGCCGTTCGTGTTGAGCCCCCAACACCAGAGGCTGCCGTTCGACTTGAGCGCGCAGGTCGCGCTGTTCTTGCTCGCCACGACGGCGGTCCAGGTCGTGTCGGTGCCGACCTGGGTCGGGTTCGACTGCGCGGTCGTGTTGCCGAGGCCGAGCTGCCCGTTGCTGTTCTGACCCCAGCACCAGAGCGTGCCGTTGAGCCTCACCGCGCAGGTGTGGGCGTTGCCGGTCGCGACCTGGAGCCAGTTCGTCGCCGCCCCGGCCTGGACCGGCGAGGTCTGGCTCGTCGCAGTTCCATCCCCGAGCCGCCCGCTGGCGTTGTATCCCCAGCACCAGAGGGTCCCGTTGGAGCGTGTCGCGCAGGCGTGATAGTCGCCGACGCTCACCGAGCTCCAGTCGTCGTTGCTGCCGATGCGCACCGGCAATGGGCGCTGCACCACGGTCCCGTCGCCCACCTGGCCGTAGTTGTTGTAGCCCCAGCACCAAAGCGTCCCGTCGCTGCGGAGACCGCAGCCGTGCGCGTTGCTCCCGCTGATGCCGCCGACCGAGACCAGCGTATAGCCGTAGACCGTGACGGTCGCGGCCGCGACGTTGCCGAGTGCATCGGTGACTCGGACCACCGCCGTGCCGGTCAGGGCCGGCGGCGTGTAGGTCGACCCGGTGAAGGACCCTCCGCCCGAGAACACCGAGTAGGTGAGGGCCCCGTGGCCGCCCTCGGCCTCGAAGGCGATCGACTCGCCGGCAAGCACGTAGGACGCCGCAGGTGACAGCGTCAGCTCGGGGTAGACGGTCACGGAGGAGTCCGCCGTGTTGCCGAGGCTGTCGGTCGCACGGATGACGGCCGCGCCTTCGTCGGAAGGCGCCGTGAAGGTCGCGCCGTCGAGCGTTCCCTCGCCGCTCTCCTTCGAGAACGCTACCGCGCCGTAGCCGCCCGTGGTCGTGAAGGTCTGGGTGCGGTCGACCATGACCAGCGGGCTTGCCGGGGCGATGACGAGTGGGGCGTAGATCGTCACCGTGGTGCTCGCGGTCCAACCGTTCTGGCTGGTGACGCGCACGGTCGCGGTCCCTGGAGACGACGGTGCGGTGTAGACGCCGTTCGCGATCGTGCCGAGGCCGCTCGTGATGGCGTAGGTGTACGGGGCCGTGCCGCCGCTCGCGCTGAAGGTGACCTGCCCGTTGGTCGCGATCTTCGGCGCGGTCGGCAAGAGGGCGAAGGCCGAGATCGTGAGGGTCGCGTCGCTCTGGTTGCCGGACTGGTCGCTCACGCGCACGACCGCCGTGCCGGTGGTCGCCGGGGCGGTATAGGTGGCGCCGCTCAGGCTGCCGCCGCCCGAGACCTTCGTGAACGTGTACGCGCCGATACCGCCGCTGGCGGTGAAGGTGATGGCCCCGTTGACTGCGAGGTTGGTGGTGCTCGGGCTGATCTGGAGCGGCGGGTGCACCGTCACGGTGGCGTCGGCCGTGTAGCCGAAGGCGTCCTTCACGCGGACGACGGCGGTGGTCGCGAAGGCCGGCGCGGTGAAGGCCGACCCGCTGACGGTCCCGTCACCCGAGACGCGCGAGAAGCTATAGGGCGCGTTGCCGTTCTGTGC
>JAEUKJ010000124.1 GCA_016792665.1 Deltaproteobacteria bacterium | reverse complement strand
GCGAGGGGGCAGGGCGGCCGTCGTGGCGCTGTACCGCGGCGCGCAGCTTGTAGACGAGGTCCAATGCGGCCTTGGGGGTGAGCTCGTCGGGGTCGACGGCGAGGAGCTGGCGGAGGTCCTGGGCGAGGCGGTCGGGGGTGGCGGGCGCGACCGGGGGAGGCTCGGAAGGGCTTGAATCCGATTCGGATTTCGGGGCGAAAAGCGAGAGCTGCCAGGTGGCCGGGCGCTTGCCGCCGCGGGCCAGCCGCGGGCGCGAGTCGGGGTCGACCGACATCGCCTCGAGGTTCTCCAGGACCTCGCGCGCCCGCGCCAGCAGCGCGTCGGGCAGGCCGGCCAGGCGCGCGACCTGGATGCCGTAGCTCTTGCTGGCGCCGCCCTCGATGAGGCGGCGGAGGAAGACCACGTCGTTGGCTTGCTCTCGGACAGCGATGGATAGGTTTCGGACAGCGTCGCGCGTCGAGGCGAGCTCGGTGAGCTCGTGGTAGTGCGTCGCGAAGAGCGCCAGGCAGCGGGACTGGTCGTGCAGGTGCTCGGCCACGGCCCAGGCGATGGACAGGCCGTCCCAGGTCGAGGTGCCGCGCCCGATCTCGTCCAGGACGACCAGCGAGCGGTCGGTGGATTCGCGAAGGATCTCCGTGGTTTCGGTCATCTCCACCATGAAGGTGGACTGCCCACGGGCCAGATCGTCCGAGGCGCCGACGCGCGTGAAGACCTTGTCGACGAGGCCGAGCGTTGCCGCTTCGGCTGGGACGAAGGCGCCGATCTGCGCGAGGATCGCGATGATGGCGGTCTGGCGCATGACCGTCGACTTGCCGGCCATGTTGGGGCCGGTGAGGATCACCAGGCGGCGGTCGGGGGCCAGGACGAGGTCGTTCGGGACGAAGCTACCGGGCGGGAGCATGGCCTCGACGACCGGGTGGCGGCCGCCGCGGATATCGACGAGCGGTTCGTCGACGAGGGTCGGGCGCACCCAGCCGCGGGTCGCGGCGAGCTCGGCGAAAGCCAGCAGTACATCGAGCTCGGCCAGGCGCTGCGCGGTCTCCTGGACGCGCGCGCCGAAGCTCGCGGCGTGGTCGCGGAGGCCGGTGAAGAGGCGCTCTTCGAGGGCGAGGCGCTTGTCGTCGGCGCCCAGCACCTTGTCCTCGCGCTCCTTCAGCTCGACCGTGTAGTAGCGCTCGGCGTTGGCCAGCGTCTGCTTGCGGAGCCAGGTGTCGGGCACGAGGTGCAGGTTCGCGCGCGTGACCTCGATGTAGTAGCCGAAGACCGAGTTGAAGCGGATCTTGACCGAGGGGATCTTCGACGCGTCGCGGAGGCGGGCCTCGTAGGCTTCGAACCAGTCCTTGCCCTCGCGGGCGATGGCGATGAGCTGGTCGAGGTCGGGGTCGGCCCCTTCGCGGATGACGCCGCCTTCCTTCAAGGTGGGTGGCGGCTCGTCGACCAGGAGGCGGCGGATCTCGACGGCCAGGGCATGGACCGGGTCGAGGTCCTGCGCGAGGGCTGCCAGGGGCCCCCGTCCGGAGGCGGGGCGCGCGGTCGGGTCGGCCTCGAGCGCGGCCACGTCGGCGCTGGCGAGGCGCTCAGCGAGCCGAGGGACGCGCTCGAGGCTGGCGGCCAGGGCGGCGAGGTCGCGCGGGGTGGCGACGCGGGCGGCGACGCGGCCGACCAGGCGCTCGAGGTCGGAGACGCCGCGCAAGAGGTCGCGCAGCTCGGCGCGCAGCAGCGGGGCCTCGAGCGCGGCCTGGACCGCGTCGTGGCGACGCTGGATCGCCGCGCGGTCGAGCAGCGGGGCCAGGAGCCAGCTGCGCAAGAGGCGGCTGCCCATGGCCGTGCGGGTCTGGTCCAGGAGCCCGAGCAGGCTGCCCTTCTTGCCGCCGTCCATCATCGAGCGGAGGAGCTCGAGGTTCCGGACCGTGGTCGCCGGTAGCGCCATGCGCTCGTCCGGGCCGAGGACGACCAGCGGGCGGAGGGCGAGCTCGCCGCCGCGGTGCAGGTCCTTGGCGTAGTCCAGGACGAGGTCGGCGGCCGCACTGGTGGCGGCCTCGAGCGGGCTCGCCGCGGTTTCGAGGCTGGAGGCGGGGAGGTCGCGGAGGGCGAGCGCGACCTTGGGGAACGCGCGGCGAACGTCGCCATGGAGGGTCGCGGGCTGGCGCGGGACGACGACTTCCTTGGGCTCGAGGCGCGCGAGCTCGGTCAGGATCTCGGCGAGCGAGGCGCGCGCGGTGGCGTGGCGCAGCCCGGTCGACACATCGAGCCAGGCGAGGCCCCAGCGTGCGCCTTCGTCCGGAGCGTCGTCGGGGGGCGCGATGGCGGCCAGCCAGTTCGGCTCGCGCGTGTCGAGGACGGCTTCGTCGAGGACCACGCCGGGCGAGACGACGCGCGCGATCTCGCGGCGGACGAGGCCTTTGGCGAGCTTTGGGTCCTCGACCTGCTCGACGATGGCGACCTTGCGGCCGGCGGCGAGGAGGCGCGGCAGGTAGGTCTGGAGGGCGTGGTACGGCACGCCGGCCATCGGGATGGGGTTGTCGTCCTTCTTGTTGCGCGCGGTGAGGGTGAGCTCGAGGAGCTCGGCGGCCTCGACGGCGTCTTCGAGGAAGAGCTCGTAGAAGTCGCCCATCCGCATCATCACGAGGGCGTCGGGGCAGGCGGCCTTGGCGTCGAGATACTGCTGCATCATCGGCGTCGAGGTCGGGTCGGGGCGCGTGGGCTCGGGCACGGCGGCGCCCTCTCCGGCGGGCTCGGGCGCGTTCGGTGAAGGGGACGCGCGGCGTCGCGCGGGGCCAGGGCGGGTCGGTTCCGAGCTCGTCATCGCGGCGATGCATAGCACCGCGCAGGGCGAAACCAGAAGTGCAGGCGCGGCGTGCTTGACCAGGGTGGCGCGGACGTAGAGGATTCGCCGCCATGAACCTTCGCCGCGTCGCGTCTCGCCAGGGTCTGGTCAGGGCTGCTCTCGTCTCCCGGGTGGGCCTGCGGCTCGAGCGGCGTGGGGCGCGGCGGGCACTGGGGCTGCTCGCGGCGGGCGCGGTCTGGGCCGGATGCGCGGCGGACGGCGGCGCGGACGAGGGGCCCGGCCTGCGCTTTGCGTCGCTGGGCGTGTGCCAGGCGACCGGCAACGACGACCGCCAGATCCCCGGCGACATCGATCGCATCGTGGTCGAGCTCTCCGAGGGGGCGCTGCCGTCGCCGCGGAGGGTCCAGGCGGCGGTCTCGGAGGCGAGCGCGCAGGGCGAGCTGGTGCTGCCTGGCGTGCCCACCGGGGCCGGCTATCGGCTGCGGGTCGCGGGGTGCCAGGGGACGACGGCCCGGTGGGGCGGCGAGGCGCGCGACGTGGCGGTGGCCGAGTTCGAGAAGTCCTTTCCGGACGTGTTCTTGACCCCGCTCGGGCAGTTCGCGTGCATGGGCAATGCGCGCAGCAGCGACGGCGCGCGCCGCCTGAGCGAGCCGCGGGTCTTTGGCGCGCTGGCAGCCGGGCAGGATGTTGCGTGGGCGGTCGGTGGCGCCAAGCGACTCACGGGGACGACGCTCGAGGGGGGGAGCGGCATCGACCGCGTCGACCGCCTGAGCGGCGAGGTGTCGAGCGCCGGCTCGCTGGTCGCGCCGCGCGTGATGGCGCTGGCGCGCGTCCTCGATGGGGGCACGGTCCGGGTCGTCGGCGGAGCCACCAAGATCCAGCTGGCCGCGGCGGGCAAGCCGGCCATCTGGGCCAACCCGGCGGACGCGCCGGCACACGGCAGCGAGGTCTTCGACCCCCTCACGCGCGAGTCCCGCGCCGAGTACGAGGCGCCGCTTCCGGCCCTACCGGCGCTCGGGGCGATGACGTCGGGCGCCATCGTCGCCGTCGGCGGGTCGGTCAGTGGCGCGGGCGGCGCCGCGGACTTCTCGGACGCGCTCAGCATCATCACCGTCAAGACGGCGACCGCGGCGCAGCTCTCGACCAAGCGCTTCGGGGCCGTCGTCGTCGAGCTGGCGCCGAACCTGGCCTTGGTCTGGGGCGGCAACGTCGATGGGGATCCGGCTCGGACGGGGCTCCTCGTGGATGCCAGCAAGCCGGCCGGCGAGGCCGTCACGGAGCTCACGGTGAGCGGTGGCGGCGCGGTGGCGCTGTTCCCCGCGGCCGCGGTCGTCGGTGTTAATGGCGACGTTTTTTCTGTCCTTGTTGCGGGCGGGGGCAACATCGCCAGCGGAGGGGCCTTCCCGCCAAAGGTCGATGCAGCGCGCCTCGAGCTGGTCACCGTCGACACGGCGGCCGGGACCGCCAGCGTCACGACCGTCGATCGCGGGGCCTTCGCGGCCGGGGCCTTCGCCCGCGGGGCCGCGCAGCTCGCCGTCCTGAGCGGCGGGGAGCTCGTGTTCTTCGGGGGTTATACGGCGTTCTCGCAGAGCAGCTTCTGCACGAGCACCACCGACTGCATCCAGATCACAGCGCTTCGCTTTCGCGTCGGCACGGGGGCGGCCCCGTCCCTGGAGCAGGTCGGAGCCCCGACCGAGCTGAGCGTCGGGCCGCTCGGAGCGTCGGCCGTGGCGCTCTCGGACGGGGCCTGGCTCTTCACCGGTGGCGTCGAGAGCGTGGCCAAGGCGCTCGACCCCACGGCGGCGCTCATCCGGTGGGGGCCGTTCGACCCGGATCCTTGCCAGGAGCCGCTCCCAACCCCCTGACGCCTCGCAGGGAGGGGACCTGCAGCCGGGCCGAATCCGCGGAGTTCCGCCCCAAAGTGCAGGCACCGGGTGGCTGGCCTCGCGCATTCCCTTGCGTCGGTCAGGGCTTCATGGCAGCTTGCCGCGCCGCCCGTGCCGGGGCGGTGTATCGACGCCATTCAGTGTGGCGATTCTACGGTGCCGGGTCACACAGGACTCGCCAGCCTGCAGTTGAACCGGGCGCGACGACAGAGAGGGGCGGATGAGCCAGTCGAATGGATCGGGTGGTGGTTTTCCTGGCTTTCCGGGGCTTCCCGGGTTCCCTGGGATGCCGGGGCAGCCGATCCAGAGCCGCTTCCAACCGTATATTCTCGAGCCCGGGTCGCCGAGCGCTTTCGCCTGCTTCGGCAGCTGGGAGAACGCGCGCTCGTGCATGGCCATCGAGCTGGTCGACGACCCGCTCGACGGGTGCTCGCAGGCCAGTGAGTGCCGGCGCTACACGCTCGAGCAGAACCCGCCGACGACCCGCTTCTCGGTGAAGCCGCGGCGCGACGGACGCTTTGAGATCCAGCAGTTCCGCGACTTCATCCGCGAGCACAACGCGTACCACATGAAGATCGAGCCGGGACGCATCACGGTCACCTACCCCGGCAAGCGGACGGTGCCGAAGTCCAAGCGCTTCTTCCTGCACGTGAAGCACCTCGAGGAAGCCGAGCTCGATGTCGACAAGGACTTCGAGCTCATCATGACGATGGAGCGCATGGTGCTGCGGCAGGCCGGCGCGCTGAGCGGGACCGAGGGGCGCGTGGCGCGCCACGTCGACGAGGATCCCGAGGCTCGGCGTCGCCGCATCGCGGAGAAGCTGCGCAAGAAGGCGAGCTCCGACGCGCGCAGCTCGTCGGCGGACGAGGACGAACTCGACATCGACATCGACCTCGAGGTCGACGAGGACATCGAGGAGCTCGAGGACGAGGAGCTCGTCGAGGACGACGGCGACGGGCTCGAGGACGACCTCCGCGAGGACATCGAAGAGGAGATGGACGAGCTCGAGTACGGTGGCGCCGCGGTCGTGGTCGGCGGTGGCGAGCTGGACGAGCTCGAGGGCCTCGAAGGCGCCGAGGAAGAAGGCGGCCTGGAGGTCGAGGAAGAGGAAGGCGTCGAGGGCGAGCCGGCCGAGGCCGAGGGCGAGCGGCCGAAGAAGGTGAAGGGCGAGAAGCCCGCCAAGGCCGAGAAGAAGAGCAAGAAGGCCAAGAAGGCCGAGAAGGAAGCCAAGCCCAAGAAGAAGGCGCGCGCGCTGCCCGACGACGAGGCCGAAGGCGCCGAGGAAGAAGAGGCCGAGCTCGACGACGAGGAACTCGAGGACGAGGAAGAGGCCGAGGAGTACGAGGAAGTCGAGGAAGAGGAGGCCGAGGAAGAGGCCGAAGAGGAAGAGGAAGAGGCCTGGGACGACGAGGCCTCCGACGACGAGCTCGACGAAGAGGAGGAGCTCGAAGAGGAAGAAGAGCTCGAAGAGGAAGAGGAGGAGCTCGAAGAGGAAGAGGAAGAGGAAGAGGACGACTGGGAAGAAGAGGTCGAGGAAGAGGAGGAGGTCGAAGAGGCCCCCAAGGGCAAGAAGGCCAAGCAGGCTGCCAAGGCGCCGGCCAAGGGCAAGAAGGCCGCTCCGCCTCCCGCCAAGGGCAAGGCCGCCAAGGCCGCTCCCGCCAAGGCTGCTCCCGCCAAGGGCAAGGCCGCCAAGGCCGCTCCCGCCAAAGACAAGGGGCGACGTCGCTGAGAGTCGTCGCGGGGACCTGCGCGGTCCCCTCGCTCTCCTGGCCGCGTATCGCGGCGAGAAGACCCGCATGATGCCCTCGGTCGCCATGGGCCTCGGGCCTCCGCGCGTGTGATGTCGAGACTTCGGGTCGGCTTGCAGGCGGCTCGGTTGAGCGGTATCTACGCGAAGAAATGCCGAGGGGATCTCGGCTGCCGCAGGCCGAGGAGCGAACATGGTCGAGTCACTGAGCGCCACTGAGATCGAAGACCAGATCAGCCTCCGGAAGGTACGCTTCCAGCAGGTGATCGTGGACATCCGAGCCGTCCTGAAGGCGGACCTCGACGCGTTCGTGGTGCGCGAGACCAAGAAAGCCTTCTTGGCTCAGGGCGCGGTCGCCGAGGCGATGGCGTCGGAGCGCGTGGCCGCCCTCAAGAAGGGCGCGGTCGAGCTGGGCAAGTCGGTGGCGGCCCAGGTCGACGCCGAGCTGAGCGACGCCGGCCTGTGGGCGGCACCCGCTGGCGAGCCCGCGAACCCGCGGGATCTGGTCGGGATCCCGGAAGTCTGGGCCCGCGTCGTGGGCGTCGAGAAGGCACTCCACGAGTTCCTGGCGGGCTTCGGGCTCGCGGGCGCGGAGCCGGCCAGCTACAAGCTGCCGGCGTACTTCGTGGCCGGCCTGTACATGCCGTCCCTCGCCGAGCACTACTGGCGGATCGTGGTCGAGATGCGCGAGCTCGAAGACCAGAAGAAGAAGCTGACCGAGACCTCCGTTCGCGAGCGCCTCCAGGCGAAGTGGGACGGGGCGCACGACGCCTGAGTCTCTCGGCTCCGCGTCGGACGCAGTGCGGCAGGCTCGCGGAGCGGTCGCGCTGGCCGTTGCGGGGCCCAGCATCGGTGTCAGGCGCGCGCCCGGCCCGGTGGGTTCAGGTACTCAGTGCCGTCATGCGTCCCAAAGATT
>JAEUKJ010000080.1 GCA_016792665.1 Deltaproteobacteria bacterium | reverse complement strand
GAGGTCGCGCACCGGCAGGGCGATCCAGCTCGCGCGTACGCGAGCGATGAGGTGCTGCGTCGTCACCGTCATGCGGTGTCCCAGCGTGGCGTGTCCAAGGTCGGGGAGGGACGCGCGACGAGGTAGCCCTGGATGAGGTCGGCGCCGAGGCTCGCCAGCATGTCGCGCTCGGCAGCGGTCTCGACGCCCTCGGCCACGGCGAGGATGCCCATGTCGCGCGCAAGCTTCAGCATCGAGCCCGCGAGGCGTTGCTTGGTGGCCTCGGTGTGGATGTCGCGGACCAGGGACATGTCGAGCTTCAGCACCTCGGGCTCGATCCAGGCGAGGCTCGAGAGCCCGGCGTAGCCCGCGCCGAGGTCGTCGACGGCGAGGCGGAAGCCCATGCGGCGCAGGCTGGAGACGCGGTTCTTCAGGTCGGGGATGCCCTCGAGGGACATGCGCTCGGTGACCTCGAGGACGACACGCGGGGCGCAGAGCCCGAGCGGCGAGTCGATTCGATAGAGGTCGGGGTCGAGGAGGTCATTGGGGTGGAGGTTGATGAAGAAGAGCTCGGGCCCTTGATGCTCGAGGGCGAGGGTGCCGACGGCGCGGCGCACGACGCGTCCGAGATCGTTCAGGCGACCAAGGCGCGTGGCGGCGTCGATGAGGGCGAGCGGGTTGGAGAGCGAGGGCTCGCGCGAGCGGACGAGCGCCTCGTACGCATAGACGCAGCGCCGATCGAGGGAGGCGATGGGTTGGTAGGCCATCCACACGGCGTCGAAGGCGCGTGTGAGCGAGGCGTCGAGGGCGTTGCGGGCGTCGAGGTCGGTGCTCTCGCGACCCAGGAGTGCCGCGGCCTCGCGCTTCAGCCCGGCCATCTTGCGGAGGCGCACGGCGTAGGTGAGGGCCTCGACCAGGGCTGGTAGCTCGACGGGCTTCGTGAGGTAGCGGAGCGCGCCGTGCTCGACCGCCTTGACGGCGGTGTCGATGGCCGGGACCGCGGTCATGAGGATGACCGGGAGGTCGGGGTCCCGCCGCCGCATGGCCTCGAGCAGCTGGACCCCGGAGCGTCCCGGCATGTGGATGTCCGAGAGGACGACGTCGAGGGTGCCCGTGCCCAGGGACTCGATGAACTCCAGAGCGGCCTCGGCACTCGCGGCTTCCTCGATCGCGAAGCCCTCGTGACGAAGGGCTCGCGTGAGGGCGCGGACGACACTGGCCTCGTCGTCTACGATGAGGACCCGACCTTGCGAATCCATGCCGCTGTACCGCCAGAGTGCTGGGTTGCTGAGTGATTGGAGCGTGCCCGCGCGAGGGCGAACTACGGACCCCTACAGAATGCGCTTCGGTTGGATTTCGCGCAAGAAAGCGCAACAGCTCGTAAATGCTGGCCCCGCACGCGCTCACGGCTGGGTGCGAAATCGGATGCGCACCGGCCATCCGCCGGCTATCTCGGGTGATATTTGTAATCTTCGGAAAGTTTCATGGTGCGTGCGTAGAACGTTTCGCGCTAAGACCTCGTTCGGTCGGGGCGCAGGGATGGCCTGCGCATACACGGTGCGCGCAATGCCGCCGTGGCTGGCAGGGTAGACGGGCCGCACCTCTTCGGTGCGGTGTTGGGCTGCGGGTCAGGACGTGTCGATGAGTGACGAATCGGTGTCAGGACAGCGCGCGGGTGGCGCGACGCTGGCTGGCTGGGGACTCAAGATCGGCTTCGCCGCCGGGGCGCTCGGAGTGCTGCTCTGGGGGCTGCGCTGGATCCTCCAGGGTTCGCGTGACGGGGTCGTGGTCTACACTGACACCGCGCGCGCGTTTTGGGTCGAGGACCCGTCGCTGGGCTGGTGGTTCGAGACCCAGCAACGCTGGGTGTGGCTCGGGCTCGACGGGCTTGTGCTGATCGTGGGGCTGCTGGTCGGGGCGGTGACGATGCACCTGCTCGCGCGGCGTCAGGCAGCCGCGGCGGCTGCCGGGCGGCCGGAGCCCGGGCAGCGGGCCTGGGGCCTTCGAGGCCGCGAACGTGGTGGCCGGCTCGAAAAGATCCTGCGTGGGCTGGCGTTGGCCGGTGCCGCGGTGCTCATCGTCGCGCCGGTCCTCCCGGTCTGGGCGTTCGTGTCGGGCTTCCCGCCTGAAGGGGCCGAGCGGCTCCTGCCCTCGAAGGCCGCGCCGGTCGCGAGCACCGAGGTGGGCGCGAAGGTGGAGGCGCTGGCGGCTCCCGCCGGAGAGTGGACCGTGGTCGAGGTGCCGGCGAACCTGCTCGTGGCGCGCATCACGGCGGGTGGCGAGACCTTTGATGGGAAGTTCACGGGCGTGACCGGTTCCGTCCAGCTCGACCCGGCCGAGCTCGCGCGCTCGAGTGCTACGTTCGAGGTGAAGTCGGCCTCGGTCGACACCGGCGTGGAGCTCCGCAACAAGCACGCCCGCGAGTACCTCGACGCCGAGAAGTTCGCGACCATCCGCCTGGTCGTGCCGGCGCTCACCAAGGTCGACGGGGCCGGGGCGCGGCGCGATCTCAGCGCGACCGGGCGGGTCGAGATGATGGGGCGCGTCATCGACGTCGCGCTCACCGGGGCCATCGCGGTCCTCGACGCGGCGCAGCGCAAAGAGCTCGGGGTCTCGGCTCCGGAAGCGCTGCTCGTCACCGCGAGCTTCCAGTTGCCCATCGCCAAGACCGCGCTCGACCGCAGCGACTTCGATGGCGATGCGCTCACCCTCAATGGTCGCTTCGTGCTCGCGAAGAAGACCCAGGCAGGGCCGTGACCATGCGCGGCCCCCACATCGACATTCCCAGGCAGCTCGCCATGCCAGGACCGAAGGTTCCTGAGGCGAGCTGTCGCCGACATCGGGGAGTCCGTCAGAGTGACGGCCCCATGTGCTAGTTCCGCAGGCCGCAGCTCGGCTGCCCCACGGAACGACCTTCGCCGGCAGCCTGACGATCATCGCCAGGCTTTGAAAGCGAGTCAATGACCCCAAGGGTCCATCAGGAGTAGAGATGAACATCGTTGCCAAGTATCTGGTTCCGTTCTGCGCGGTAGGTCTCCTCGGCGTGAGCGCCTGCGGCAAGAAGCCGCAGCCCCAGCCGACGGCCGACGCCACGCCGGTCGAGGCGGACACCGCCAAGGCCCCCGAGGCCGACACCGCCAAGGCCCCCGCGGCCGACGCCGGCGCGGCTCCCGCGGCTGACGCTGGTGCGGCTCCCGCGGCCGACGCTGGTGCGGCTCCGGCGGCCGACGCGGCCCCGGCGGGTGATGCGGCTCCGGCCGGTGATGCGGCTCCGGCCGGTGATGCGGGCGCGGCGGCAGGCGATGCCGACGTGGTCGCGCCGGTCGACTTCGTGCGCGCGGTGGTCGACCACCACGACACGTCGAAGGGGCTCGTGACCGTCGACTTCAAGACCTTCAAGGTCATCGAGGCCAACACCGACCTCACCAAACTCGAGACCGCCAAGGTCGTCCTCGAGGTCGACATCGGCTCGATCGAGACGGGCGTGCCGAAGCGCAATGACCACCTGAAGTCCCCCGACTTCTTCGATGTCGCGAAGTTCGCGACCTTCAAGGTCACCGTCGATCGCCTGAAGCCGGTCGAGAACACCCCCGACACCTTCACCGCGACCGCGACCATCGACCTCCACGGCGTCTCGAAGGAGATCCCGGTGCAGTTCAAGGTCGTCGAGAAGAAGGACGGCGGCGTCCTCGTGATCGAGGGCGAGACCAAGGGCCTCGCGCGCGCCGACTGGCAGGTCGGTGGCGAGCCCGAGAAGGTCAATGCGGCCCCGACCTTCGACGCGCAGATCCGCCTGACCGTCGCGCCGGTGACCCCGGCCCCGGCCCCGGCGCCCGCCCCGAAGCAGCCGTGATGTGAGGCTCGAACGTCGGTCACGCGAGTGAACGACGGTCGCGCCGCGAAGAGGCCGATCCGGGAGACCGGGTCGGCCTTTCGTCTTTCAGGCTCGGCCGAAGCGAAGCCCTATGCGAAGGATGGAGCCACGGAGTGGTTCACGACTTCCGCCATGCAGTGGCGCGCCGCCTGCCCAACACGAACAACGCGAGCAAGGCGCCGAAACCGAGCGGCGCCCCGCCGCCCGAGCAGCTCTCACCGCCGCCCAGGACGCCGACGGGCGGCTCCGAGCAGACGGCCTCGTCGGTCTGGCTGTCGCAGTCGTTGTCGAAGCCGTCGCAGAGTTCAGCCGCAGCCGGGCTGCACGAGGCCCCGCACGCGTTCAGATCGTCGTCGCAGTCACCGAGCCGCGCCGCCAGCTCGAAGGCCTCGGCGCAGCTCTCACCCGGCGCCGCGTCGGCCTCGGCCGCGCCCACGGCAGCGTAGTTGTCGTTGTCCGCGTCGACCCAGCAGCGGACGATGCCGTCGCAGTTCTCGTCGACCTCGTTGCCGACCGTCTCGGTCGCGCCGGGGTAGGCCGTCGCCTCGGCGTCGTCGCAGTCGTCGCCCACGGCCGACCATGTGCCGACCGCGTGCGTGCCGTCGTCCCAGGCCGCGCACCCGCCCGCGGGGAGGTCGGCCGCATCGACCGTGGTCGCGCTCGCCAGCGTGCCGTGGCCGTCCTTGTCCTCGTCGCGATAGCAGGTCGCGGCCGTCGCGCAGGCGCTCGCCTCGTCGGTGGCCCCGTCGCAGTCGTTGTCGAAGCCGTCCGCGCAGAGCCCGCTGGCAGCGTCCTCGACCTTGCCCGGGGCGCACGCGGCGCCGCACCCGGCTGGGTCGTCGTCGCAGTCGTCGCTGCTCGTGACGTAGCCCTCGGGCGGCACGCACGCGCTGACCACGCTGGCTCCGTCGCCGTGCCCGTCGCCATCCTTGTCGGCGTAGAAGGTCTCCATGCCCAGCGCCCCGTCCAGATCGGCATCGTCCGCGAACCCGTCGCAGTCCTCGTCGGCTCGGTCCGCGTCGCAGACCTCGACCCTGGCCCCGTCGCCGCTCGGGTTGTTGTCGCAGCGGATCCCCCCGGCCGCGCACACCACCACGTCATCGGGGCACTCGTCGGCATCGGTCGGCGCGTCGCACGCGCTCCCGACTGCCGCGTCCGCCGCCCCGTCGGGCGTGCCCACCGCGCAGTCGTTGTCGTAGCCATCGCAGAGCTCGGCGGCCCCCGGGTGGCACGCCGCGCCGCACGCGCTGGGCCGGTCGTCGCAGTCCAGCGCGTTGTCGACGTAGCCCGCGGGCTTGGTGCAGCGACGCAGCACCTGGCCCGGCGTGCCGAAGCCGTCGCCGTCCTCGTCCCGATACCAGACCGGTGCGTCGGCCGGCGACCCGTCCGGGTCGGCATCGTCGGCCCCGCCGTCGCAGTCCTCGTCGACGCCCTGGCCGTCGCAGCGCTCGACCTGGGTCGCGTCCCCGTTCGCGATGTTGACGCAAGCGATGCGGCCGCCCTGGCAGCTCGCGCGGTCGTCGAGGCACACGTCGGTATCCTCGGGGGCGTCGCAGCCCACGCCGATCGCCGGGTCGCCCGCGCCGTCGGCCGTCTGCGCGCTGCAGTCGTTGTCCTTGCCGTCGCACAGCTCCGGCGCGCTCGGATAGCACGCCGCGCCGCAGGTCAAGGGGTCGTCGTCGCAGTCGAGTCCGTTCCCGACCCAGCTCCCGACGGGGTTGATGCCGTCGGCGTACTTCGCGCAGCCCAGATCGGCGGCCGGCCCCGACACGACCGTCTCGGTCGGGAAGCGACCGTAGCCATCGCCGTCGCGGTCGAGGTAGCAGAGGATGTCGCCGAAGCACTCGGGATCCACGTCGCTGGCGCCGTCGCAGTCGTTGTCGCGGCCGTCGCCGCAGTTGCCCTGGCCGCGCGACTCGACGAGCCCGGGACGGCATGCCGCGCCGCACTGGGCCGGGTCGTCGTCGCAGTCCCCGCCCACCGTGACGTGGGCCGGAGGCGCGTTGCAGCGGGTGACGGCCCCGGAGTCACGGCCGCGGCCGTCGCCGTCGAGGTCGGGGTAGAAGACGACCTTGCCGGTCGCGTTCCCCTGCGGGTCGAGGTCGTCGGCGCCGCCGTCGCAGTCCTCGTCGACATCCAGTGGGTCACAGACCTCGACGCGCTGCGCGTCGCCGGCGGCGATGTTGGGGCAGGTGACGGAGCCGGCGGTGCACACGGTGACCTCGTCCTGGCAGAGGTCGGCGTCGGCCGCGGAGTCGCAGGCCACGCCGATGCGCACGTCGCCGATGCCGTCCGCGGTCTGGACGAGGCAGTCGTTGTCGAAGCCGTCGCAGATCTCGGCGAGCCCCGGGCGGCACGCGGCGCCGCAGAAGGCCGGGCGGTCGTCGCAGTCGCCGCTCACGTCGACCCACGATCCGGCCGGTCGCGTGCCGTCAGCGTAGGCCGCGCAGCCGGCCCCGGCGGTGGCACCGGTCAGGACGACCGAGGTGGTCGAGCCGAAGCCGTCGCCGTCCTGATCGAGGTAGCAGGTGCGGTCCGCAAAGCACTCGGCGTCGGTGTCGCTCGTCCCATCGCAGTCGTTGTCGCGACCGTCGGTGCAGTTGCTCGCGACGCGCGACTCGACCCGGTTCGGATGGCAGCCCGACCCGCACAGCGCCGGGTCGTCGTCGCAGTCCCCGCCGATCTCCGCGAAGCCCGGAGGGCGACGGCACGCCAGCCGCGTGACGCTGCTGCCGTAGCCGTCGGCGTCGCGGTCCTCGAAGAAGGTCGTGCGGCCAAGCGGTGCCGTGTCGAGGTCGTCGGCCTTGCCGTTGCAGTCCTCGTCGAGCTGCAGCGTGTCGCAGATCTCGACCCGGAGCTCGTCGCCTGCGGGCTGGTCAACGCAGGCGAGCCCGCCGCCCACGCAGCGCATGATGTCGTCGGCGCAGAGGTTCGCGTCCGCCGCGGCATCACAGGCCTGGCCGATGCCGGCATCGGCCGAGCCATCGACGGTGAGCGCGTCGCAGTCGTTGTCGCGCCCGTCGCACAGCTCGGGACGGCCCGGGGCACAGGCCGCGCCGCAGCCCGCGGGCAGGTCGTCGCAGTCGCCGCCGACCGTCGCCAGGCCCGGGGCGAGGCAGCCGCTGCGGGTCGGGTCTGGGACGAGGGTCGCCGCGCCGAAGTGATCGCCGTCCTGGTCCTGGAAGCACAGGACGACCCCGTCGCAGTCTTCGTCGACCGCGTTGCCGGCGACCTCGGTGGTGCCGACGCAGAGCTGGACGACGCCGGTCGCGGTCGCGCAGCCGTCGCTCACCGCGAAGTCGATCGTGTAGAGCCCGGCCACCGCCGGCGCCTGCCACGTGAAGGCACCGGTTGCCGCGTCGACGATGGTGAGGACGCCGCTCTCCGCCGTGGCCGAGAAGGTGAGCGCGCTCGAGTCGGGATCGCTGGCGCCGAAGCTCGCCGTTAGCGTCGCACCAGGTGCGACGGGGTAGGCCGCGCCCACGGTGACCGGGGCGTCGTTGGCGCCGCGCGGGATCCCCGGGCTCGGGCAGGTGCTCATGAACCAGTCGTCCGCGGAGTCGGTGTCGAGGGCCGGGTCGCGGCGCTCGAAGCTCGTCGGGCCGGCGCCCGACAGGCCATCCCAGGCCGGGGGCGCGCGGAGGCGGTTCGGCCAAGGGACCTCGACGGCGCTGCGCCCTTGGAGCGGTGACGTGCCCTGGCCCCAATAGAGGGCGTCGATCACTTCGCCGTCGCACCCGAGGAGCACGACCTCGTCGCCGTCGTTGTCCAGGCGGATGGCGCCGCTGGCGGCCTGCACGGCGCGCGGGAGCTCGTTCTCGAGGCCGTCGGAGTCGCGGTACCACTCGGCGTCGGCGCTCTTTCGCCAGTCGAACCTGAAGGCGCGCGCCGAGAACGCGAGGACCATCGACTGTCCGGCCCCGAGCGTCGTGCCCGCGCGCATGAGGCTCAAGCCTTCGCGGCCCGGGGTGACACCGGTGGTGGCCTCGTCGCCGACGCGCAGGAAGCCGAGGTCGACGGCGCTCGCGCCGGTGTTGGTGAGCTCGATCCACTCGCCGTCGTTGTCGACGCGCGCGTCGACGTGGACCTCGGTGATGCGCACGTCGGCGAGACCGGGGTCGCAGCTCGCGGCGACGACCTGGACCTCGATGGTGGTCGGCGTCGAGGTGGAGCACGCGTCGGCCGCGGTGAAGCGGAATCCGGTCGTGAGCGGCCCGGGGCCGGCCGGCGGGGTGTAGCGGAAGAGGCCGCCGCCGAGGTTGTCGAGGGTGCCGACGAGGCCGGTGGTGTCGACGGCGTAGCTCAGCGCGTCGCCGTCGCGGTCGCTGGCGGACACGGCGAAGGTCGTCTGCACACCGGGCGGCGCGATGACGAGGCCGGTCGCCGTCTCGGGTGGGTGGTTCGGGTTCGGGGCCTGGCCCGGCGAGGGGCAGCGCGACACCGACCAGTCGGCGGCCGTGCCGGAGGCGGCCTCGAGGTCCAGGCGCTCGAAGGTGAGGGGACCGGCCTGCGGGGCCGCGGCGGAGTAGTTGGCGGTGGGCGCGCCGAGGGTGCTCTGGCTGGCGATGCCCCAGCGCACGAGGTCGCGGATCTCGCCGCCGCAGGCGAGGACGACCTCGTCGCTGTCGTTGGCGAGCACGATGGTCTGGTTCGGGGCCCAGTCGCTCGTGCGCGTGAGCCAGGTGGCGCTGGACGCCGAGTCGCTGAGCTCGTAGCCCGGAGTGAATGACCATTCAGCGGCGAAGCGGACCCCGTCGTTGGCGACGATGACGACTGCGCCCGGCGCGAGCGTGGCCCCGTCGGGGAAGCGCACCATGCCCTCGCTGGTGGCGCCCTCGACGGCCTGGTCGCCGACGCTCCACGGGCCCAGATCGATCGGCAGGAGTCCCGTGTTGGCGAGCTCGATCCACTCCGAGGTGGGGTCGACCAGGCCGTCGGCGTGGACCTCGGTCACGCGCAGCGGCTGGAGACAGGGGTCGAGGGCGCAGGTCGAGCGCGTGCCGAGCTGGCCGTCGCAGCGTGGGGCCGGGTCGGGGCAGACGAAGCCGGGCTCGACCCGACAGAGCGCGTCGCACCCGTCTCCGGGAAGGTCGTTGCCGTCGTCGCATTCTTCGAGGCCGGCCACGTCGCCGTCGCCGCAGCTCTCGAGGCAGGAGAGGGGGCCGGTGCCCTCGCAGGTGAAGCCGCACTCGACGAGGCAGGTCTCGCCGCAGCCGTCGCCGGCGACGTCGTTGCCGTCGTCGCAGGTCTCGCCGACCTCGCGGGTGCTGTCGCCGCAGATGTTGAAGGGCACCGTGCCTGGAGTCGGCACGGTGAGGACCTTCCAGTCCGTGCGCTTGTCGGTGTCCTTCCGCGCGGACTTGCGGCCGAGGCTCTGGAGCTCGGTGCCGACGTTGGCGATGGCGAGGTCGATAAACGTCGTGGCAGTGCCGCCGGGCGGCGTGTAGGTCGTCACGCCGTCGAGGTAGCTCATCGCGTCGACGACGCTGTAGACGCCGGGCGAGAGGCGCTTCAACAGGATGACCTCGTCGCCGGTGTTGCCGAGGTTCAAGTTGCCGGTGCCGAGCGCCGTGTCGCGGGTCAGGCCGAAGCCGGGCAGGGCGTTGCTGAGCGCGAAGACCTTGGTACCGGACGGCACGGTGAAGGCGGCCGCGAAGCTCGGGGCGTCGCGCGTGACGATGCAGCTCTCGCCGGGCTGGAGGGTCGAGGCCGGAAAGGTGTGGAAGCCCTCGCCGCCGCCCACGGTCTCTTCGTCGCCGATGCGGTAGGTCGACAGGTCGATGGCGTCGGTGCCGACGTTGGTGATCTCGACGAACTCGTCGTTGTCGGCGGCGCCGGTCCCGTTGAAGAGGACCTCGGTCAGGCGCAGCTCGGCGTGCGCGACCGACGCGGCAAAGAGCGAGGCCAGCGTGAGGAGCCACGAGAGTGCGATGCCGAGCGGTCGCGCGAGTCGTCGCGCCGTGCTCGGGCGCGCGTCACCGTGTCGGTGGCCCCGACAAACCAAGAGCGCCATCCATGCCTCCAGAGCGAACGCACCCGCACGTCCGATCGAGAGCATTGCCGAACTCGCGCCGCGGTTCAAGCGCGTCGGCCGCTATCGCCCATGGCCGCAGGATCGTCGCCGTCGCGCGGCCGCGCGGCTTTTCCCAGGGGCGAAGGGTGCGGAGGACGAGGGCGTTGACCGGCGGGCGCCCTTTGGCGATGGTGGTACGATGTCCGCCCTGGATGCGTCGCCTCTGCCCACGGTCATCGCCGAGCCGCGCGCTCTGGCGGCGCTCGGTGACGTGCTCGGGGCGGTGCGGCTCTTGCCGCTGGCGGTCGAGACCAACGCGTTGGGTGCCTACCGGCCGCGGCTGTGCCTCGTGCAGCTCGAGGTCGGCGCGGCTTTCGAGGGAGGGCTCGTGG
>JAEUKJ010000071.1 GCA_016792665.1 Deltaproteobacteria bacterium | reverse complement strand
CCGAGGGTGAGTCCATCGTCCCTCACGCAGAGCCCGCAACACGCGGGCTCTCGCGTATCCGAGACCGGCCACTGACCGGAGGACCCCGATGAACAAGGTCATGAACGACGCCGCCCAGGCGGTCGCCGACATCCCCGATGGTGCCACTCTGATGAGCGGTGGCTTTGGCCTCTGCGGCAACCCCGAGAACCTCATCAAGGCGCTGCATGCGCGCGGGACCAAGGGGCTCACCGTCATCTCGAACAACTGCGGGACCGACCAGAAGGGCCTGGGCGTCCTCCTCCAGGCCCGACAGATCCGCAAGATGGTCTCGAGCTACGTCGGCGAGAACAAGAACTTCGAGCAGCAGTTCCTCTCCGGAGAGCTCGAGGTCGAGCTCGTCCCGCAGGGCACCCTGGCCGAGCGTATCCGCGCTGGCGGCGCCGGCATCCGCGCCTTCTTCACCCCGACGGGCGTTGGCACCACGGTCGCCGATGGCAAGGAAGTCCGCGACTTCGAGGGCGTGCCGTGCGTCCTCGAGACCGCGCTGCGTGCCGACTTCGCCTTCGTGAAGGCGTGGAAGGGCGACACCCACGGCAACCTCGTCTATCGGTCGACCGCGCAGAACTTCAACCCGATGATGGCCGCGGCCGCGAAGATCACCATCGCCGAGGTCGAAGAGCTCGTGCCCGCCGGCAGCCTCGACCCGAACCACATCCACACGCCGGGCATCTACGTGCAGCGCATCCTCGTCGGGCCCTCCTACGAGAAGCCCATCGAGCAGCGCACGACCCGCCCGCGCCCGACCGCTCCGACCGCGGACTGAGGACACATCATGGCACTCACCCAAGAAGAGATGGTGCGCCGCGTGGCCCAGGAGCTGCGCGACGGCTTCTACGTGAACCTCGGCATCGGCATGCCGACCCAGGTCGCCAACCACATCCCCGAAGGGGTCGAGGTCGTCCTCCAGTCCGAGAACGGACTCCTCGGCATCGGGCCCTTCCCGTTCGTGGGCGACGAGGACCCCGACCTCATCAACGCCGGCAAGCAGACGGTGACGACGCTTCCGGGCTCGAGCTTCTTCTCCAGCGCCGAGTCCTTCGCGATGATCCGCGGCGGCCACGTCGACCTGGCGATCCTCGGCGGCATGCAGGTCTCCGAGGAAGGCGACCTCGCCAACTGGATGATCCCCGGCAAGATGGTGAAGGGCATGGGCGGGGCGATGGATCTGGTCGCGGGCGCCCGCCGGGTCATCGTGCTGATGCAGCACTCCGCCAAGGGGCAGGCCAAGGTGCTCCGCGAGTGCACGTTGCCGCTCACCGGTCGGCGTTGTGTCCACCACCTCATCACCGAGCTCGGCTGGTTCGACATCGTGCCCGCCGGCCCCGATGGCAGCGGCCGCGCGATGGTGCTCCGCGAGATCGCCCCGGGCGAGACGGTCGAAGGGATCCGGGCGCAGACCGAGGCGCACTTCACCGTCGCGCCGGATCTGCGGGTGGTGGATGTCGGCGCCAGAGCCTGAGCCGGCGTTTCCCCCGCCGCCCGCACTCGCGCCTCATTCGCGCTTTCGCACCTGGCTCGCGGCGGTCTTCTCGCCGCGCACGCCGGGCATGCACGCGGACACGCCGCGCGTCGACGTCTACGCCTTCGCGCTCATGCTCGGGGTCTTGGCCCTCCAGGTCGTGGCCCGCTACAAGCTCGGCTTCCTCGAGGACAAGCACTGGCAGATCGTGCACGTGCTCATCGGCTGGGGCGCGTGCTTCGGCATCTTCGTCCTCTTCCATGGCAAGGCCGCGCTGGCCCGCATCTCGCGCGCGACCTGGCTCACGCTGGGGGTCGGCCTCGTCTGCCTCACCCTCTTCTGGTACCTCGGTCGCAGCGACTCCTACCGCGTCGCGTTTGGCGAACCACCGCGCGACTACGACACGCTCTGGCCCATCGTCCCGTTCCTCTACTTCGCCGCCATGGGCACGCTGCTCCGCCTGGTGGTGCCCTTCGTGTTCGCGCGCTATGCCCTCCACCGCCCCCCGCGCGAGCTCGGCCTGCCCATCGGCCGAGGCCGTCGGCACGGCGCCGTCCCGGGCATCGGCTGGGTCTACCTCGTCCTCGCCCTGGGCATCGCACCGGTGGTCGTCATCGCCGCGAACGCGCCCGCGTTCCAGATGAAATACCCGCTGGGGCGCGACCTCATCGACCCGGACGGCGGCATCGCGCTCTCGCATCTGCTCGTCTACCAGGCCTTCTACTTCCTGGTCTTCCTCTCGGGAGAGAGCTTCTGGCGCGGCTTCCTCGCCTTTGGCACCGAGAAGGACCTCGGCCTCTACGGCCTCGCCATCATGTGCGTGCCCTACGTCACCGGCCACTTCGGAAAGCCCTTCTCGGAGACGCTCGGCGCCATCCTCGCCGGCACCGTGCTCGGCTTCCTGGCACTCCGCCATCGCTCGGTCGTCCTGGGCGTGGCGCTCCACTACGGCGTCGCCCTCTCGATGGATCTCCTGTCCATCTGGAAGAACGGCTTCGTCATCTACCTGGGCTGACGCCGTGGCCCCGACCTCCGCCCTCGTGAGAGAGACCCCGTGAACATGCCAGGTCGTGTCATCGCCATCGACTGGGGCGCCGCGCGCATCGGGCTCGCCGCCTCGGATCCGACCCGCACGCTGGCGACCCCGCGCCACACCCTCTACGAGAAGGACAAGGGTCAGCAGACCAAGAAGGTCGCCGCCTTCATTGTGGAAGAAGAAGCGACCCTGGTCCTCGTCGGCCTGCCGCTCATGCTCGACGGCAGCGACAGCGAGACCACCCGCTCGGCGCGCAAGTTCGCCGAGAAGCTCCAGACCCTCATTCCGGTCCAGGTCGTCCTCGTCGACGAACGCCTCTCCTCGGTCGAGGCCGAAGAGCTCTTGGCCGAGTCGGGCTTCCGCTCGAAGAGCAAGGCCGACAAGGGCCGCATCGACAGCGCCGCCGCCGCCGTGATGTTGCAGCGCTGGCTCGACACCCGACCGCGTACGGAGAACGCATGAGTCGCAAGGCCCTGGTCATCACTGCAGCCGTCCTCGCCGTGTGCCTCGGCATCGCGGCGTGGCTCGTCCTCGACGCGCGCGCGAAGCGCATCGTCGTGACCCTGCTCCCCGGGCGCTCGATCTGGGAGGTCGCCGACCAGCTCGAGAAGCAGCGCCCCGGCACGCGCGAAGAGGTCCTGCGCCTCGCTGCCGACAAGGCCTTCGCGCTCGAGCTCGGCCTCCCCGTCCACGCGCGCGAACCACGTAGCGATGGAGTCGTCGACACCTGGCTCGAGGGCTTCGTCTTCCCCGAGACCTATCACTTCCCGCCCGACGTCAGCGCGCATGATGTGCTCGAGCGCGCCGCCGCCCAGTTCAACGAGGTCTTCGGCTCGCTGACGCTCAGCCACACCGCCGCGCTCGCCACCCTTCGGGACGAGCTCGGGCTCGAGCCGAGCGATGTCGTCATCCTGGCTTCGCTGGTCGAGGAGGAGACCGGCCGCCGCGACGAGGCCGCGCGCGTCGCGGGCGTCTTCCTCAATCGTCTCCGCAAGGGCATGCGCCTCGAGACCGACCCGACCCTCATGTATCGACCCGACCGCGTCGGAAAGCGACCGACCCCAGCCGAGCGCAAGGACGCAACGAATCCTTACAATACCTACGCGATCCGCGGCCTTCCGCCCGGCCCCATCTGCAGCCCGACCCGCGCCGCGCTGCTCGCCGTGCTGGAGGCCGAGCAGCACGACTTCCTCTTCTTCGTCGCCAAGCGCGATGGCACGGGTGGCAGCGCCTTCGCGGCCACGCTCGTCGAGCACGAGGCCAACATCGACCGCTACCTGAAGAAGCGCTGACGCACCGCGCGGCGACCCAAGCCTTGACATTGCGGGGTGGGGTCCCTATGACGCGCGCCCAACCCGCCGGTTCCGCCCCATGGCATTGCACTACGCCCCACGGATCGGGCATGCTCCGGCGCGGTCTTCGGGAGAGCGGAGGATAGGTCGATGAAGCGCATGAGCAATTGGACGAGCATCACCCTCACGGCGGCGGCGCTCGCCTGCGGGCTCGCGGCCTGCGGCGACGAGACGGTCTCGCCCGGCACGGACACGACCCCCACCGACACGATCTTCCCCGATGTCCCGCCCGGTGACACGACCGACACCGTCGGCCCGGACACCAACGTTCCGACCGCCGTCAAGGTGCTCGACTTCGAGCAGGCCTACGGCGACGACCAGCGCCCGTGCAAGAACCAGCCGCGCTGCACGATCTACATCAACTACACCGACCCGAAGACCCTGAAGGTCGTCTACACCGAGGACGGCGTCCCCGTCGCCGGGCAGCCCGTCCGCTTCGAGGTCAGCGACCCGACCATCGGCCACATCAACACCGCGTCGGGCGCCACCGACCCGACCGGCATCGCCAGCGTCGTGACGAAGTCGCGCGTGCCGGCCATCGGCCAGTACACCGTCAAGGCGTACATCGATGGCGTCGGTCAGAAGTTCTTCGACGTCGTCGTCAGCCCGAAGGGCCAGGTGCCCTTGACCGTCATCGGCACGTACAACGGCACGCGCCCGGTCTCGGTCTACAGCGTGAACCTGTACAAGCAGAACGGCGCGGGTCAGCCCGCCTGCCAGGACATCCTCGACCTCTACGAGAACGGCACCGCCAGCGTCGCGCGCGACAACGTGCTGCTCTCGCAGTCGGCGAAGTTCCCGGACCTCGACGGGCTCGAGCAGGCCGGCAAGCAGAAGTACACCATCCTCGCCTACTCGAAGAACCAGAACGACGCCGTGCAGTCGTGGGTCTGCGACTCGACCCAGGGTGAGGTCGAGTGGGGCAAGACCAAGACCGTGCAGGTCACGCTCGCGGACCGCCCGCCGCTCTACACCGGCAGCTACGAGATCCTGTCGCGCTTCGACTTCGTCTCGGCCATCCCCGAGCCGTATCGCACCTACGTCAACTACGTGGTGAGCTTCTTCCAGTCGCCGACCCAGACCATCATCACGCTGACCTGCGACCTCCTGACCGACCCCGGTGGCCAGCTCAACTCGTTCTGCGACCTGCTCTTCGACAACGGCCCGAACGGCCAGCTCGTGCCGAGCGCGTTGAACGGCTTCGTGAGCCAGCTCCTCGATGCGGTCATCCAGTCGCTGCTCCGCAATACCGTCTTCAGCAAGATCTTCCAGGTGGGCGGCGACGTCGCCGACATCCTCAAGCAGTTCGAGATCCGCGCGACGCTGACCTTCAAGAAGGAGCCGGACGAGACCGGCCGCTTCGCCGATGGCGACACGTCGGAGAACTGGCACACCGTGAAGGTGAAGTGGACGCTCGGCGCCAACTGCGACCCCAACACCGAGGCCGGCTGCGGCGTGCGCCAGTTCTCGGTCAACGCCTTCCAGCAGCAGGCCGTCACCGGCAAGTTCCCGGCGAGCGTCGCGAACTTCTTCGACCTCACCATCGGGCAGCACCCGCTGAACCTGCGCTACGGCGCGCTCATCAACTACTTCATGGAGGCCTTCCTCGTGCCGCTGGTCATCGGCAACCCGCTCGTCAACTCGTACGAGGAGCTGCTCGGCTACCTCGTCGGTGGTGGCGCCGACTGCCTGAACCCGCCGCTCGGGACCCTCGACTGCTGCGGCCGCTTCTCGGACGGCGTCGGCAACGGCGACGGCGACGCCCAGGACGGGGTCGAGCCCGCCGTGAACGCGGCCTGCACGACCATCCAGACTGCGGCGCCGACCTTCCTGCGCAACGCCCTCATCAACCTCGACCTGTCGAGCGGTGAGACCTTCAACCTCGGCACCAAGGTCGCCTGCAAGCTCGCCGACACCAACGACGACATGATCATCGACCAGATCGGAACGCAGGCGAACCCCTGCCTCTGGAACGTCGTGCTCAAGTTCTCGAGCTCGGCGCAGACCACGATCGACTCGGTCTTCTGGGGCAATCGCTCGGAGTGATGTCGCGGCGGTCGCACCGCCTCGTGACGAAAAGGCGCGGACTGGGGCAACCCTCTCCGCGCCTTGTCGTTTGTGGGGTTGCGGGGTGCCGGTGGGCGAGACGCGGGGCGCTCGGTGCCGCGCGCTGGATCGAAACCAGCGAGTCCGCGTATAGTCTCTGTCCGCGTTCTCCCGGCTCGCGCGCAGAGTGCTCGCGACCGCAGCTGAGCCGCCGCCCATGGCGGTGGCGATCAGACGCGACGAAGGTGGGGCAGATGACGACGAAGAAGAAGGGCGAAGACGACGGCGTGGTCACTTCGGCGCCGGCCTCGAAGGTCGGAAGCCTCCTGGCAGACCTCCTGAACGACGCCAAGGCCGGCGTCGCTCAAGAGCAGAAGAAGATCGAGACCGAGGCGGACCGCCGGGCGCGCGAAGAGCGCGAGGTCCGCGACCGCGAGGAGGCGAGGAAGCGCGAAGAGGCGCAGAAGAAGCTGATCGAGGAAGCGCGTCTCCGCAACGAGGCGCTCGCCAAGCGCGACCGGGCCGAAGGGCTCGAGCGCAAGGCTCTCTCGACCGCGCCCCACATGCGTCCTGTCGCTGCAGAGCCCGCGCCCGTTGCGGCCGTGGCTGCCGCGGCACCGGCTGTCGCCCCCGCCAAGACCACGTCGAAGCTCCTGCTCGCGGCCCTCGTGCTGGTCGGGATCGGGCTTGGCTTCGGGGCGTCCTTCGCCCTGTCGCCTGCTCAGAAGGACGCGGGGATCGACATCGGCGCCGCCGCCAAGGCTGTCGTCGCTGCGTCGCGCAAGCAGGCCTCGGCCGAGGGCAAGTTCGCGGCCGAGCTCGACGCCGCGCGGGTTCGCATCGGTGACCTCCAGCGCGAGGTGGGTGAGGCGCAGGCCGCCACCAAGAACCTCGAGAAGGTGGTCGACGGGCTCAAGGCCGAGCTCGCCACCGCCCAGGCCGCGATCGAGGCCGGCAAGAACACGCCGACCGACGCGCCCAAGGGACCCAAGCGCACGGGCACGAGCGGCTCGTCGATCCCCGGCATCAACGGGAGCGTTTTCAACCCCAAGTGAGTGTCCGTGGGGGAGGTGCCTCGCCCGCCCGTCGGGTCGAGGCTTGCCTCGCCCGCAACCACACGTAGGGGCGAGGCTTGCGTCGCCCGCCCCACGCCCAACGGCTTGATCAGGCCCTTGGGCAGCCTGGCTCCGCCAGGCCTTCGGCGTCGATCAGACCCTTGGGCAGCCTGGCTCCGCCAGGCCTTCGGCGTTGATCAAGCCCTTGGGCAGCCTGGCTCCGCCAGGCCTTCGGCGTCGATCAGACCCGTGGGCAGCCTGGCTCCGCCAGGCCTTCGGCGTCGATCAGCCCTTCGTCTCGAGCTGGATGCGCTCGGCGGCCGGGAAGACCTCGCGGATCTTGCGCTCGATGTCGTCGACCTCGCGGCCCATCTCTTCTGCGAGGCGCTGCGAGTACGACGCGGCCCACGCGCGGAGCTGGGTGTCGTCGCTCGCGGCCGCGCGCACCGCGGCGAGATCGGTGTCGGCAAGGACCCGCGCTGCGAGCTTGTCGCCCTTGAAGCGCACGCCCGCTGACACGTGGAACGTGTCGACCCCCAGCATCACGGCGCGGAAGCCGCCGATGCTCGCGACCGTCTCCTGGGCCTCCATGAGCTTCTTGATGCGGTCCTGCACGTCGCTGTCGACCGCGCGGATCGTCAGGAACTGCCGATTCTGCATGACCAGCACGATGGCGACCACCGCCAGCAGGATCCCCACCAGGAGCGACGCGAGCGGATCCCAGAAGGCGCTGCCCGTGATCTCCCCGAGGACGATGCACAGCGCCGCCATGATGACGCCGATCACCGCCGCCGTGTCCTCCAGCAGCACCGCGAAGATGGTCGGGTCACGCCCCTCGCGGAGGTAGCGGAAGAAGCCCATGCCGGCCGCCTTCGCGTCCTTCCGGACCCCGCGCAGCGCGACCAGGCCGGCCCAGCCTTCGATGCAGAGGCTCGCCCCGAGCACCGCCCACGTGAGCCAGGTGTGATGCACCACGTGCGGGTCCATGAGGCCATGGATGCCGTGATAGAGGGTCACGCCCGCGCCGAGGAAGAAGATCCCCAGCGCCGACACGAGCCCCCAGAAGAAGCGATCGCGCGCGTACCCGTACGGATGCGACGGGTCCGGCGGGCGCTGAGACCGCGCCAGCCCGAGCAACAGCAGGCTCTGGTTGCCGGTATCGGCCACCGAGTGGATGGCCTCCGACAACAGCGCCGCCGACCCGGACACGAAGAACCCGACGAACTTCGCGATGGTGATGAGCGCGTTCGCCGACACGCCAGCGATGACGGACGCCTTCGAGTTGCCAGCCATGCTCAGCGCTGCGGCTCGTAATAGGTCAGCCACTTCTCGTGCGCCGTGTCCGACCCCCTCACGACGTCGAAGAAGCGAGCCTGCAGGCGGGCGGTCACAGGGCCGCGCGCCCCCGCGCCGATGACGCGCCGATCGATCTCACGCACCGGCGTGACCTCGGCCGCCGTCCCGCACATGAAGACCTCGTCGGCCAGATAGAGCGTGTCGCGCGAGAGCGCCATCTCCTTGACCTCGAGCCCGTCCTCGCGCGCCAGCGTAATGAGCGTGTCGCGCGTGATGCCGCCCAGCACCGGCCCTGAGAAGGGGGCCGTGTAGAGGGTCTTGCCGATGATGGCGAAGACGTTCTCGCCCGAGGCCTCGGACACGAAGCCCTGCGTGTCGAGGAGCAGCGCCTCGCTGTAGCCGTCGGCGATGGCCTCGCGCTTGGCGAGGATCGAGTTGACGTAATGACCCGCGACCTTGCCCTTGTGGAGCTGCGAGTTCACGTGCGGCCGCGAGAAGGTCGAGGTCTTGATGCGCACGCCCTGCGCGAGCCCCTCGTCTCCGAGGTAGGCCCCCCACGGCCACACCGCGATGGCCACGTTGGTCGGGTTGTCGAGGGTCCCGACGCCCAGCGCGCCGTAGCCGCAGAACGCGATCGGCCGGATGTAGCACGCGGCCTGCCCGTTCTTCGCGCACGTCTCGAGCACGGCCTGCTCGAGCACCTCGCGCGTGTACGGCATCGGCAGCGTCATGATGCGCGCCGAGTCGACGAAGCGCTGCATGTGCTCCTGCAGGCGGAAGATCGCCGAGCGACCGTCGGCCCGCCGGTACGCGCGGATCCCTTCGAAGACGCCGAACCCGTAGTGCAGCCCGTGAACGAGCACGTGCACCTTGGCCTCGTCCCAGGGAACGAAGCTGCCATCCATCCAGATCCAGGGGCTCTTCTGCATCGCCATGGTCAACCTGCCTTTTGTGGCGTCACCACCACCGCGTGCCCCAGCGAAGCCAGGGTGCCCGCGGCCAGGATGGCTCGCCGATGTCGTTCCACGTCTCGCTGCAACATCAGGGCAGGCTCGAGCCCCGCCCTGCCGTCTGCCCTCGTCGCCGCCGTGCCGTACCCCATCCGCAGCGCCAGGCGGCGGATGCGATCCCGGTCGGCCGCGCCCCAGGTCACCGGATTGGCGACCAGGAGGCGCTTGTCTTCCGAGCCGACTTCTTGCACGAGGGCGAGCCTGTTTTCAAGGCGCCGCAAGAAGCGATAGGCCTCGACCAGCGCATCCGACTCCGCCACCTCGAGCGCGCCGACATCGGCGAGCCCTCGCAGCGCGTGCAGGGTCGAAGCCGAACCGGCCGCGTGCCCCTCGCGCGCCGCCGCCGCCGCCGCCGGAGACATGGTCGCCTGGAGGCGCACGACGATTTGCTCGATGGCCTCCGGACCGGGCTCGGCCGAGACGCCGCTCTCGAAGTCCGCGCGCGCCATCCCGAAGGACGGCCCGGCATCGGGGTTGGTCCTCGCACTTTGCAGCGCCGCTTCCGCGCGCTCGGGCGCATCGAAGAAGAGGCCGAAGACGCCCTGTCGCGCCAGGTCCGGTGCGCTCGACCCCAGGGTCCGCGCGCGCAGGATGGCGAGGATCTCGCCGGGTGGGTCGCCGTCTCTCGGCGCGAGGTGGTAGTCGCGCCACCGTGACGCGGTCACACACAGCGGGCCCGAGGGTCCGCTCGTGCGCACGCGCCGCCCCACCGTGTAGAGGTTGCCCTCGGGCGTGGCGCAGGTGAGGCTCGTCACGACCCCGCGCGCGAGCCGCGTCGCCACCGTGAAGTCGGTCGGGTCCGCCACGACGAAGACCAGCTCCAGCGTGGAGGCGTAGCCGAGCTCACGCCCCGCGAGCTCGCCCATGGCCACCACCGTGAGGCTCGGCACCTCGTCGAGGGCCAGGCCCGCGCGCATCGCGAAGTCGGCGCGCGTGGCCTGCACGAGGTCCTCGATGATCACCTCGGCGAGATCGCTCAGCTGCTCGGCCGGGTCGTCGATGAGGCCCGCGAGGTCGAAGAAGCCGATGCGCAAGACCTCGGCCGCGTGGAAGCGTCGCGCCGCCGCGAGCCTCACCTCGAGGGGGGCCGACCCGCTGCTGTCGGCCTCTGCTTCGAGCCGGAGGAGACGCGCCATCTCGCCTCGCCCGCGCGTCACCGGCTCCTTGCCGTCGAGGACGAGGCGGTCCAGGAGGCCCGGCGAGCGCACGAGGTGGCGCGACAGGAACGGGCTCGTGCCGAAGAGGTTCGCGAGCGCGGTGAGCCGTCGCGGGTCCTCGGCGAGCTGGGCCAGCGCGGCCTGTCGATGCCTGAGCGCGCGCAGGAGTCCATCGACGTGGACCAGCGCGAAGTCAGGATCCGGCGTCTGGGTGATGGCACGGATGAGCTTCTTGCCGAGGCCCGCGAGGGGGCCGGGCGCCCCGCCCAGGTGCCGCGGATGCAGCGGGCTGTCCGGTCGCCGCATGAGCGCATCGAGGCGCGAGCGCGCCGCATCCGCGCGCAGGAACCCGAGCTCGTTCAGTGCCGCCTCGCGCTGGGCTGCCTCGAGCTCGGGCTCGAGCGCCGCGACGAAGGCGGCGTCCCAGGCGTCGGACGCGAACGGTCCACCGATGTCGCGCTCGTCGTGGTCCTTGCCCTGCGCGACCGCCTCGAAGGCGGTCCTCACGCGCTTCCGGTGGTCCGCGAGCTGGGCCTCGAAGCGCCGCATCACGTCGCCGTCCGCGGGCCTGGCGGAGCCCGACTCCTCGGGGTGTTCCATCACGCGCTGCGCGACGCGCCGACGTCGCGAGGGATCGATCGCCAAGACGTGCAAGCGGCGGTCTTCCTCGAACGCGAGCGCGTGCTCGATACGGCGGAGGAAGCGATAGGCAGCGTGCAGCTCGTCGGCCTCGACCTGGTCGAGGAGTCCAGCCAGCGAGATGCGTTGCAGGGCCGTGCGCGTGTCGCGCGCGCGCAGGTCCGGCAGGCGCCCGCCCCATGCGAGCTGCATGACGTGGGTCGCGAACTCCGCCTCGCGCAGCCCGCCACGTCCCAGGCGCACGTTGAACCCGTCCTTCTGCCCGAGCCGCGTCCCGGATTGATCGATGCGGCGCTTCATCGCCGAGACCTCGTCGGCGAAGCCGTAGTCGAGGTGCTTCCTGAACACGAACGGCTCGAGCGAGCCGACCACGCGCTGCCCGAGCTCGAGGTCGCCGGCCACCGCACGCGCCTTGACCCACGCGAGCCGATCCCACTCGTGCCCAAACGATTCGTAATAGTGTTCGATGGCCTCGGCGGCGTTGCAGATCGGGCCGGTGCGACCCTCGGGGCGATGGTCCAGATCGATGCGGAAGACGACGCCTTCCTCGGTCTCCTCCGACAAGAGGCGGGTCACCCGCGTGAACAGCCGCGAGTGATAGGTGTGCAGGTCCAGGGCCGTGCCGAGCCCGCGCGTGCCATCGGTCGCGCCCTGGTCCGACGCATAGACGAAGATGAGCTCGAGCTCGCAGCTCGGGTCGAGCTCGCGCGCACCGAGGCGCCCGAGTCCGATGATGGTCGCCCCGCAGCGCGTGCCGTCGGCGAGCCGCGGCTCTCCATGATGCGGCGCCAGGCCGAGGCGCGCGAAGGCCAGCGCGTGCTCGATGGCCGCCTCCGCGAAGGCCGAGAGCCCTTCGCCGGTCGCGAACGGATCGCCCCCCGTGAGCTCGCGCCCGAGCACCCCGACCAGGGCTCGCATCCGCATGTGGCGCATGGCCTCCATGAAGCGCGCTTCGGCGAGGTCGAGAGGCGCCTCCTCGGCGAGCAGCGCGAGCCATCGCTCCCGGTCTCGCCCGGCCGCCACGTGCGACTCGGCCAGCTCGGCGAGACCCGCGGGGTGCGCGAGCAGGTATCGCGTCAGGTAGGGCGAGGCCGCGATGACCTCGGCAACGAGCTCCGCCCGAGCGCCGCCGAGGTCGGGCGTGACCTCGCTCATCCGCGCGAGGGCCTGTTGGACGGCG
>JAEUKJ010000070.1 GCA_016792665.1 Deltaproteobacteria bacterium | reverse complement strand
CGTGCCCCACCCCTTCGTCGACGTCTCCGCGTCGAAGGTCGCCTGCCTCTGGGCGCTGGTGACCCTCGCAGCGTGCCACGCCGAGGGCGCCGCGGAAGCGCCGCGCACGGTCACGCGCGTCCTCGGGCCGCTCGCCCCCGCATTGCTCTCGGTCGCGGGCGAAGACGACGGCACCCTTTGGTTGGCAGGCGCCGATGCCGGCGATGGGCGTGGTGCCTTCCTCGCGCGCCGCGCACCCGGCCGCGACGAGGTCGAGCGGGTCGACCTGCGCGCGGTCGACGTCGCCGGTGGGGCCCTCTGGTGGGTGCATGTCGTCGCGCCGGGTCGGGTCCTGGTGGCCGGCGATCGCGGCCGCGTCCTGGCCGTCGATGCACAGACGCCCGGCGGCGACCTCATCACGCGCCTCGATACCCGGACCGGGGTCCAGCTCTACGGGGTCGCGGCCCGCGACGGCCTCGCCTTCGCGGTGGGCGGTGCGCCTGCGACCGTGCTGGCGATCGACCTCGCGTCGGGCCGGGTCGAGCCGGTCGCGCTGCCCGCCGACGTGCCCGCCAGCGCGCGCCTCTTCAAGGTCTTCGCCGCGCCCGACGGCACCTTCGAGGTCGTCGGTGAGGCAGGCATCCATCTCAGCGTGACGCCGAGCGACCCGCCACGGGTGACCTCTCACCCCGTGCCGGGAGGGCCGCGGCTCGTGACGATCCATGGGCCGGCCACGCCCGGGTCTTCGCGGTTGGCCGTCGGCGGCACGGTCGACGCGTACGCCGTCGAGATCCGCGACGACCTGACCTTCCGCCGCATCTCGCCACCGTCGGGGGCGCTGCTCAACGGCGTCTTCGTCGGGGCGCGCACGTTCGCGGTCGGGTTCCTCGGCGCGGTGTTCGAGCGCGAGGGCGACGCGTGGCGATCGATCGACGGGGTCGACGCGGGCTTCGACGCCCACGCGGTCTATGTCGATGCCAGCGGGACCGCCTGGATCGCGGGTGGGAGGCTCCTCGACGGGTCGCTCCGGGGCGGCGCGTTGTGGCGGCTCGGGCCCGACCCGCATGCGTTGCTCACACCGACCGAGCTCGACGTCGCGGGTGACGTCGAGGTCACTGGTGATGTCGCGCCGGGTGACGTCGCGCCGGAGGTCTCCGAGCGCTGCACCGGGCTCGCGCCGGCGACCACGCTCGAGCTCGGAGAGCGCGACGCACGTGGCTGCTTCCAGGCCTTCGTCGCGGGCGGCGCCGTGCGGGTCGTCAACGGACCGCAGGGCGGGAGCCACGTCGAGCTCGCCGTGCGCTTCCCCGCGACGAGCGCGAACCCACGCATCCGCATCGAGGCCACCCTGGTCGTGGAGGACTCGGTCGTCGCGCGCTTCTCGACCCGCGACCTGCCGGCCGAGCTCGACCTGGTCTCGACCGAGACGCGCGTCACGACCGACGTGCCGATCATCTTCGCGAGCGCCGACCCGACCCCATGGCTTGGCCGCACCGCACGCCTGACGTGCCTCGTCGAGGCCGGTGACGCGACCCTCACGGGCGAGCTCGAGGTCGCCATCACGCGCTGATGGATCCGAACACAATGGGCAACTTGCGTCACAGACCCGAGCCGGACCTCGTGGCAGGCTCATGAGAAGGTTGTGATCCAGGGTTGCGGCGAGC
>JAEUKJ010000761.1 GCA_016792665.1 Deltaproteobacteria bacterium | reverse complement strand
CTCGGCCAGCCCGACCGCGGTGCTGCTCGTCGAGGGTGTGGACTACACACTCTCGGCCGCGGCCACCGGCTTCCAGATCATCACGCTGACGCCGTCCAGGGTGATCGGACCGAACACCGCGCTCTACATCGCCCACATCGTGCGCATTCCGACCGGCACGCCGCCGAACCGCCTCTACACCTCCAGCTATATCTGGCGGTCAACGGGGATCGCGAATCCCGCCACGTACGAGGCCAGCTCTTCCGAGCCCACGACCGTCCTGCCCTGACCGAGCGTGAGGCGTGACTCCCGTGGGTGTTCCGCAACACTCCGGGGGTCGCACCCCTGCACTCGATTTCTCTGAGAGCGACGCCGCCCAGCTCGGGTGGTGTCGCTTTTCCCATGAAATACGCCAGCGTATCCGGCGCGCCCGACCAGTGCCGGAACCGCACCACACCTCGTGAATCCTGGATTTCACGAAAGAATTGACCCAATTTGGAAATACCCGAGAAATAGTCCCCGGTGCGAAAATCGGGTGCTTATTCTGACTCGAGTCCGATCACGACCCAATCAAAATGATGGTTTCCATGCGAGTCGAAGATCTCCATGTCGAAGAGCTCGTCGAGTTCGACGTCGCCGCAGGCCGCATCCTGGTCGCCGGCCAGAGCACCGTGCTCATCGAGGCCACCGCGCTGGGCATCCTTCGGAAAGAGCTCGTCGAGCACCTGAGTCCGGCGGTAGCGCGCGTCATCCTCACGCGCGTGGGCTTCGTCCAGGGCTGGGATCTCGCCGAGGCGATCCGCGCGCAGTTCGGCTGGGAGAGTCCCGAGGACCTGATCCGCGCGGGGATGAAGGTCCTGATGATCGAAGGGTTCTTCCGAGTCGAGACGAGCGACACCGGTCCCCTGGGCGAGCGCGGCACGGCGCTCCTCGCGTCGTTCGAGGCCGAGCAGCACGTCGCCCATCTCGGACGTGGGCGCAGCCCGACCTGCTGGATGACGGCGGGGATCCTGAGCGGCTACCTGAGTCGCATCACGGGCAAAGAGATCTTCGTCCTCGAGGATCGCTGCATCGGACACGGCGACTCGATCTGCCACATGCACGGACGCACCCGCGAGGAGTGGGGCGCGGCGCGCTCGGAAGACCTCCGCTTCTTCGAGAAGGACGACCTCAAGACCTGGCTCGACGCCTCACTGAGCAGCGTCGCCGAGACCCTGAAAGAGGTCGAGCAGAAGCTCGCCAGGCAGAAGCGCGCACTGGCCCGGGCCAACGCCGAGTCGGACGATCCGCACGGCATCGTGGCGCGCAGTGAGGCGATGCGAGTGCTGGTCGACCTCGCGCGCCGCATCGCCAAGGTGGACTCGACCGTGCTCATCACGGGGGAGAGCGGGACCGGCAAGGAACGCATCGCGCGCCTGGTCCACGACGAGTCCTCGCGCGCCGCCGGCCCCTTCATCGCCGTCAACTGCGGCGCCATCACCGAGACCCTGTTGGAGAGCGAGCTCTTCGGACACGCGCGCGGGTCCTTCACCGGCGCCGTCCAGGACCGGCCCGGCCTCTTCGAGGCCGCCAGCGGAGGCACCATCCTGCTGGACGAAATCGGCGAGGTGTCGCCCGGTATGCAGGTGAAGTTGCTGCGCGCGCTGCAAGAGCGCGAGATTCGCAGGGTCGGCGAGAACAAGAGCCGCTCGATCAACTGTCGCGTCATCGCTGCCACCAACAGCGACCTGCTGGCCGACATCGCGGCGGGCAAGTTCCGCATGGACCTCTACTACCGCTTGAATGTCGTGGCGCTGCACGTGCCGGCGCTGCGCGATCGACGCGAGGACATCCTGCCGCTGGCGCGCGTGCTGCTGGCGGACGCGACGCTGAGGCTCAAGCGGCAGGTGACCGGGCTCTCGCCGCGCGCGGCCGATCAGCTCTTGCGCTACGAGTGGCCCGGCAATGTGCGTGAGCTGGAAAATGCCATGGAGCGCGCCGTCGCCCTGGCGGTGGTGAGTCGCACCGACCTGCTGGACCTGCCCGAGGAAATTCGCCAAGCCATTCCCACGCCGTCACTCTCGGGCGGCGTCAAAGTGCTCGAGGATGTCGAAAGAGAGTACATCCTCGCGGTCCTCGACTTCAACCGGGGCAATCAGACCCGCACCGCAGAGATGCTGGCGATCGGCACCGCGACCTTGTACCGCAAGCTCAAGAAGTACGGCGTCCTCAAGCCGCGCTGAAGCGCGCGCTGCCCGCGTGCAAATTATCTCCCGCCATTTCTGGCAATATCATTGCCGTGGCAATGAGAGTGCCCACTCTCCGTTCAAGCGAGATGCGAGAATCGCAATAGCCCCATCAGGTGCGCAACAGGCACCTCCTCACCCCAAGGCCTCGACGACCGCAGCTGCTCGAGCGCGGTCTTCGGCTGTACGACCGAGTGTTCCACGATCGTCCCGTAGCCATCGCGGCTCACCCATCCGCCCAGAATCACGGGCCAAGCTCGGCCCGACGAGCAATCCAATGAATCTCCAGCACTCACTCGACAAGTTCCGCTCCGCCGCGATGAAGCAGCTGCGGTCGAGCCTCACTCGCGCCCTCGAATCCGTGGGGCTCCAGCTCCTGCACAAGGGCGGGGTCGTGAGCCTGCCGGTGCTGAGCGCGTTCGGGGTCGGCCTGCTCGTCGGTGGCGGCGCGGGACTTCTCATGGCGCCGATGCCGGGCTCCGAGCTCCGCGCCCGGCTCATGGCGCTCGCAGGGATCGGCGGCAAGTCCAGCGCCGAGGTGCCCGATCACGGCGTGGAGGTCCCCGACACGCACAGCGCGGGCCCGACCGAGCCGAAGGTGGCACGCGCGGCGGGTCCGGGGACCAACAGCCACGTGCACATCCGACGCCCGGGCGAGCCGGTGACCCAGATCTGACGATGCGAGCGCCTCAGCGCTTGGCCTCGACACGGATGGGCTCGGGCGCGGCGAGCCCACTGTGGTCGGGGTTGTAGTATTCGTAGGCCTTGGCGGCACCGCTCATCGCCTTGATCGGGAAGCGTGCGCGCACGCGGAAGGTCGCGACGAACGGCGCCTTCGGATCCAGGACGGGCACATAGAGGATGATCTGGCGGCCAGCGACGGCGAAGCGCTGGATCGTCTGGTCGCTCACGGCGCGCTCGAGGTCCTCGGTGAGGACGTCGAAGCCGGGCGGCACGGCGACGTCCACGATGCCCATCTCGGCCACGCCCGGCAGCTTCGAGCGCACCTCGACCCTGACGGTGGCGAGGTCGTTCTGCGCGAGCGTGGTCTTGTCGTAGCTGACCTTGACGTCGAAGGCGTCGGGCACCGCCGGCGCGCGTCCGGGCCAGGGCAGAAAATGCGTGGCCGTGAGCTGGAACTGCGGGCGCATCCCCTTCGAGGGCTCGACGCGGATCGTGTTCTTGCCGGGGACGAGCGCGCGGCTGCCGTCGATGAAACGCACCACGTCGAAGTCGTCGGCGCCATAGACGGCGTCGGCCACGAGCTTGCCGTTGATGCTGACGCTGACCTTGCCGGCGACGCCTTCGGCCTGCGCCGAGAGTGACCCGATGAGGGCCTGGAGGACCTGGATGGTGGCCTGCGTGGTCTGCCAGTTGCCGAGCGAGTCCTTGCGCGAGACGAGCCAGTCGAGCCCGGGCTTGATGAGGTCGGCGCGGTCTTGCGCCCGCATGAACGCGCGAAGTGAGAGGGCCGTGACCTCGAGCTGGGCCGACTCGCCGCTGCCGTAGGTCGCGGTGCGGAGCGTGGTCGGGAAGGTGAGGCCCTTGCCGCCCTTGGGCCTGTCGGCCTTGGAGGCGAGCTTGGCGAGCACCTGGCGGAGCGTCGAGGCGAGGTTGGCGTCGCTGCGATCGGCGACGGCCTCGGCCAGCGCGTTGGCGATATACGCCAGGACGTAGGGGTCGTCGGCCTCGGCGAGGTGGCTCTTCAGGTACTCGAGGCCGCGCTGCACGGGGGCCTCGAGGAACCTGCGATCGGGGCGCGTGTAGGCGAGGGACCAGGTGATGTAGGCCGAGACGAGGAGGCTCGACTTCTGGATGTCACCCCAGGATTCCTCGTGCAGGTGCGAGGCGTCGGGCCGCCACGACCCATCGCTCTGCTGCTTGCCGAGGACCCACTGGCGCGTGCGCGCGATGACGTTCTTGTCGATGTCCATGACCTTGGCCATGTCGTGGAACTCCATCAGCCCGTAGCTCGTCAGCACCTGGTTGGCGGGGGCATTGCCGAACCACGAGAAGCCGCCGCCCTGGACCTCGTAGGTGACGAGACGCTGCCAGCCGGCCTGGAGATAGCGGAGGGCGGTGGCCTCGAGCTCGGGCTTCGACTTCTTCGCGTCGCGCAGATATTTCAGGACCAGGATATTCGGATAGGTCGAGGACGAGGTCTGCTCGAAGCAGCCCGATGGCATGCGCAGCATGTTTTCCAGGCCGTCGACGACCTGCGCGAAGGCGCCGGGATAGAGCTTCAACTGCAGGATATTGGCACTCTCGATGGCATTCTCGGGGACATCGACCTGGAGCTCGATGGCATCGGAGACCGAGCCCGACTCGGTGGTCGTGACCGGGAAGCCGTCGGGCTCGATCCGCACCTCGCGACGCACCGCATCGGAGAGCTTCGAGCCGCGCGCCGTGACGGTGAGGCGGCCATTGCCGACGGCCTTGGCGAAGAGGGGGAGGTCGACGCCCTTCACCTCGTTCGGGCCGAGGACGACCTCGAGCTCGGTCGCGCCACGCGTCTGGAGGCCGCCATCGGCGGCGAGCGAGAGTCGC
>JAEUKJ010000714.1 GCA_016792665.1 Deltaproteobacteria bacterium | reverse complement strand
GAGCGGGCGCTGGCCCTCGCGCGCACATTGGGGATGCCGGCGGAGCGCCGCATACGACGTCTGATCGAGGTCGCCGAGACCGACCTCGTGCCCGAGGTGCGGACGCGCTTCTCGGCGCTCCGCAATCACCCGGCGCTGCGCGAGGCCTTCGCTCGCCAGGTCGCCATCCGTTCCCAGGCGGACGACGGCAGCTTCGACACGCTGCGCGCGCAGGTCCTCGACCCCACTCTGTCACTGGAGGTGCGGGCCGGCACCCTCGGCCGCCTGATCGAAGTCTTCTCGCTCGAGCGCCTCGCGCCGACCCTCGAGCGTCTCGCACCGGCGCTGCTGTGCGCGCGCATCGACCGCCTGCGCCCCGCGATGCGTCGATCGGCCGAAGACCGCGAGGTGGCGGTCCGGCTGCTATCGACCCTCGCCGCGGACACCGCCATCCTTCCCCATCAGCATATCGCCGTCGCGAACGCGCTCGGGGACTCGGGCCACCCGCTCGCCGCGCGACCACTCGGCGCCCTGGCCACACACCGCGACCGTCAGGTCCGCATCGCCGCGCTCGAGGCCCTTGTCGCGCTTCCGATTCCGGGCGAGGCGCAGTTCGCCGCGCTGTCGACCTTTCACATCCCACAGCTCGTCGCCCCCATCCTCGAGATCGGGCGTCGGAAGTCACCGCTCGGCGCCCCGCTCGTCGCGGCCTGCATGCCGAACCTCGACCCGCGCAACAACGTCCTCCAGGTCGGTGCCCTGAACATCCTCGGGGCGTCCGCCAACGAGCGTGTCGCGCCGGCCATCATCCCCTTCCTCGAGAGCGCCTTCGAGGACGTCCAGGTCGCCGCCATCGAGGCGCTGGGCGAGGTCGGCGCCCTCTCCGAGGTCGCGCGCCTGACCCCGCTGACCGAGGGCTTCTTCCGGTCCGGCGCCATCAAGTCCGCCGCGAAGGCCGCGGTCGCCGCGCTGCGTGAGCGCCATCGCGCGCAATCGCTGCCCGGCGCCGTGTCGCTGGCGGCCGATCCGACGGGCGCGCTCAGTGTCGTCCCACCGCCGGACGACACCACCAGGACCCCGGTCGGCTGACCGCTCCTCGCGCGCGCTCTGTCCCTGACGGCGGCCTTGCCAAGCGTGCCGCGTCGCGTATGCTCCGCCCCCGGCATGGCGCGACTAACCCAGAACGAGCTCGTCCGCGGGCTCTCCGCGATCGTCGGTCCCTCGCACGTCTCGACCTCGCGGCCGGACCGCATCGCCTATTCGGCCGACTTCTGGCCCAAGGCCCAGATCTGGAAGATGGGGGGCGACATCGACCGCTTCCCACCCGACTGCGTCGCGTGGCCCGGCACCTTCGACGAGACCCGCGACCTGCTGCGCTTCTGTCACGAGCACCAGGTCCCGGTCGTGCCCTACGGCGGCGGCTCGGGCGTATGCGGCGGCACCGTGCCGATCCGCGGCGGCGTGGTCGTCGACGTCAAGCGCATGCGCAAGGTCACGGCCGTCGACCCCATCTCGATGACAGTCACGGTCGAGGCCGGCTGCAACGGCCAGCACCTCGAAGATGCGCTGAACGCGCAGGGCTTCACCCTCGGGCACTTCCCCTCGAGCATCATGTGCTCGACCGTCGGCGGCTGGCTCGCGGCCCGCTCGAGCGGCCAGTTCTCGAGCAAGTACGGAAAGATCGAGGACATGGTCCTCGGCATGGAAGTCGCCTTCCCGACCGGCGAGCTCCTCGACACGCGCTTCCGCATGCCCGGTGCCCCGGACTGGACGCAGCTCATCGTCGGCTCCGAGGGGACGCTGGGTCTCATCCTCTCTGCCGAGCTCAAGATCCGTCCCCTGCCCGAGGCGCGTCGCTTCCGCGCCTGGCGCTTCCGCCGCCTGGAAGACGGCTTTCGCGGCATGCGCGCGCTCATGCAGACCGGGCTCCACCCGATCGTGCTGCGCCTCTATGACCCGTTCGACTCTCTCATCGCGCTCGGCAAAGAGCACGAGGACCCTGGCGCCAAGGAAGAGGGGCCGCTCGGCGCGCTGCGCAACATCTTGTCGAACGCGACCCTCGGCCCGCGCGCCAAGGTGTCCGCGGCGCTCTCGCCGATGACGCACGCGGCCAAGAAGACGGCTCAGCGGCTCGCCCTGCAGAGCGGCCTGTCGGTGCCGGCGCTGACCAACCGCCTCGCCAACGCCGCCCCGTCGCCGTGCCTCATGATCACCGGCTTCGAGGGGGCCGAGGCCGAGGTCGCGCGCGACGCGTTCTCGTCGTCCGAGGTGCTCTTGCGCGAGGGCGGCCAGGACGCGGGCTCGCGACTCGGCGAGGCGTGGCTCGAGAAGCGCTACGCGGTCGGCTTCAAGCAGACCAAGATGATGAACCTCGGGGCCTGGGTCGACACGATGGAGGTCGCCACGACCTGGGACCGGCTGGACACGCTCTATCGGCGCGTGCGCGAGGCGGTCACCCCCAATGCGTTCATCATGGCGCACTTCAGCCATGCCTATCGCGAAGGGTGCAGCATCTACTTCACCTTCGCGGGCTATCGCAAAGACGCGACGCGCGCCGAGCAACACTACGAGCGCACCTGGGAGCGGGCCATCGACGCGACCCTCGAGGTCGGCGCGACCCTGTCCCATCATCACGGCGTGGGCCTCCACAAGATGAGCGGCATGATGCGCGAGCACGGCGGCATGGTACGCGCGTGGCGGGCCTTGAAGGCCGCGCTCGACCCGCACGGGATCATGAACCCCGGCAAGCTCTTCCCCGACGAGGTGGTCGAGGTCGACCACGACGCGATGGCCGAGATGGACCTCGGGCCGAGCGCTCCGTAGCGATCGACAGGAGCCTTTACGATGTCGACCGTCCCGATTCGCCCGACCGCCGGTACCTTCCAAGAGCTGCGCGCGATCTTCCCCGCCGAGCAGATCGAGGACCAGTTCGACGGGCAGCCGTCGACTGGCGGGGCGTGGGCCGTCGAGCCGGCGACCCCGGTCGAGCTCGTCGAGCTCCTGCGCTGGGCCAACGGCCGTCACGCCGCGGTCTTCACGCGCCGCCCCCGTCGCGGTGACGCCGAACGCTGCGGTGCCCGCCCGCGCATCTACCTGCGCTCGCGCCGCATGAAGCGCGTGGTCGACTTCGATCAGGTCTCTGGGGTCATCACCGTCCAGACCGGCATCTCGATGGCCGAGCTCCACAAAGAGCTCGAAGAGCGCAGCTCGACCACCGGCTTCCCGACGCGTCCCTGGCGCCAGGAGCCGCTCGGCGCGGTGCTCGCAGCGGTGTTGGACGCGCACTGGGGGCCGCGCTACGGCCACATGGAGAGCGAGGTCCTGGGCCTCTCGGTGGTGTTCCCGGACGGGTCCACCGCGACGTCGAAGACCGCCCCGAAGAAGGCCGTCGGTCCCGACTTCGACCGCTTGTTCCTCGGGTCGCGCGGTCGCTTCGGCATCATCCACGAGGTCTCGCTGCGCATCTATCCGCTCGGCGCGCGCACGGTCGCGAGCTATGGCGCACCGACCTTATCGGCGGCGCTGGCGGGGATCCGCAAGGCCATCGCCGGTGGCCTCGACCCGCGCGCGCTGG
>JAEUKJ010000481.1 GCA_016792665.1 Deltaproteobacteria bacterium | reverse complement strand
CGTGATGGGTGACGCCAGGGAAGTTGGAGGCGGGGGCTTCGCCGGAATGACGCCAATGTGGGCCCAAGCCATGGGTGAAACAATCAGCGTTCTTGACACGACACTATTGCAGGATGTGCAATGGTCGCATGCTTCGACTCGACGCGCTGCAAGCCTTTGTCTCCGTCGCAGACGCACGCGGGTTCGCGCTCGCGGCCCGGCGCTTGGGCATCTCGCCGTCGGCCGCCACGCGCCTGGTGGCCTCGCTCGAAGAACAGCTCGGGGTGCGGCTGCTCCAGCGCACCACGCGGGCGGTGTCGCTCACGGACGCGGGGCGGCGCTACCTGGAGCGGGCACGCCGCATCTTGGCAGACGTCGCCGAGGCCGAGCAGGTGGCACGCGCCGAGCAGACCGAGCCCACCGGGCGCTTCGTCGTGGCCGCCCCTACCGTCTTCGGGCGGCGGGAGGTCGCGCCCCTCATGTGCGAGTTCCTCGCGCGCCATCCCCGCGTCGTCGGCGAGCTCACGTTGTCCGATCGACTTGTCAATCTCGTCGAAGAAGGGGTCGACCTGGCGGTGCGCATCGGACACCTGGGCGACTCGAGCCTGGTCGCGAAGCGCGTCGGCATGACCCGCCGCGTGGCGGTCGCCGCTCCGAGCTACGTCGCAGCCCGCAAGCGGCCACGCGCCCCCGAAGAGCTATCCGAGCACACGACGATTCACTGCACCGCGCTCGCGTCGACGCCGGAGTGGACCTTCACGCGGGGTGAGTCCGTCGTCCAGGTGGCGATACAGCCGAGCTTCATCACCAATAGCGTGGACGCTGCCATCGAGCACGCCGAGCTCGGCGGCGGCATCACGCTCGTGCTCGCGTATCAGGTCATCGGGTCCGTGCAGGCAGGTCGGCTGCAAGTCCTCCTGAAGTCGTTCGAGCCGCCACCGCTCCCGATTCAGCTCGTCTACCCGAGCGGCCGACTGCTCTCCGCGAGCGCCCGCGTTTTCAGCGACATGGCGGCCAAGCGCAGCTGGCGGTTCACGTCGTTGGAGTGAGAGGAACCGGCCTGCCTCACGCTACCCAAAAAATATTCAATCGTTGGTTTACGAAAATGGGTGAGCTACTCCTCACGCTGGTTGCTCCGTCATCGTCCCCAGACACCCGAGAAGATGTTGAACTCAAAGTACCTACCGTTGGCGTCGTCGATCGTGATGCTCAGTGCGTGCAGCTCCATCGCCGGCCTGGTCAAGAAGAGTGAGGACAAGGCCCCCGGGCCCTCGCAGCAGCTCGGGGACCGCGAGGCCGAGACGCGCCTGCAGGAGTCGCTCGATGTGACCCTGCGCGGATGGGCGCGCACCCTTCAAGAGACGGCCAAGCCCGTGACCGCGGAGGAGCTCGCGAAGTACGACGCCGACGTGAAGGCGCTGGGAGCGTTGCGGTCCGACGCCCCGCTGTACTTCAACGATCGACGCTGGGACGTCGAGGTGCACAACGCCTGGTTCCTGGGCGACGCCTCGGCGAACGAGCTCGCGCGGCTGCACGGCGCGCAGGTCGAGGTCTCGGGGACGGCCCAGAAGAAGTTCAAGCAGAGCATCGAGGCCCAAGCCGGCAAGTGCTACGCGCTGCTCATCCGCTGGTCCGAGCCTGGCACGACGGGCGACATCGGCGGCACCTGGTCGACCGCGAAGAACCAGGGCCATCTGCATGGCTTCTCGCTGCGCGAAGGCGATGGTCGGGCGCCCTCGTTCTGCGCCTATCAAGCCATAACGGCCACCTTCGACGGCACGCTGGCTGGCAACGGCAAGGCCACCTACCACGTGATCCGTTGGGCCAAGGCCGAGGTCACGATGCCCGTCGCACTGCGTATCCACGGCGCAGACTACGACCGCTGCGACCCGGTGGCCGTGCGCGATCGGCTGCTCGATCCGATGCCGGGCCTGGTCTACTACAACGATGGCCGGCCCATGTCGTTGGCGCAGTCGACCAGCACCGGGGGCAGCGACCTCAACTTCGAGTTCCAGACGAAGCCGCCCCAGACGTGGAAGTTCGCGGCCGAGTGGTCGGCACCGAAGGACTGGGCCCAGACCTGCTCGGGCGTGAGCGGCCCGACCGGCACATTGAGCCAGCAACTCTTCGCGTGTGTCGCAGGCGTCGACCGTCAGTTCGAGTCGAAGCACGAGGCCGCCGTGAAGGCCTACGAGGCGGCCAACATCCTCGCGAAGGACGCGGCCGGCCAGCGCGCCGACGCCATCCTCACGCAGTGGGACGCGGCCAAGGACAAGCGCTGCTACGAGCCTATCGGCAGCAAGATCCAGACGGAGATGGCGGGCGTCATGGGCGAGGTCGCGGAGCACTATCGCAGCAAGCGCCC
>JAEUKJ010000645.1 GCA_016792665.1 Deltaproteobacteria bacterium | reverse complement strand
GCATCGGCCAGGCCTGCACCAAGGACGGCGGCGAGTGCCAGGCCGGCACGCAGTGCAGCGCCGACCTGTCGGACGAGGGCGGCTCGGGCTATTGCCTCCGCCTCGGCTGCGACACGACGGCCGACTGCGGTGGCGGCGCGGCCGTGTGCTGCACCCCCGAGCTGGCGGGCGGCCTCCTCAATATCTGCATCACCAACAACTGCCGGCCCGACCCGTGCCCGGTCTCGAACTGAGCCCCACCCCTCACCTGCGAGCGTGACTCCGATGAAGAAGCTCAAGCTCCACCACTGGATCCTCCTCTCGATGGCGCTCGGCGCCGCCATCGGCCTGCCCCTCAACTGGGCGGCCGGCCAGGGCCACGTCTCGGAAGGCACGGTGCGCGACCTCGCCAAGGTCGGCAACGAGCTCGGCGGCCTCTTCCTGCGTCTCTTGCAGATGCTCGTCGTGCCCCTCATCGTGAGCTCGCTCGTCACCGGCGTCACCGGCATGGGCAACCTCAAGCGCCTCGGTCGCCTCGGCGGCCGCACGCTGCTCTACTACATGGTGACGAGCCTCCTCGCGATCCTCACCGGCATGGCGCTCGTCAACCTCATCCAGCCCGGGGTCGGGGCGGACCTCGACCTCCTCCAGTCCGGCGTCGCCGAGAGCTTGCCGAAGGTCGCCGCGAAGTCCGACGTGCTCGAGATCTTGTGGGACCAGATCGTCAACATGATCCCCAAGAACCCGCTGCGCGCCGCCTCGGAAGGCGACATGCTGCCCATCATCTTCTTCTCGCTGCTGCTCGGCGTCTTCATCAGCGTGGTCGAGCACGCCTCGCCGCACGCGCCCGACAAGCGCAACCCCGGCCTCGTCCTGCGCGAGTTCTTCGCGAGCCTCTTCGACGTGATGATGCGCATGACCCTCTGGGTCGTGGCGCTGGCCCCCTTCGGCGTCTTCGGCTTCATGCTCTTCGCGGCCGCCGGCCACGGCTTCGCCGCCTTCGAGGCGCTTGGCCTCTACGCGCTCACCGTCGCCCTGGGCCTCCTCATCCACGCGACCGTGACCCTGCCGCTGCTCGTCAAGGTGCTCGCGCGCCGCTCACCCCTGGAGCTCGCCAAGGCCATGTCGCCAGCGCTCTTGACGGCGTTCTCGACCGCGTCCTCGAACGGCACCCTGCCGCTCACCATGCAGTGCATCGAGCAACGCGCCCACGTCCCCCAGCGCGTGTCCTCCTTCGTGTTGCCGCTGGGTGCGACCATCAACATGGACGGGACGGCCCTCTACGAGGCGGTCGCCGTGCTCTTCATCGCCCAGGTCTACGGCATGGATCTCGGCCTCGGGCAGCAGGCCATCGTCGCCATCACTGCGCTCATCGCCAGCGTCGGCGCGGCTGGCATCCCGCACGCCGGCACGGTCATGATGGTCGTGGTGCTCGCTGCCGTCGGCCTGCCAACGACCGCCGTCGGCCTCATCCTCGCGGTCGATCGCATCCTCGACATGTGCCGCACCGCGGTCAACGTGTGGAGCGACACGACCGCCGCGGTGGTCGTGGAGCGGTACGCGCCCGAGCCGGCCGAGCCCGTGACCTCCTGACGTGACGTGACGACGCTCAGGACTCGATGGGCACGCTCGCGGGTCGTCGCTCGGACGCGAGGGCGCTGAACGCCGTGCTCGCTTGCGGGACCCGGCGCTTCCTGCGCAGCTTCACGCGCACGCTGCCCCAGAAGATCATGCCGAGCGCCACCATGAGCGGCCTCCAGCGCCCGCGAGAGAGATCCGGGGCCTTGCCCTTGGCCATGCGGTGGAGCTGCTGCGTGTACCAGAAGACCTCGAGCACCGCGTCGAACTCGCGGACCCCGACCTTCTTCGGCGGGATCGGGACCGGCGCCGCGGTCCCATCGAGGAGGCGCTTCGACAGGTCGGGCTCGACACACAGCGGGCGCCCGAGGCCGACCATGTCCACGGCCCCATCGTCGAGCGCGGCCTGCATCCCGGCCAGCGACCGGAACCCACCCGTGAGCAGGAGCGGCACCTTCGACACCGCGCGCGCCTTCTCGGCGTAGGCCAGGAAGTACGCCTCGCGCGCCTTGGTGCTCTCGCGCACGGCGACGTCGCTGCCCATCATGACGGTGTTCTCGTAGCTCCCGCCCGAGATCTCGACGAGGTCCACGCCCTCGCGCTCGAGCACGCGCAGGGTCTCGAGCGACTCCTCCTCGGTGAAGCCACCGCGCTGGAAGTCCGCCGAGTTGAGCTTCACGCCGATGGGATAGTCGGGGCCGACGGCGCGGCGCGTGGCGCGCAGGATCTCGACGAGGAATCGCACGCGCCCCTCGAACGAGCCGCCCCAGCGATCGGTGCGCTGGTTGGTCATCGGCGAGAGGAAGGCACTGACGAGATAGCCGTGGGCGGCATGCAGCTGGATGCCCTTGAAGCCGGCCTGCTTGCAGATGCTGGCGGTGCGCGCGAACGCGGCGATGAGCGACTCGATCTCCTCGTCCTTCAGGGCGCGCGGCTTCGCGTAGAGGACGCCGCGTCCGAACTTCATGCGCACCGCCGACGGGGCCACCGGGCTGCCCGACAGGGTGCGGATCGTCTGGCGTCCGGGGTGGGAGATCTGCACCCAGCAGTGGCTGCCCTGGGCCTGGGCGACGGTCGCCCAGCGCGTGAGCATGGCGAGATCGCTGTCGTCCTGGATGACGACGTTCCTCGGCTCTTCGAGGGCCTCGTTCACCATCACGTTGCCGGTGATGAGGAGGCCCGTCCCGCCTGCGGCCCAACGCTCGTAGAGGCGGATGAGCTCCTCGGTGGGGCGGTTGTGCGTGTCGGCGAGCTGCTCGCTCAACGCCGACTTGGCGATGCGATTGGGCAGCGTCACGCCGCACGGCAGCGCCAGAGGGGCGGACAGTCGGGGGCCTTGGGCAGGTTCGAGGGCGAGCGCAACGGACATGTCCACCTCGGGCGACAGTGTGCCACGGGGTCAACGTGCCCTCGCCGCGCGCGCTTAAATGCGTTCTGCATCCGAGGGCTTCGAGGGCCTGCCGGACAGCCTGCGAGGCGGCACGCGGCACGGGACTCAGGGCGTGAGGTCGAAGCCGCCGAGGATCTTCGGGGTCGAGAAGCCGGTCGGCTTGAAGGTGTGTTGCTCGGCCCCGTGCGACACGTAGCACTTCAGCGGCGTGAACGGATCGCCGCGGCCCTTGGGGGCGCAGAAGTGGTCCATGGCCGGGCCGACCTCGCGCTGCCCGACGATGGACCCATCCGGCCACAAGGCGCGCAGCCGCCCGAAGCCGCCGGTGTAGATGTAGCCGGCGTTCTCGCGATGGTCCCAGATGTTGTTGAACTCGCTGTCGAGCGAGAACGCGATGGACACGTCGACGCGACCGTCGCCGTTCTTGTCGCCGGCCGCGGGCACACGCACCTCGAAAGGGGTACCGACCCGGAAGCTCGCGGTGCTGCCGTCCTCGAAGGTGAGGAGCGCGTCGACGCCGCGATACTCGAGCCAGAAGACCCAGGAGTTCTCGGCCTGGAAGCCGACGTCGGTCTTCATGATGATGTAGTCGAAGCGGATGGTGATGTCCTGCCCGGGGGCACCGGCTGCGCCCGGGAGCTCCGACTCGATGCGCCCGCGGTTGCTCGGCAGGCCGAGGTTCCGCAGCGCCGAGCTCACGTAGCTGTCCCAGTTGATGAGGAAGTCGAGGCGGTCGAGCTTCACTGGCTCGCCCACGGTCAGCACCCAGCGCGAGGGGTCGGCCTCGTCGACGAGCTGGCCCGCGGTCCACGCCTTGGGGAGCGCGCCGAAGCGGTCGCTGAAGGTCCCGTTGAGCCCCTGCTTGTCGATGGCGACCTTGCAGGTGTTCGTGAACAGCGTCTCGCACATGGCCAGGTAGACCCCGAAGTTCACGAACTGCAGCTTCCAGCGCATCTCGATGCCGGTGGTCTTGCCCCACAGCGCCGCGCCCTGGAACGTCGGGGTCGCGGTCGAGCCGATGGTGATGAGCTGGCCCGGGCGGACCTCGTCGGGGAAGGTCAGGTCGATGTCGACCGGGACCGTCGCGTTGAAAGTGCCAGCGTCATATTTCAGCGAGTTCTGCGTGCAGATCTTGCCGAGGTAGCGCGCATCGAAGCGCACGGGGATCGAGGTCAGCGCGCCGAGCACACTGGGGAACTGCGCGTTCCACGTCTCGGAGTGACTCTGGTCGCCGGGGAGCTGCTCGACGCACTCGGTCGCGACCTGCTCGTCGGTCATGCCCTCGATCTGGAAGCCATCGAAGTAGTTGGACTCTCCGTCCTCCCAGATCGACCAGTCCCGGACGTCGAAGGTCACGCGCGCGTGCCGCTCGAGGACCTCGCGATCGAGGACCTCGAGGTGCGCCGTGACCTCGGCGGTGAGGCCGGCCGAGTCGCGCGCAGTGATACGCAGGTCGTGGCTCGTGGCACTCTCGAAGTCGAGGCCGGCACCTTCCTTCAGTCCGACCTTGCCACTCGTGGCGTCGACCACGAAGAGGCCGCTCGGGTCGCTCGCCAGCTCGTAAGTCACGACGTCGTCGAGGTCCTGGTCGACCGCGACCACGCTGCCGATGTTGCCGACGGCGTCCTCTTCGGCGCTCCAGCGCGGCGCGGTCGTCACGAAGACGGGCGGCTCGGGTCGGTCGTCGAGGATGATCGTGAAGGTCCCGATGGTCACGAGCCCGTCCTCGTCGGTGACCATGACCTCGATGCTCCAGTCATCCACGACCGTCTCGAAATCGAGGGCTTCGGGCTGCAGCACGCGCAGCTCGCCGTCGTCCGCGTCGAGGCTGAAGGCCTCGCTCGTGTCGTCGGTCATCACCCAATGAAGTCCCGAGGCCAGGCCATCGGGGTCGACCGCACCGAGCACCGACACGACCGCGCCGAGCGGCGCGTTCTCCGGGATATGGCGATCGCCCTCGAGCACGGTCGGCGGGATCCGGGTCTCGAGACCGGACCCGATCCAGAGCTCGACCTCGCCGTCGACGAGGCGGAGGTAGTCGCCCTCGGGCTCGGTGACGCGCCCGACGAAGCGCCAGTGATCGCCCGAGACCGTCGAGATCGTGCCGCTGCCGCGCACCTTCAGGCGGTTGCTCGTGTCGGAGAGGCGCGCGATCGCGAGCTTCGAGAGTGCCAGCGACTGCCCCTCGAGGGTGAGGCGCTCGATCTCGCGCACCTTGCCACGCGCGAGGCCGGTGAGGTCGAGGCTCGGCACCTGGGGCCCGAGCACCAACGTGTCCTCGCCGGCGCCTCCGCGCACGCGGCGGAAGTCGGCGTCCGCCACGACCAGCACGTCGTTGCCCGCCCCGCCCGAGAGCACGTCGGCCCCGCCGCCGCCGATCAACGTATCGTCGCCGCGCCCACCGATGAGCGACTCCGCGGCCGAGGTCCCGGTGAGGAGATCCGCTCCCGGGCCGCCGTACTGCGAGATGGCGCCCGAGTAGTTCCGACCGAACTCGACGATCACCTGGCCGGCATTGGTCTCACCCGCCGGACCCGCCGCACGCGGGGCACCGATGACGAGGTCGTCCAACCCGTCGCCGTCGACGTCGCCGCCGTCCAGGGCCCAGCCGAACTGCGTGCCCGCGACCGTGCCTTCGAGGGTGTAGCCGCCCTGCCCTTGCCGCAGCCCGGCGAGCGTCGGCGCGGGCCGCCCCGAGGGGCCGCCGAAGACCACGAAGACGCCGCCAGCATCCGGCGTGAGGTGGGTCGGCGAGCCCATCGCGACGTCGTCGTAGCCGTCGCCGTTCAGGTCGCCGACGATGCGGATGGTGCCGTTCTCGGAGCTCATGTCGACCGAGCCACCGACCGCGAAGCCGCGCCCCGAGCCGTCGAACGACTCCTGCGTGCGGAGGACGCCGTCGTCGTCGCTCGGTCGCCCGTAGAGCACGTTCATGAAGGTGGTGTGGTCGAAGTCGAAGGCGAAGAAGGCGAGGTCGTCATAGCCGTCGCCGTTGACGTCGCCGCCGCCGCCAGACGGCAGGCCGATGCCGAAGCGACCGCGGCTCTGCCCGTTGATGTATTGGAAGTCGCCGAGGTAGACCTCCCAGCGGGTCGTGAGCGTGCCGCCCTGCAGCGGCATCGGCATCGGGTGTGGGCCACCAAAGATGATGAAGGCCGAGTTGGTCGCGCCGAGGCCGGGGCTCGGGACCAGCGTGTCGTCGAAGCCGTCGCCGTTGAAGTCGCCGGCCGGCGCGAGCTGCTTGCCCCACCGAATGGGAAACGCGTTGGCCGGCGGGAAGTCGGGACCGTACGCAGCGAAGCCCGCGACGCCGCTCTCGGGGCCCATGGTGAGCACGTCGACCGCCTCGCAGCCGCGCTGGAAGAGGTCATTGCCGGTGACGCCGCGGCGATCGGTGCGCCCGAAGACGACATAGACCGTGCCCTCGTCGCGGTCGCCGTGGTTCGGAGCCGACACCGCGTAGTCGCCGAGGCCGTCGCCGTTGACGTCGCCGACGCCCGCGACGCGATACCCTGAGAGGTCACCGTTGGCCGCCTTGGCGACGAACTCCGAGGACATCTTGAGGTCGAGGCCGCGGCGCCGTCCGCACTCGCCGTCGAAGGGGAAGCCGCGGATGCCGAGCGTCGCGTCTTCGAGGGGGCGACCGTAGAGCGTCGTGCCGGAGAGAACGTAAGTGCGGCCGCCCCAGATCTCGCCGACGATCTCGTAGGGCGAGCTCACGACCAGGTCGCCGACGCCGTCGCCGTCGAGGTCGCCCGCATACCCGAGCGCGAAGCCGAGGCCGGCCCCGCGCGGACCTTCGATGTCGGCCGTCATCTCGCCGACGTCGCGCAGCTTGGGGCAGCCGCCGACGTAGAAGGCCGGGCCGCAGGCCATGAGCTGCACGTCGAAGCCACCGCGATCGCCAGCGATGAAGTGGCCCGCGGTCTCGTCGATGACCTCGCGCAGGTTCAGGAGGTCGACGTCGTCGCGCCCGTTGACGAGATAGACAGCGCCGGCCTGGACGGCCGTGCCGAAGGTCGTATTTGGCGCGCCGATGGCAATCTCGGCATATTCGTCGCCGTCGAGATCGTCGATGATGGCGACGGCATAGCCGGCCAGGCCGTTGGCGATATCGGCGCGCAAGGTCATGCGGCTCGAGGCGATCGCGACCGCGTCCGAGGCCGCGCTGGTGACCTGGGCACCATCGCTGGTCACGGCGTGGCAGGCGATGCGGTCGCCGGTGTGGAGGCCCGCGGTCGGCAACGTCGCATCGCTGCCTGCGACCGGGAGGTCGTTGACGGTCCAGGTGATTTCCGTCGACGCGACCGGGCCGCAGTCGTCCTGGGCGTCGACGGTGCAGGTCAAGAGGTCACCCGCGCGTGCGTGCGGGGTGAGCGCGACGGTGAGGGTCGGGGCCTCGTCGAACGCGAGCACCGGCTCGGAGGTGACCTCCTGGCCGACGACTGGGACCGCGTCGTCGAAGGTGCCGTCGCGCGGGGTCGCGGCGCAGGACACGCGCGCGCCAACCTCGAGGGGTTGGTTGAGGGTGGGTCCGAGGTCGGAGACCTCGACGTCGTCGACGGTCCAGCGATAGTCGATCGTGACCGGGTCGCCGTCGTCGTCGTTGGCACCGGTGACCTCGCAGGTGAACGGGGCGCAGATCGAGGCGCCGAGGACCGCGACCGAGGCGACCGAGGGGACGGCCGAGAGGATGTCGATGGGCGTCGCGTCGCGCACGACCGCATCGTGGCCGTCGCTGACGACGACGCGGCAGGACACGCGGTCACCGCGGTGGAAGGCGCCGGCCAAGGTCGTCGCGGTCTCGCCCTCGAGGAGGCGGTCGGAGACGTACCATGCGTACGTGAGGGTCAGCGGATCGCCGTCGGGATCGGCGACGTCGATGGCCGCGCAGGTGAGCGTCGCGTGCAGGGTCGGCCGGGCCTCGGAGCTGGTCAGGGTCACGTCCCCGACGGTCGGTGGACCATTCGGGGGCGTCGTGTCGAGGGCCACGTCGGCGATGTCCGTGGGCGCGTCCGCGTCGGAGGGCACGTCGGCGATGTCCGTGGGCACGTCGGCGACGTCGGAGGTGTCCTCCGGGAGGTCGCTGTCGCGCTCGGTGTCGCGGTCGTCGCTGTCGCGCTCGGTGTCGCGGTCGTCGCCGTCGAGGGTGTCGCGCTCGCTGGTGTCGCCGGCATGGGTGTCGGCGGGGTCCGTGTCCGCCGTGTCGGCGTCAGCCTCGGCGTCGGTGTCCCCCTGGAGCGTGTCGAGGGCGCTGGAGTCGCGCGCGTCCGAGGCACCGCCGCAGGCACCGAGGGCAACGAAGACCCCCGCGAACAGGAGCGCCATGGCGCGGGGCGATGATGTTTCGTTCATGCGCCGAATGTGGTCGGCGGCGCGCACTCGCGTCAATCGCGAACCCGTGCGCCAGGCGGGTGCGGGGCGGACATCTCATGGACGGAATTCGGACACCGCGGGCGGCACAACGCAGGTGGCCTTGCACAATCCGAGGTCGATGACCTCGCGCTCGTCGCCATAGACGCGTGTCAGGTGGCGTGCGCGGCGCGGGCCTTGGGGTCGCCCATCAGCGCGTAGAGGCCGAAGCCCAGCCCGAAGCCGACGAACCACGCATAGGTGTAGATCGTGTGGAAGATCGCCGGGACGCTGGTGGGGTCGACCACGCCGGCCGCGGCCAGGAAGCCCGGCAGGTTGGGCGCGACGGAGACGAGCAGGATGCCCATCGCGCGCCAGTTGATCCCGCGGTCGAACTCGTAGCGACCGCCGCGCATGTAGAGCTCGTCGACGGCGAGCTCCTTCCGGCGCACGATGAAGTAGTCGGCGATCATGATGCCGCCGATGGGGCCGAGCAGCGCCGAGTAGCCGACGAGCCACACGAAGAGGTAGTCGCCGACCGACGCCAAGAGCTTCCACGGCATGATGACCACGCCGATGACGCCCGTGATGATGCCGCCGGTCTTGAACGAGATGCGACTCGGCGCGAGATTGGCAAAATCGTTGGCGGGGCTGACGACATTCGCGGCGATATTGGTCGTGAGTGTGGCAATGGCCAGGGCGAACATCGCGATGACGACGACGACGGGGTTGTCGAAGCGCGCGATGAGGGCGACGGGATCCCAGGGCGCATCCCCCTGCACGAGCACATCGGGGAACACGAGCAACGAGGCGGCCGTGACCGCGACGCCGATGAACGAATAGAGGAGCATCGTCGGCGGCAGGCCGATGGCCTGGCCCTTGATTTGATCCTTCTGCGACTTCGCGAAGCGCGTGAAGTCGGGGATGTTGAGGGACAGCGTCGCCCAGAAGCCGACCATCGCCGTGAGCCCGACCAGCAGCGTGCCGAGCGAGAAGCCGGACGCGGGCGGGTGGTCGAGCACGAGCGGCGCCTCGGCGATGCTGCCCGCCATCTTCGTGGGCGAGCGCACCTCGAGGACGAGGCGCTCGGCCAGGGCGGCGTTCTCGAAGGTGACCTGCGTCGCCAGGGGACGCCAGGGCTGGGCGTCGAGGGCCGCGCGCACGTCATCCTTCTTCGCGGTCGGCGGCAGCTTGACGACGCGCATCTCGGTCGCCTTCGGAGCGCCGTCGACCGTGACCACCGCGACGGTCCCGATGGCGTTCGAGCCGTCGAGATAGGCGGAGATAGCGGGGCGCGTGAACTGGTCGGAGGCCTCGAGCACGCGCGCGGGACCGCCACCCGTGCCAAAGCCCCAGGCCAGGAGAGCCAACCCGATGGCGATCAAGACCGGGGCCGACCAGGTCTCGAGGAACTTGATCGACTCCATGCCGCGCACGACGAACAGCATGTTGAGCGCCCAGAAGCCCAGGAACGCGATGAGCTGGGCGAGGTTGATGCCGAAGAAGTCGCCGAGGTGCGGGGCCTGGGCGAGCTCGGGCCAAAAGACGCGCAAGAGCTCGTAGACGGCTTGCCCGCCGAGCCACGTCTGGATGCCGAACCAGCCGCAGGCGACCAGCGCGCGGAGGACCGCTGGCACATTCGCGCCGCGCACCCCGAAGGAGCTGCGCGCGAGGACCGGGAAGGGCACGCCGTACTTCGCGCCGGGGTGCGCGTTGAGGATCATCGGCACGAGCACGATGATGTTGCCGAGGCCGACGGTGAGGACCGCCGTCCACCATGACATGCCCGACGAGAGGAGGCCCGCGGCCAGCGTGTAGGTCGGGATGCACACCGCCATCCCGACCCATAGTGCCGCGATGTTCCAAGTGCCCCAGGTCCGCTGCGAGGGGATGGTCGCGGCGAGGTCTGGGTTCCAGAGCGATGGGTCCGCGCCCGCGGGGCGCTCGACCTTCACGTCATGATGCATGGCGTACTCCGGCGGGGGAGCGACCGAGGAGGTCTGGAGGAGCCAGACCTGCCGCGTCGGATCAGAGGACCTTCACGAGCGCGTAGGCGACGGCGCCGAGGGTAATCGGCAGGGTGATGAGCGTGAAGTTCAGCCCACCGACCTCGGGCGTGCGACCGCCGCCGGGGAGCGGCTTTCCGCCGGCCTTGCACTCGTTATAGCCCTTCAAGCCGAGGAAGATGACCGAGGGGCCGAGGATGGCGCAGATGGCGAGGCCGAGCTGCGGGTCGGTCAGCGAGACCGGCCAGAGGGCCACCGAGGTGGCGAAGCCCGCGATGCCGTTGCCGGTGACCTGGGTGCTCTGCGAGGCGGCCACGGCCAGCGAGCCGTCGCTGCCGACCTCGACGTCCTGGCCCTGGTGCAGCGACTCGAGCGGGACCTTGTGGGTGAAGTACCAGCCCGCCGCGAACATGAGCGCCGCGACCACGAGGCCACCGATGATGACGATCTCGAAGAGGCTCGTATCGCTGATCTCACCCGTCATGGCGTGGGCCTTGCCGGCCAGCCAGTCGCCGTTCGAGGTCGAGAGGAACCAGACGCCCATGACGAGGCCGGCCGCGGACGGCGGCGCGAGCTTGCTCATGCTCGAGAGGCCGACGGGCGAGAGGAAGAGCTCGGCCACGGTCGAGAAGAAGTAGAAGCCGACGAGGTACCAGGGGCTGACCCCGGTAGCGCCCGCGGCGGGCAACATGACGACGAAGGCCAACGCCATGAAGACGAGCGCCACCGCGAACTTGCGGATGTCGTTGAAGGCCAGCTTCTTCTGGATGACCCAGGTGAAGAGCCACGCGAAGAGTGGCGAGAGCAGCATGATGAAGACCGAGTTCACCGACTGGAACCACTCGGCCGGGAACGGATTGCCGAACGCGACGGTCTCGGTGCGCTTGTCCGCGAAGGCGTTCATGACACCGGCTGCCTGTTCGAACAGCGCGAAGAAGGCGATGCACCCGATGGCGAGCGCGATCATGGCGAGGATGCCCTTCTTCTCCTTTTCGGTCTGGGCGCGCGCGTAGAGCATGACGAAGGTCAAGATGAAGACGGAGAGCAGGAGCACACCAAAGATGTTGGAGATGACCTCTTTGGTGAGGGTGAAGGCGTAGGCGTCGATGAGCGCGAGGATCGTCGGGAAGAGGACGAGGGCGCCGATGATGGCGAAGAGGATCTTGCGGTTGTTGGCGCGCTCGCGCTCGGAAAGGTCCTTCGGGGGCTCGCCGACGCCAGCGAGGTTCTGGCGGCCGACCCAGAACTGGGTGAGCCCGATGGCCATGCCGACCGCGGCGGCGCCGAACGCGATGTGCCACGAGTAGTGCGGCGAGATGCCGAGGCCGCCGAGGAACTCCTTGAAGCCGTCATTGCGAGCGAGCCAGCCGCAGACGATCGGCGAGGCGAAGGCGCCGATGTTGATGCCCATGTAGAAGATGGAGAAGCCGCCGTCGCGGCGCGGGTCGCCCTTGGCGTAGAGCTGGCCCACCATCGAGCTGACGTTGGGCTTGAGGAAGCCCGTGCCGATGACGAGGCAGGCGAGCCCCGCGAAGAAGGAGGCGTTGGCCGGGATGGCCAACAAGATGTGGCCGAGCATGATGATGAGGCCGCCGACCATGACGGCGCGCTTCTGGCCGAGGTACTTGTCGGCGACCCAGCCACCGGGGAGCGCCATCATGTAGACGGCGGACATGTAGAGGGCGAGCACCGAGCCGGACTGGCTCTCGTTGTAGCCGAGCCCCCCTTCGCCGATCGCCATCCCCATGAAGGGCACGAAGATCGCGCGCATGCCGTAGAAGCTGAAGCGCTCCCACATCTCGGTGAAGAACAGGGTGGAGAGCCCGCGCGGATGCCCGACGGGCGCCTCGCCACCGGAAGAGGAGGAGGTCTGTGAGACGGCCATGGGTCGGCACCGTACATGAGCTGTAGGCCGCTGCAAGCGCGTCGACACGCGGCCGCGCGCGGAAAGGGGCTCGAACGTTGACCCGGGTGTCGGGGTCCCTCAGGGTGTCGCGAACGTCGGTGCGCCGTTGCGGGTCGCCGACAGACAACACACTCGGAGCCCCCGATCATGAGCGCCCCCGCGTTCACCCTCGCCGCTCGCCTGGCCTTCGCAGGTCTTGCGGCCACCGTCACGATGCTCGGCTGCGATGCGGCTCCGGCACCCGTGGTCGCGGTCGAGGTCGCGCCGATCCTGCCGCCGGCGATTGCGTCGGCCTGCTTCGAGGTGCGGACGCGCATCGACGGCGAGGTCGTGCGCCAGGACGTCTGTGGGGCACCGGCGCCCGCGCTGCGCGTTGCCTCGGCGTGCGACGGCGACGCCGTGGCCGCGATCGAGGTCGTCGCGTCCAAGCTGTACGGGGCCGACGGCGAGGACCTCACCCATCGCCTCCAGAGCCCGTGCACGGCCGAGGCGCCGTGTGTCGCGACGACGAGCTGCGGGGCCGAGCCGGTGCGCTTCGACCTCCTGTTCATCCCGAAGATCGCGTCGGGCTCGGTCGACATCGGGCTCGAGGCCGCCCTGCCGCGCGAGGCGACTCACGCGTGTGTGAACGTGAAGGTGCTCGGGCCGAATGGGCGCGCGACGTTCACGACCGAGCGCTGCACCGAGAGCGCGACCCTGGCCGCGACCTGGGTGGCGCCGTGCTCGGCCGATGGTGACGCGAGGAACGAGCTCGTCGTGACGCTGACCTCGCTCGAGGGCGCCCAGGGTGCCATCGACGCGGGCGTCCTGCCGTGCGGCGACGGGCGCCAGTGCTCGCGCACGTTCACGTGCCTGGCCGATCGGGACACGTCGATCGACCTCTGAGCCCTGGGGCTGAGCCCTGCAGGGTAGGACGCGGGGCGGCCATCGGCCGGGGCCTTCGCATGGGTCGCGCGCGCGTTCACAGGCCGTGAACGCGTTGGCGCGCGTGGACAGTCTTCTGTCGTCGCGGGTCACTGCGTCGGGCGACGGGGGCTGCGAAGGTGGGCTCTCGAAGCGGCTCACGAGGGCCGCTCGGCAACCCCGACCTCTCAGGAGCAGCCCATGTCCCCGACCTTCACCCGCCTCGTCGTCCTCGGCCTCGGCATGACCACCCTCGCCTGCGACAGCAAAGCCCCCCAGACCGACACCGTCGAAGACCACGTCGCGGTCGTCCGACGCCGCATCGCCGCCAACAACAGCGAAGACTGGGCGACGTGGCAGTCGCTCCACACGCCCGACGCGGTCCGCACCTCGCCCGACCTCGATGAGCCACTCGTCGGCTCGGCCGCGCTGCGCGCCGGGATCGAGTCGCTCTTCGTCACCTTCCCGGACTACCACCTCGAGCTCGTCGAGGCCTTCGGCGCCGGCGACCGCCTCGTCGCGCGCATCCACACCCGCGCCACCATGGACGGGCCGCTCACCATCGACGGCATGGAGATCCCGCCGACCGGCGCCTCGTTCGAGCAGGACTGGGTCGCGGTCCTCACGTTCAAGGACGGGCTCATCGATCAAATCGACGAGTTCTACGACAACTACGGGACCATGATGCAGCTCGGCCTGATGGGGCAGTGAGCGCATGATCACCGACCACATCGACCTCTGGCTCTTCGCCTTCGGCGGCGTGACCTCGCTCCTCGCGCTGCAGCTCCTCTTCCCGAAGTGGTACACATCGCGCTTCAACAAGATCGATGCCGATGGCCCGGCCCTCCTCTATGCCCGCCAGGCTGGCCTCGCCATCGCCGTCCAGGGGGCGCTCATGATCTGGGCCGGCCTCGACCCCCACCTGCGCGTGCCCACCGCGGTGTTGATCGGTGTCGGCAAGGCCATCTTCGTCGTGACCGCCGTCCTACACCGCAAGACCTACCCCGGACTCCGGGTCTCGGCGCTGGTCGACACCATCGCCGTGGTCGTGCTCGCGGCCTTCCTCGGGGGTTGGTGATGAGCGCGCCGCTGCATGTCGTCATCGGCGCGAGCGGTCAGATCGGCACCCACCTCGTGCGCGCCCTCGAAGCGACCGGGGTGCGCGTGCGCTGCGTCACACGCAGTCCACGGCGCGGTCACGTCTCCGGCGATATCGGCGACGTCGCCGCGGCCGTCGACCTCTGCGCGGGCGCGAGCGTCGTCCACGCGTGCTTCGGTGGCCCACACGCGACCTGGCACACGGAGTTCCCGCGCATGACCCGCGGCGTGCTCGCGGGCGCCACCGCCGCGGGTGCGCGGGTCGTGTTCGCGGACAACCTCTACGCCTACGGTCCGCACGATGGCGTCCTCACCGAGGACACGGCGCCGCGACCCGCGGGCCCCAAGCAGCGCCTGCGCGCCGAGATCGCCGACCAGTTCCTGAACGCCTCGGTCCCGGTCGCGGTCGTGCGGGCCGCCGATCTCTACGGTCCCGGCATCGACAACGCGATGGTGAACACCGCGCTCATCGCGCGCGTGTTGGCCGGCCACCGCGTGTTCCTGCCGGGCGCCCTCGACGCACCGCACACCTTCTCGTTCGTCCCCGACGTGGCTCGCGCCCTGGTGCGAGTCGCGACCTCCGACGACGCATGGGGCCAGGTGTGGCACGTGCCGTCGGCGCCGGCCGTGTCGCTGCGCACGCTGGTCGCGAAGGTCGCCGCGCTCGGGCATGGGCGACCTCGCCTCACGCGCATTCCGACCTGGATCGTGAGGCTCTCGGGCCTCTTCGATCGGCAGGTGCGCGAGCTGGCCGAGATGGCGTTCCAATGGGACCGGCCCTACCTCGTCTCGCATGCGAAGTTCGCCGCGCGCTTCGGCCTCGAGCCGACCGCTCTCGAGGACGGATTGCGCATCACGGCCGACGCCGTCGCGGCCCTCGGGCGCCGCGCCGACTGAGGGTTCGAGCCCAGGCTCGGGCGCTCGCAACGCCACCGGTCGTGTGATATGGCCCAAAGCCATGCACACGATCAGTGGCGTCGTCGCGTTTCTCGTGGGCCACGTCGCGCGAGTGTCGGGGGCGGATCCAAGGCCGTTGCTCCTCGGCAGCGGTGTGGATCCCGATGCGCCGCCCGCCGGCGACGATCACATCCCCGTCGAGCGCTACTTCGAGGTGTGGCGACGTGCGGTGGCGCAGTTCGGCGAGACCTTCCCCCTGCGCGTCGCCTCGCACTTCCGCCAGGAGGACAACGAGATCTTCGGGTTCCTCGCGATGAGCTGCCACTCGCTTGGCGAGGCCTTCGATCGGACCCGGCACTACAGCCGGCTGTACACGGTCGGTGCGACCTACGAGATGGAGGTCGACGACGTCCGGACGGGCGACGCTAGGTCTTCGGCGATGACTATCCGAGGGCAGCCTGGCTCTGCCAGGCCTTCGGCCGTGATTGGCCAAGGGCAGCCTGGCTCCGCCAGGCCTTCGGCGGTGACTATCCGAGGGCAGCCTGGCTCCGCCAGGCCTTCGGCGGTGATCACCTGGCTGCCCTGGCCCGGAGACCTCGACGACCCCGGCTATCGCGCGGCCATGGACTACCACGTGGCCAACATGGAGCTGGCGATTCGTCAGCTCGGGAAGTCGCCGCCGCGCCCCATCGAGGTCCGACTGCGGCACGCCGCGCCGCGCGAGGTCGCCGAGTACGTCGCGTTCTACGGTGTCGCACCGCGCTTCGGCAGCAGCAGGTACGAGCTCGTCTACCCGGCGGGCCTGCGCGAGGTCGAGGTCACGACCTTCAACTCGCGACTTCGGGACTACTTCGATGTCGAGTGCCGCAAGATGATCGAGAAGCTCGGCGCCGCGACGAGCATCACCGTGCAGGTGCGAAAGGCACTGATCGCTGCGATGGACGGCGGCGACAGCGGCATCGAGACCCTCGCGAAGCGCCTCGGCATGAGCGCGCGGAGCCTCCAGCGCCGACTCTCGGAAGAGCAGACGAGCTACAACGACCTCGTCGCCGAGGTCCGCACCGAGTTCGCCAAGCGCTACCTGGCGCGCGGCACGCTGACCGCGAGCGAGGTCGCCTACCTCATCGGGTTCACCGAGCCCCCTGCCTTCTTCAAGGCATTCAAGCGGTGGACCGGCCTGACGCCGGGCGAGTTCCAGGCACGCGGGATGACCTAGCGAGCGAGGCGGCGCGACCATCGGACGAAACGCAGAAAGCCCGGCAGAGCCAGGCTTCCCGAGGACGACGCGGACCGGCGACTCAGAAGGGGATACCCCACGAGAAGCCAGGCGTGAAGTTGAACGCCGTGCGCCCATCGAAGCCGACCAACGCGCCCGCGCCGAGACGCAGGTCGAAGCCCTTGAACGCGGCCCAGCGGAAGCCGAGGTCGAAGAAGCCGCCCGCCCCCGAGGTCGCGGACTTGCTGGCGTCCCACGCGTTGCCGAGGCCCTGCATGAGCGCGATGCCGACGTAGAGGCCCGAGGGGCGGCCCGAGCCGAGGTCGAGCTGGAACGGATAGAAGGTCACCCCGGTCTTCGCGAACCAGGTCGTGCGGCCCTTCCCGTCGGCGCCCTTGTCGAGGATCGTCGGGTACACGCCGACGTGGAAGCCGATCCAGTCCTCGCGCAGCTCGACCCCCATCGACGGGGCGCGGAAGCCGTGCAGGATGACCTCGCGCGTGGCCGGCTCGGGGTCGGCGGCGCGGCTCGACGGCGCACCGGTGACCAACGCGAGAGCGGTCGCGACAGCGGTGGCAAGCGCTGCGACGCGCGGGCGATGCATGGCGGTCCAGGTGAGGCCGAGGGCGACGAGGCCGACCGGCAGGGCGAGGTTGGTGGCCTCGGTCACCGCCTCGAGGGCCGGCACCGCGAAGCGCCACGCACCGACGATCATCAGCGCGCCGACGACCAAGGTGCCGTAGCGAACGACGCGGACGTGAGCGAGGCGCGCGACGCCGACGAGCCAGAGCCCCAAGAGGGTCTCGCCGACGACCTCGCCGAAGCCGTTGCCGAGCATGCGGTTGGCGGCGTCGGAGACCGCCTCGATCGCGGTGCGCGCACTCGCGTCGGCGAGCCACGACTCGCCGAGCGACCACTGCAGCGTCGACCAACGCACGAGCCCCAACGCCATCGCGAGGCCGGCGCCGACCCCGGTCGCCGTGATGATCCCCGCCGAAGGCCTGGCGGAGCCAGGCTGCCCTGGGGCCATCGAGGCCGAAGGCCTGGCGTGCAGGTGCCGATGCGCGAGCAGCGCCGCGGCCGAGATGAAGAGCGGCAGGATGGCATAGGTGATCCACCACGCCTTGAGCGAGGCACCGCCCGCGATGAGCGCGGGCAACACCTCGGCGGCCGGGCGGTCGAGCACGTCGGGATAGCCGAAGGTGCCGGCCAGCACCGAGAAGACGACGACGAAGCCCAGCGCGCCGAGGACGACGAGCACACCGGCGACGCGGAGGTCGGGCGACGAGGACGCGGGGGAGAGGGCAGGTGACGACATGGCGAGCTCCAGCGCGCCGGGGAAGGAGAGCGGCGCGATGGTTGGAGCTTGCAGGTCGGCAGCCGGCGGCGCCTTAGCCGCTCACGCCAGAGTCGTGTCCGGAGACGCCAGCGGTGACAGGCTGCCTATACGGACCGTTCAGGGCTGGACGCCGATAGAGCCGGGGATGGACGCGGTCCCCGAGCCCGCCGCGGTGCGACCGAGGTCGACGAGCTTCGCCTTGGGGTCGAAGCGGAAGCGACGCACGGCGACGTTCTCGACGACCAGCACCTGGCCCGGGTGCGACGCCCCGACGAGCACCGCATCGCCAGGCAGCGAAGGCCGCGAGACGATGTAGGCCGGCTCGCCGAGGTCCTTGATCGGCGTCACGGCGGCGGGGTCGTACGAGAGGATGTGCACGGCGTTGCCGTAGCCCGACACGACCAGGGCCGCATCGCCGTAGGGCGACGCGACCAACGAGACGGGGTCGTTCACCTCGACCGGGTCCTCGGCGAGGAGACCTGCGCCGTCGAGGCGCGCGACGCCGATCGCGTTGGGCTCGGCGGAGAACTCCGAGTTCTGCGCCACGAGGGCGAAGCGCTCGTCGCCCATCACGGCGATGGCGGTGAGGATGGCCTCGTCGTGTCCGAAGAGGTCGACGCTATCGAAGCGCGTCCACGCCCCGCTGCCGGCGCGGAGCTGGTGGAGGTGGCCGAAGGTCGTGTCCCCCGCGGCACGCGCCACGACGAGGTGATCGCCGTTGCCGCGCACAGCCACGTCGACCGCGTTCTTCGCGGTGTAGAGGCGCGCCGCCGGGCCCACGTTGCCGTCGCAGTCGAGCGCCGCGGCGTACACCCCGCCGCCGCTCTCGGCCCAGTTCGGGTTCACCAACAAGAGTCTGTCGCCATCGACCGCGACGGCCGTTGCATAGACCCCGGGGTCGAGCTCGGCCGCGAGCACCTTCGCGCGCCCCTGGGCGTCGAACGCGAAGACGCCGAGGGTGCCATTGTCCTGCGGGGCGAAGCCGAGGCGACCGTCGGGCGTGAAGGCGACCCGGCCGTGGACCGCGCGCCCCATCGTGAGGGTGTCGGTCACCGCACCGAGCGAGCCGTCGGCTTCGAGTGCCAAGACCTTCCACGCCTTGGCGCTGCCGCCCGCGGCGGTATACGGATAGGACAGGACGACGTGCCGCGCATGTCCCGCGGCGAGCCCCTCGCAGGGCACGGCGGTGTCGACCTCGCCCTGTGCATCGGCCGTGTCCCTGGTCTCGGCGGTGTCGCTGGGCTCGACCGTGTCGCTGGTGTCGCCAGTCTCGCTCGCATCCTTCGTGTCGTCAGGGTCAAGCGTGTCGCGCGTGTCGGTCGCGTCACCCGCGTCGCGCACCTCGCCCGCGTCGCCGGCATCGGGGTCTTGCGCGTCCGCGTTCGTGTCCGCCACAGCGGTATCCGCGCTGGACCCGTCGCCCGTGTCGACGAGGCTCGCGTCGGCGGTGTCGCGAACGTTCGCGCCCTCCTCGTCGCCGCACGCCGCCACCCCGACCGCCATCAAGACACCGCAGATCACGCGTCGCATCGCCCGCCTCCCCGACGTTGCCCTGGGCCCGCGCGCCGCCGAACCGGCGACGACCCGAGCGAAGGACCCGACCGCGCGACCCTACCCCGAAACCCGAGCCGTCCCAAGCCTTTCCGCGCGGCCCGAGCGCCTCGGATCGCGCACTCGAGCATGACAAGTCCCCTTGTCACCGATGGCACGCCGCCTTGACACCGCTCCGCGCGTTCGCGACAAACGAGCCATGCGCGGCCTCCTCTTTCTGGCGTCCTTCTTCGCGGTCCTCGGCGGTGCACCGGCCTGCCAGGACTCCGCCGACGCGGCCCGCACGCTCGACGTCTTCGCCGCGGCCTCACTGCGCGAGTCCTTCCAGACCGTGGCCGCCGCCTTCGAGGCCGCGCACCCCGGGGTCACGGTGCGCCTGACCTTCGCCGGATCC
>JAEUKJ010000598.1 GCA_016792665.1 Deltaproteobacteria bacterium | reverse complement strand
GATGGCGCACTCGAGAGCCTCGAGGTCGAGGCGGAGGACCACCCCGATCACATGGGGGGCGGTGTCGTCGTAGGCGTACGAGATGACGTTGTTGATGAGGTCGTCGAGCGCGATGTTGAAGCTGCGGCGGACAGCCGCAGGCACCTGGAACTGCTCCGCGAAGTCGTTGAAGCGCTCGTTGACGAGGTCGATGGCGTCGAGGTCGTTGGTGATCTCCAGGTCGAGCACGTGCACCACCGCGCCGGGTCGGGCGCCGTCTGGCAGGTGGCTCGTGGCGATCTCACGCAAAGTCCGGGCAAGATACATGCGCGCTGACGCGCCGTCGACCGCCGCTCGGAGCTGAGGTAACTTCGTCGCCTCGACCCACTCGAGACTCCGCGGAGAGCGCCATGACTGATGAGAAGCGACCCAAGCTCCGAGCCCACCAGGCCCCGAAAGTCGGCGACGGCGGCACCGTCATCTTCGACGAGGACGAGCTCGAGAGCGACATCCAGCGCGCCCCCGAGGCGGCCGTCCAACGCGACGGGTTCAGCCCCTTGGGTCTGCCGATCGCGTTCGGCCCCTATAAGGTCAGCGGCGTCCTCGGCAAAGGCGGCATGGGCGTCGTCTACAAGGGCTTCGGGCGCCGCGACGGCGACGTCGCCATCAAGGTGATGAGCGAAAAGCACGCTGCCAAGCCCGCCCTCGCCGCGCGCTTCCTGCGTGAGTTCAAGATCTGCGAGATGCTCGACCACCCGAACATCGCGCGCGCCATCTCGTGCGGCAACGAGGACGGCCAGATCTACTTCGTGATGGAGTTCGTGCCCGGCACGAGCCTCGACGACATGCTCGAGCGCGACAAGCACGTGGCGCTGGGCGACGCCCTGGACATCATCCGCCAGTGCTGCCTCGGCCTCGCCCACGCGCACGAGCGCGGCGTCGTCCACCGCGACATCAAGCCCGCCAACTTCATCGTGCGCGACGACGGCACCGTGTCGATCATCGACTTCGGCATCGCCGGCATGGACGACGAAGACGAGAACCGGAAGAGCGTGACCATGGACGGCTGCGTCATGGGCACGCCGTACTACATGAGCCCCGAGCAGAACAAAGGCCTCTCCGAGACCGACCACCGCACCGACATCTACGCCATCGGCATCTGTCTCTACGAGATGATCTCCGGGCGCACCCCGTCGGGCCTCCTCTCGCCCGACGCCGTCCCCGAGGGGCTCGGCCAGATCATCGGCAAGGCGACCGCCTATCGGCGCGACAAGCGCTACGCCGACATGAACGCGCTGGTCGCCGACATCGACGCCTACCTCGCCAAGGGCAGCGTCGAGAGCGACAGCAAGGCCCTCGGCGAGATCGAGGACGGCGCGCGTCTGCGCGAGTCGATGATCCACATGCTCTACCCGAAGAAGGTGCCGCGCATCCGCGGCATCGAGATCGCCAGCATGTACCTGCCGGCGGCCGGCGTCGGCGGCAACTACTACGACTTCATCGACGTGGACGGGACCTCGGTCGGCTTGCTCGTCGGCAACCTCGGGCAGCGCCCGAACTTCGAGTCGATGATGTTCCTCTCGATGGTGCGGTCGGCCTTCCGCATCTTCGCGCGCAATGTCAGCGACCCCGCGGTGGCGCTGGCGCTGACCAACGACTTCATCGCGCGCGAGCAGATGGACTGCTTCGCGGTCTTCTCGTACGCGATCATCGACCCCGAGGAGATGACCCTGCGCGTGGCCACGGCCGGCTTCCGCCCGTCGGGCATGCTGCGCGCGGGCCACGACGCGTTCGAGGTCATCGAGACCCCGGGCCTCGGGCTCGGCATCGTCGAGGGCGCGGACTACGACAGCGTGAAGGTCGACCTGAACGCCGAGGACATCGTCATCTTCACGTCGATGGGGGTGGTCAAGACCACCGACCGCAGCGGCGAGGCCTTCGGACAGGAGCGCCTCGACGCGACCGTGCGCGCCAATCGCGACAAGAACGCCGACGAGATCGTCGCCGCGCTCAAGAGCCGGATCGTGCGCTACTCGGGCGGTGTCGCGCAGGCCGACGACATGACCATCTGCGTCGTGAAGGTGCCGTAATCGGGCCGCCCCGGCGAGCCGGATCGATCAGGCCGAGGGTGCGCGCGGCTCGAAGAGCGGGCCGCCGCACCAACGCAGGGCTGGGGCACCCGCGGCCGACTCGGTCGCCACCCAGCTCCGCGTCGCCACATCCGAGGTGATGGACCCTGAGCGGCGCGCCAGCCCGTCGCTCACGCGCGCGACCCGCCATGCGCCCTCCGGCGTGAGGTAGGCCCGCGTCGCGAGCGCTTCCGCGGCGCGGCGCTCGAAGTCCGCGCGCAGGTCCGCGGCGACCCGCGGCACCGGTACCTCCGACCATGCGATCCGCTCGAGCTCTGCCAGCGGCATCTCGGGATCGAGGCGCCCCGCGACCGCGAGCCAGAGCGCCTTGAGCCACGGCTCGGGACGCTGCGCCTCGCCGAGGAAGGCCGGGTGCCGGGTTGCGACGTACTGCTCCCAGCCGAGGCGCGCGAAGACCGCGACCAGCGGCTGCGGCAAGACCGCCTCCCAAGCAACGCGCCCCGCGTGGGCCCTCACGAGCGCCTCGAAGCCTGCCGCGAGGGCCAGGTGTTCGCCGACCTGCGTGAACCACCCGGCCCCGACCAGCGCGTCATCGTGCCCGTCGCGGGGCGACACCAGGCCCGGCCACACGCGCGACCCGATGAGGGCCGCGACGCACTCATCGAGGTAGGGCGGCTCCAGCGCGGCGCGGTCGCGCTGGAAGTGGGTGAGCTCGTGCAGGAAGGGGCCGGTCAGGCGCCGGTCGATGACCGTCGGCACCGGGACACCCGCGGCGTGCTCGGCCGCGAACGAGCGCAGGTCGGCATCACTCGTGTAGAGCGGGGCCGCGTAGCCCCCGTAGTAGGCGCCGTCGAACAGTGCCGCGAGGGTCGGCCGCAAGGCGATCAAGGCCGCCGGCGAGGCCGCGCCGAGGATCGTCGTCGGGTCGCCCACCCTCGCGACGCACGCGAAGAGCGCCGTGAGGGCGGCCTCGAGTCGCGGCAGCTGCGCGAGGTCGAGCGGCGCATGGAGGAACGTCGCCTGCGGCCCGGCTCCCCCCAGGACCTGCACGCGTCGTTGGGAGAGGAGCACCCCGTGGTAGTGCTCGAGGACGAAGCGCCGCGCCGCGCCCTCGGGCCCGTCCTCCCGCCGCTCGAGCGCGACCGCCCGCGCGTAGAGGGCCGCAAACGGGCGTGGGACCGCAGGCCTCGAGACGGCCGCGACCGCCGCGCCGGCCTCCTCGAGCTCATCCACGGCCTCGCGCCATGATGCCTCGAGCACCGCCTCGAGCCGGGCCTCGTCGTCCGTGTGCATCGCGTCGTCTCCGATCGGGGCCCGCCGCCTGCTCATCGGACCCGGGGCGGGGCGCCGACGAGAGCGTAGCGCACTCGCCAGAGACACGTGTGTTGCTTTTTCGACCGCAACGGCCAAAGCTCCGCCCGTGCTCCCACGCTCCCCATTCCTTGCGATCCCCGCGCTCGCGCTCTGGCTCGGCGCCTGCCAGCCCCGCACCAGCGCCGAGGACCTCCTGCTCGCGCGCCGCGACCCGACCTGCGCCTTCGCCCCGCGCAGCGCGCTGCTCGACGACAGCGTCGAGAAGACCCTCCACCAGGCCGGTGAAGGGGTCGGGCGCGTCTCGGCCATCGCCCCGGCCCAGCGCCACACCGAGCGCCTGACCAGCGACGGCTACTTCGTGCGGAAGACCTCGTCGACCTTGCTCATGGTGCTGGCCGCGCTCGGGATCGGGGCCCTCGGCGCGGCACTCTTGCTCTCCCTCTGGTCGCGCCGGCCGACCGCCCGCTGGGCCGAGCGCCTGGGCGAGACCCTGGCGCGCGAGATCGACAAGGTGCGCGCCCTCGGACAGGCCGGCGACGCCTTCATGCGCCACCTCGTCCAGCGCTTCGACGAGGCCTTGACCGTCGCCTCGAAGAAAGCCCAGCGCCTCGTCGCGCGCGCCTTGCCGCTCGAGCGGCGCGACTCCGCGACCGCCATCGCGCACCTCGACAGCATCCACGCCCAGCTCGAGACCCTCGTCGCCCGCGTCGAGCGCCTCCACCTCCAGATCCTGGCCTGGCAAGAGCGCGCCCACCGCGAAGAGGACGAGGCCCTCGCCGCGCAGATCGCGCAGACCCTCGACGACCTCGCCGCCGCCGCGCGCGACCTCGATGGCGCCGCCGCGCC
>JAEUKJ010000552.1 GCA_016792665.1 Deltaproteobacteria bacterium | reverse complement strand
GCCGTGTCGCTCGCGTCGACGTCGACCGCGCCCGTGTCGCGCAGGGTCGTATCGGTCGTGTCGGTCGCGTCGGTCGTGTCGGTGTCGCCCTCGCGCGTGTCGCGCGCGTCGGCGCCGACGTCGGGCCCCTCGCGCGTCTCGAGCGCGTCGAGCGTCGCACCCGCGTCGCCCTCCTGCCCGAGGCACGAGGTCGCAAGCGTGAGGAAGAGACTCGAGGCGATGACGGCGCGATACGGTGCGTTCACCGCACCATCCTACCCGAAAAGACGCGCGCCGACGAAGCGCTCACACCGTCCAGGATCTCGCGCGCCGCGCGATAGCCCGACGCGACCGCGCCCTCCATGAACCCCTGGAAGTCCGCGCTGGTGTGCTCCCCCGCGAAGTGCAGCCCGCCCACCGCCTCGGCCTCGGCCCCACCGAGGCTGGTCCACTGGCCGACGTGATAGCCCGCGTAGCTCCCGCGCGCGAACGGGTCGCTCGGCCAGTGCGCGCGTACCGCACCGTCGAGCCGATGCTCGGCCAACGACCACACCGGGTCCAGCGCGGTTGCGAGCGCGCGCGCGTGTTCGTCGGGCGTCCCCTGACCGAGAGCCATCCCCTCGGCCCCGCCGACATAGCGCGTGAGGAACCCGCGCTCGCCGGGACGCCTGAGGTGCGGGTCCCAGGTCGACTGCACGGCGCCGTCCGCGTAGAGGCTCCCGTCCTCGCCGCGCTCGAGCCAGGGCCGCCGCGAAAACGGCACGATGAGCTTCGCGTTGGTCCCGTAGCCGAGCTCGGCGATGACGCGACGCTTCAGCGCGGGCAGCTCGACCCCCGAGAGGTCGACCGACCGCAGGACCGAGAACGGCACGGTCAGGATGACGCGCGCCGCGCTCACCTCGCTGCCGTCCGCGAAGCTCAGCGTGTAGTGCCCGCCGCGACGTTGCCGCAGCGCGACCAGCACGCGGTCGACCCGGACCCGATCGCGATAGCGCTCGGCCAACACCTCGCACACCCGCTGGTTGCCCCCCTCGACCTTCCAGCGCTCGTCCGAGCTCCCGTAGAGCGAGAGCGCCGCGGACGCGTCCGCCTCGCGCAGGTCGTCGGGCTCCATCACCATGAGGAGGTTCAGCGCCGACTGGTGCTCGAGGTCCATCCCGTACTCGGTCACGTACGCGGCCTCGAGCACGCGACGCGTGGCCTCGCTCGCGCCCGAGCTGGCCAGGAAGTCGGCGAGGCTCGTGCGGTCGAGCGCCTCGGCCCCGAGCGGCGTGCGGTACGTGATGGCATCGCCCTGCAGGCTCGCCCGTGCCGCGAGGACCTTCCGCGCGAGCGGCACGAACCCCTTCGCGATCTCGCGCTCGCTCACGCGCCGCCCGCCGACCCAATAGACCGTGTCGAGCGCGGGCGCGTCGCTCGGGCGCGCATCGAAGACCGACAGGCCGAGCTCGCTCACGAGCGCCAGGAGGTCTTCGTGCTCGCTGTCGATGAACTCGGCGCCGAGCTCGATGGGCGACTCCGCCCCCATGAAGCCACGCAGGCTCCGCGTGCGACCGCCCACGGTCGTCTTCGCCTCGAAGACCCGCGCCACGATCCCGCGCTTGGCCAGCACGTGGCACGCGCTGAGACCTGCCAACCCCGCGCCGACGATCGCCACCTCGGCGACCTCGCTGCCATCGCCCTCGCCGCCCTCGCGCCCCTCGCGACCGGTGCGCGTGGCACACGCCCCGAGGCCCGGCATCGACACGGCCAGCGCCCCCAGCGCCGCCCCACGCGCGAGCCCGCCGACGAAGCCCCGTCGCGAGAGCCCAGCCTCGATGACCTCGTCGAGGCGCCCCTCGCCGTCACGCTCGACGATCCGCGCCGCCGCGCTCCACCGCTTCAACAGGCGTGCGACGTGCCGCATCCGTCAGTCTCCGCAGCGCATCGCCTGCGAGGTCGCGTCGTGGCACTTGTAGCAGCCACGCTCGTTCTTGTTGCGCATGCGCACGCAGTCCCCACCGCGCGCCCAGAGCGGCGGATGCGGGTTGATGCGATAGGGCGAGCCGGCCAGGACGCCCTCGCGTTGGAGGCCGTGGCACTCGATGCAGCTCGACTCCGTGTGGCAGCTCGCGCAGGCGCGGATGTTGCGTTGGGCCTGGAAGGCGTGGTGGTTGGGCCCACGGATGTTGCGCGCCGGACCGTTGGCGTTCCTCTCGACCCAGCCCTCGGGGTGGAACTGGATGACCGAGTCCGGCTTGTTCTTCGCGGTCACGCCGACCTTGGTCGCCTCGTGGCAGTCGACGCAGAAGGTCTGGCTGCGGTGGCACGACTGGCAGTTCGGGTCGTTGCGCTTGGCCGGGATGGTGTGGCTCAGGATCCAGTTGTTCGGGTGCACCTTCAACGGCTTGGTCACGCCATTGTGGCAGTCGAGGCACTCCTTCTGCGTATGGCACGACTCGCAGCCGTTCTCGCCCAGCGACGCCACCGAGGCGTGGCTCGCCAACCAGTTGTCGTCGTGCGCGTCGAGGAAGTACCAGCCATCCGGGGCGAGCTTGCCGCCCGCGAGGTCGGTCTTCATCTTGCCGTCGGGGTTGGTGAGGTGGCAGGTGCGGCACTGCGACGGTGCGGCCTTGCCGTCATGGCAATCGATGCAGGTGCCCATGACGGGCAGCGCGTTCTCGCGCGTGGCGAGGTCGATGTCCTTCATCGTGCCGTGGCAGGTCGCGCACTTCACGCCCTTGTCGACGTGGATCTTGTGGTTGAACTTGAGGTTCGGGTCGGGCAGCACGATGGCCGGCGGGTGGACCGCGACCATCTTCGTGTCCGTGAAGTCCGCGCCCGGCAGCCACTCCGGCTTGTAGCCCGGATGGCACGTGTCGCACGATGCGGGCGGGTCGACCTTCTTGCCCTCGGCGGCCTCCTTGGCCTCGTGGCACTCGAAGCACTTCGACTCCAGCGGCAGGTTCCGGTCCTTCGCGCGGAGGCTCGTCGTCACGCCCGAGTGGCACTCGACGCAGTCGACGAGATCCACGTGCTGCGCGTGCGAGAAGCGGATGGGGATCGTCTGGTCCGGAATGATGAGCGGGCTCGCCGTGTGCTTGCGCCCGAAGGACTGCGCGAGCGCCGTCTGCCCGGCCTGGGTCATCGTGTCGACCTTGGCCTTGACGACCGGGTCGCCCGCGCGCACCGCGTCGACCGCGAGCGCCGTCAGGCCGACGACGGCCACACTGATGATCACGGTCAGCGCCGTGACGCGCGGCGGGCGCGTGGAGAGTTCGGTCTCGGTGTGCATCGTCGTCATCAGAGCCACAGGTTCAGGTCGATGAGAGCGAAGACCCGGAACTGCGAGGT
>JAEUKJ010000545.1 GCA_016792665.1 Deltaproteobacteria bacterium | reverse complement strand
CTCGGCCCAGGCCCGCCGGATCGTCAGGACCGCGCTACCCGGCGACTGCCCCGTCGCGGCCGAGGGCGGCCCGTCGGGCGCCGACCCGAGCGAGATCCCATCGAAGAGGTCGAGACGCAGGTGCGCCGCCAACCCGCCCATCGGCGCGACCAGGGTCAGGTCGTTCCGCATGCGCATGTCGAAGCGCGTCAGCGCCTGGGCCCGTGGATCGCCGAGCGGCACGGGAAAGACCAGCTCGCCCGACGGCGTCGGCCCGCGGTCGAGGTCGAGGTTGTAGAAGAGCTCGCTGCGGATGCGAAAGCTGCCCTCCCAAAGGATGTGCCGATCGACCCGATCACCGAGCGCGGTCCCCAGCTCCTCGAAGCCCGCCCGCGCCGTCCCCAGCGAGGCGAAGACGAGCACCACCCCCAGAGAGGCGAAGACGAGCACCACTCCGAGGACGCTCCCCCACCCACGCGCCCCTTGCTGCACCCGCACATGGCCCGGCGCTGACCTCATCGCGGGCCCCCGTCGCGCCCGGCGAGGAAGGCCACCAGATCGTCGAGGACCGCCGTCCGCGCCTCGACCTGCGGAAAGTGCCCACAGCGCGGATAGACGATGAGGCGGGCGTGCGCCAGGTCGCGCGCGAGCCGCTCGCCGAAGGCCACGGGCGCGACCCGGTCTTCGCGCCCCCAGAGCAGCAGGGTCGGCTGCTTCACCTCGGGGTAGCGCTGGGCCAGCGCGACATAGTCCTGCCCCCGCACGGCCGCCAGCGCCGCAGCGACGGTCCCCGGGCGGTCGAGCATCTCCAGGACCTCCTCGACGTAGGCCTCCTCCAGCCGCTCGGGGTCGTAGAAGGCGCGCGCCATGCGCTCGTCCGGGCGTTCTTTGTAGTAGAGCGAGAAGAGGAGCTCGCCCATGCCGCCAGCCTTGGCCCAGCGGAAAAAGGGCGGCAGCTGCTCGTCGTAGATCCAGGCCCCGAGCAGCGCCAGCCGCGTCACCCGGTTCTTTGCTGCAACTGCGAAGGCCAGCGCCACCGAGCTGCCCCAGCTGTGGGCGACGACCGCGGTCTCCTTCACGCCGAGCTGATCGAGCACGTGCGCCACGAGCCGTGCCTGGGCCTCGGGCCCGTAGTCGCCGAGGCTCCCGTCCCCGTCGTCGGGACCCGGCCGCCCCGAGAGCCCAAACCCCTTGAGGTCGAGGCTCACCACCCGATAGGTCTCGGCAAGACGCGGTGCCACCCCACGCCAGGTCTCGAGCGACGACCCGAAGCCGTGGAGCAGGGTCACGACCGGTGCCCCGCGCGGGCCCTCGTCCAGGACCCGCAGGTCGACGCCGTCGACCTTCAGGAAGCGGGCGTTGTCGACCCCGGCTCCGCGCGCCGACGGCGCCTCGTCCCGGAGCCCCTCGGCATGGAACGACGGACACCCCGCGACGAGCCCCGTGAGCGCCAGCACGCCGGCCAGCCCGCCGCCCCTTCGCACCTGCAGCAAGCCGCGCCGCTTCGCGTGCGTGCTCATGGAGAGAGCCACCGGAGCCCGGTCGTCTCGCAACACGTGCGTGCTCATGGCGAGAGCCGCCGGAGCTCGGCCGCCTCGCTCAGCTCGGGGCCGGTGGCGTACCCCTTCGAGCGGACCGTCGCGACCGTCCCGAAGCACTCGGTCACCCAGAGGTGCGAGACCTCGGTGTAGAGCGCCACGCCGACCCAGCGCTCGAGCGACACGATGGCGCGCAGCGTCGCGAAGTCGGCGAACGGGGTCTTCAGCGTGCCGTCGGCGTCGATCGAGCCCTCGTAGGTCTCGGTCGCGAAGGTCGCGATGCCGCTGGTCACGCCGCTCACCGAGCTGGTCGAGGTCCAGGTCTTCCCCTTCGTCATCGGGTAGGCGAGGAGGCGGGCCGGTGGGTCATAGGTCAACTGGGTGCGGGTGAAGCCGTCTTCGGGCGAGACCACGGCGAGGAGATAGAGGCCGTCGGGCTTGGCCTCGAAGACGCCGATCAGCTCCGAGTCGGCCGCCAACTTCGTCGCGTACGTCGCGCTCGGGTAGTCGACGCCGAACCACATCGGCGCCGGGTCCAGCGTCTCGACCAGCACCTTGGTGTCGCCGGCGAACGCGCTCATGTCCCAGCGCGGGGTCGCGCCGACCGTGCCGCGCGTGTCGAAGGCGACGTCGGTCGCGATGGCGAAGGTGGCCTGGAGGCCCGGCGCGATCGGGACCTCGGCGCGCTCGATCGTGCCATCCCCATTGGGCGCGCACACCCCTGAGACGTCGGTGTCCGGGCGCGTGTCGCTGTCACTCGGCGAGGTCGTGTCGACCGGCGTCGCGCTGTCCGCGTCGTTCCCGTCAACCGTGTCGCTCGCGTCTGGCGCGTCGTCTCCGTCACCCATGCCATCCCGGGTGTCCGCCACCGCCGCGCAGGTGCCGTCGCTGTTGCAGACTCCGGACGCACAGTCCGCGGCCACCCGACACGGCGCCTCCGACTCGCCCGAGCATGCCCCGAAGAACCCCACCGTGACACCGAGGATATACGACCGCATGAACGACCTCACCCTGGTCGGACTAGGCGGTCACGCCGGGGCTGTCAAGGGCATTGCTGCACCTGCGTAATAACCTTACGCAGGGTGCGAAGGTGGTTCGCGCTCAACCCTGGTAAGCCGTGTCGAAACGCGCTACCACCCGACCATGGTCGTCAAGCGCTACAGCAACCGCCGCCTCTACGACACCGACGCGAGCCGCTACGTCACGCTCGAGGAGGTCGCCGAGCGGATTCGCCGCGGCGAAGAGATCCAGTTCGTCGACGCCCCGACCGGGGTCGACATCACCCACGGCTTCCTCGCCCAGATCGTGCTCGAGGGCCGCGGCGGCGCCAAGCTCATGCCGACCGAGCTGCTCTACAAGCTCGTCCGCCTCGGCGACGATGCGCTGGGTGACTTCTTCGGGCGCTACATGACCTGGGCCTTGGACGTCTACCTGAAGATGCGCCAGGGCACGCGCACCATGGCCGCCGCCAACCCGCTGGCCGCCATCCCGCTGGCCGCCTCCGAGGCATTCTTGCGCTGGCTCGGTGGCGTCGGCGGAGCATCCCAGGCGGGTCCGCGGCAGGCCTCGGCTGGGTGGGGGCCCCCGCCGGGCGACGGTCCGCGCGGGCCCGCGTACTGGGGCGCTCCGCCGCCGCATGATGCCGACCCCCGCGCCTACTGGAACAGCGCGCCGCCAGGCTTCACCGGCGACGACTTCCCGCCCCCGCCGCCGCTCGAGCCCGAGGAGGCCCCGGCGCCTCAGGCCACCCCGAGCGACCTCCGCCAGGACGAAGAGCTCGCGGCCCTCCGCGCCGAGCTCATGGCCCTCAAGGAAGCGCTCGGCGCCCAGCCCCGCGGCCGCGCACGCTGAGCCGTCCCGCCCGGCCGAGGCCGGGAGCCGACCACCGACACCGACATCCCCAAGGCGCCTCCGAGAGGGCCGCAGAGGTGGTTTGCCGCACCGTGGGGGGTATCCCCGCGGCGCCTCCGAGAGGGCCTCGGACGGGTTTTGCTGCATGTGCAGCAAAACGGGCTTGACCCCCGAGGACCCGGGCCCTACCTTCGGCGACGTCCACGACGCGCGCCTCTACGGCCACTTGCGGCCTCCCGTGCGCGTCGACCCGCCCTCTCCGAAGGAGCCCGCCATGGAGTCGTTCCAGAACCTCTTTACGCAGACGCAGCAAAAAGCCCTGGCCGAGGCGACTCAGCTCGCCGAGAAGATCTCCTCGACCTGGAAGGAGACCTGGGAGTCGCAGCGTCAGGCGTTCAGCCAGGCAACCGCGCAGCTCTCGCAGTCGGTGAAGATCCCGCAGCCCGAGGGGCTCGAGGCCTTCGTGACGGCGACCCTCGCGCGCGCCCAGACCCAGCTCGAGGAGACCTCGAAGCTCATGACGGCGACGCTGAGCTGGGTCTCGGAGCTCCAGTCCGGCCTGGTCAAGCAGGCGGTCGAGGCGCTGAAGACCGGCGCCGAGTCCTTCAAGAAGCCCGCGGCCTGAGCCGTGCGCGCGTCGCGGGCAGACGAGCGGGAGCAACGGGCGCTGCTGCTGCGGTGCCGCCGATGACCCCGCACGACGTGGTCCAGCGCGAGGGTGCCTCCCGGCTCCTGCGCTTCCGGACCGCAGCGGGAGGGCCTCGCGTCCGCTCGTCGCGCGCGCCGATCGTGCTCGTCCCAAGCCTCCTCCAGCGCTGGTCGGTCCTCGACCTCGCGCCCGGCGCAAGCGTCGCGGCGTCCCTCGTCCAGCGCGGCTTCGATGTCTTCTGTGTCGACGGCGGGGTCCTCGACACCGAGCGCCACCTCGATCTCGACAGCTTCCTGGCGCGGCTCCGACGCTTTCGGCGCGAGGTCGGCCGCATCACCGGACACGACCGCGTCGCGCTGCTCGGCTACAGCCAGGGCGGGACGCTGGCGACCATCGACGCGGCGCTCCACCCCCATGAAGTCGCGGCGCTCGTCGCGATCGCGACGCCGATCGACTTCGCGCGGGGCGGGCTCTTCGCCGCGCTGACCGACCGACGTCTCCTCTCGGTCGACGCCCTGGCCGATGCGGGCGGCGTGCCTCCCGGTCTCTTTCGCGGGCTCATCGCCGCCCTGCATCCCGGCGCCACGGTGGCGGGTGCGTGGTCGGCGCTGGCCGATCCCGACCCTCGTGCGCGCGCGATCTGGCAAGCCCTCGAGGCCTGGGCCGACGATCCCGTCGCCCTCCCGCCCGAGCTGCTCCGCGCCTGGCTCGGGCGCTGCTACCAGGACAACGCGCTCGTGCGCGGCGTGCTGCAGGTGCGAAGAAGGCCGGTCGCCCTCGGCGCCATCACCGCGCCGGTCCTCGCGGTCGTCCCGCAGCGCGACACGATCTGCCCGCCCGAGGCGGCGCGCGCCCTGCTCGACGCCGTGAGCTCGGGCACGCGGACCCTCCTCGAGGTGCCGGGGGGCCACGTGAGCGGTGTCGCCGGGCCGGGGGCGGAGGCGGCGCTCTACCCACGGCTCGGCGCCTGGCTCGAGGCGGCGCTGTCCGCGCCGACTTCAGCCGCCTCTCAGAGCTTGCGGTAGGCGTCGTAGCGGCTCAGGATCCAGTTCGAGATTAAGGCGCCCACGGCCTCGTGCCCCTTGTTCGTCAGGTGCGCGAAGTCGCCGCTGATGAGCTTCTTGTCGCGGAAGTTGGAGAGCGCCTTCTTGCCGCCCATGGCCTCGATGAGGTCCAGGAACCCGCAGCCCTGGGCCGTCGCGGCCTCGCGCTGGGCTTCATAGATGGTGACGAGGTCGGCATCGAGGACGATCTTGCCGTTCTTCTCCTCGCCGTGGGCCAGCGGCCCGACGATGAGGCAGGCGGCCTTGGGCGCGCCGGCCTTCAGCGCGGTCAGGGTCTTCTCGATGTCGGCCTTGTGGCTCGACTTGCTCAGGCTCTCGTCGACGCGCTCGTTGCCGCCGAAGTTGAGGACGATGAGGTCGGGGGCGCGCTGGGCGACCTGGCGCTTGAGGTGGTCCTTGTCCGCGTTCAGCCAGCGGCGCGCGCGCATGCCGAGGATGCCGACCGAGTCGAGCTGGACGCCGCGCTTGTCGCGGTCCAGGACGACGCCGAAGACGCGCACGAGCCCTTCGCCGGCGGCGCGCACCTTGATCGACTTGGCGGGCTTCTCCGGGGTGAAGCGCCAGACCGCCTCGCCGGTCTCGGCCGCGTCGGTGTTCCAGGTCGCGTCGGGCTTGGCCGCGCCGTCGACGAAGATCTGGAGCTTACCGGCCTTGGGCCCGGCCTGGTACCAGACCTCGACCGCGCGGATCGACGGGTCCTTCACCTCGAACGAGGTCGAGGCACCGCCAAAGCTCGTCGAGACGACGCCGCCAAAGCCGTAGAAGCCGGTCTTCAGGCCGTCGGAGATCACCGCCTGGGCCTCCCAGCCCTGGCGCTTCATCCGCACGCCGGCGCGGAGGTAGTCGTCGAAGGTCGCCGCCGCGAGGATGAAGCCCGGGCCGCCGTCGCCGAAGCGGGCCTGGAGCTTGCCGCGCAGGGTGCCGGTGTAGCCGTCGGAGATCACCGCCGAGTCGCCGTACCAGGCGATCTTGGCGACGCGATCGAGCTTCTTGCTCTCGATCGAAGAGAGGAGATCGAAGAAGGGGGCGAGGCGCTCGGGGTCGGCGGCCTGGGCCGGCGCGCTGGCGAAGGTCGCGGAAAGGGCCGTGGCGAGGACGAGAGCAGGCAGGCGGAGCAACATGTCGAGGCACTCTCCAAGGGGCCGATCACGGCCAGGTGGTCTCGGCGAACAGGCTCTCTCGCGACCGCGATCGGAGCCTGGCGGTGGTCGGTAGACCCCGCGCATCGCGCGTGATGGCGCGGAAGCCTGATAGGCTCGCCGCCGCGAAGTGGCAAAGAAACGGTCAGGCGCCAATCCTCTTCCGCGATCGGGCCGCGTGCCCGAAACCGACGCGCCGGGAATGTCGGGCGTCACCCTCGCGCGCGTCGGGTGACCCGGGGCCATTTCGCGGATCGAGTCGCCGGGCTGCCGCGGATCTGTCCGAGTGTCGGTGTCGATCTCGGGGGCACCGCTCGGAGCAGCCTCTGAAGCGGGTCGGAGGCCTCTTCACCGGGTTTGGGTGCGCATCCATTGCGGTCTTCGGTGCGATGGGCTACCTTCCGCTGGTCCGGGAAGTCGGTCGAGCGTTTGCCGTTAGGTGGCGCTTGGCGTCGTGCACGGGGTCGATGACGGGGGTCCGTCCCAGTGGTGATGACTACTGAGGGTTGAGGCATGGGCTACGAGTTCGGATTGGCCAAGCGTATCTACGGCGTCGTCCCTGGCGTCGTGATGGACAACAAGCACCCTGAGGGTGCTTACCGCGTGAAGATCAAGTTCCCGTGGATCAAGTCGAAAGACGCTGGTGACGACGCGGACTACGTCAGCTCGTGGGCGCGCGTGATCTCGCCCATGGCCGGCGGTGGTCGCGGCTTCTATTGCCTGCCCGAGGTCGGCGACGAGGTCGTCGTGTCCTTCGTGCACGGAGATATCCGCTATCCCATGGTGCTCGGCGCCGTGTGGAGCGACACCGACAAGGCCCCGACCAACGACAAGGGCCCGAAGGCGTCGACCGACCCGCTCGGCAACGACCTCGGGATCGTGGACGCGGTCAAAGACAACAAGGCGCAGAGCGGCAAGAACAACGCCCGCTATTGGTACACGCGCAACGGCAGCGGCCTCGTCTTCGACGACACCTCCGGGAAGGAGAAGGTGTCGGTCTTCACGAAGAAGGGGTCGATGCTCAACATCAACGACGAGAAGGACGTGATCGCCATCTACGACTCGAAGGGCGAGACCTACCTCACCCTCGACGCGAAGAAGAAGGACATCACGCTCGAGTCGAAGAACGGCAACATCTTCGTCTACGCGAAGAAGGGCAAGTTCTACCTCGAGGCCAACGAGATCATCACGAAGTCGAAGGCCAAGCAGGAGCACAAGGCAGGCTCGACCTGGAAGCAGGAGTCGGGCGGCACGATGGACATGAAGGCCGGCGGCACCATGACCCTCAAGGCTCCGAAGATCGACCTGAATCCGTGATATCCGCGGCGTAGCTGTCGAAGGGAGAGGCCGCGAACAGCGGCCTCAGCCTTTTTTGGGCCCCACGACCTCGGCGGGGCGCGTCGCGATAGCGTCGACGGGACTTTGTCGTTCGGGTTTTCGGAACCGCACCCAACGAACCGTCAGGGCCTTGGAGGCCGCGGCGCGTGTGAAATGCTGCTGAGCGTTTTCGTGCGTTCGGCAAGCGCTTGTGGCAGGCTACCGCAACCCGGCCGAGGAGACGCTGACCCGCAAGGAAGGACCGGCATGACCAGCATCATCGTCGCTTTCTTCGTGAGCCTGGCCGTGGCGACGGTGCTGACCCCGCTTGTCTTGCGTGTGGCCCTGGCCCGCGGTCTCTACGACGTGCCCAACGAGCGCAAGGTCCACTCGCGGCCCATCCCGCGTCTCGGTGGCATCGCCATCGTGACCGGCTTCTTCGCGCCGGTGACGGGGCTCTTGCTGGTCGATGCGGGCCTGACGAGCTTTCTCACCTCGAGCCACACGCAGCTCGTCGGGCTCTATGTCGGTGGTCTGCTCGTCGCCATCCTCGGGCTCTACGATGACCTCCTGGGGGCCGATGCGAAGAAGAAGTTCGCCGTCCAGATCGGGGTGGCCATCCTCATGTGGGTCCTCGACTACCGCATCGAGCTCATCTCGAACCCGTTCGGTGGCCAGTTCGAGCTCGGCTATTTGTCCTTGCCAGTCACGGTCTTCTGGTTCGTCGGCGTGATGAACGCGGTGAATCTGATCGATGGGCTCGACGGGCTCGCGGGGGGAATCGGGCTCATCTCGGTCTCGACGTTGATGGTCCTCGCGCTGATGGGCGGCAATGTGCTGGCGGGGCTCATGTGCGCGTGTCTGGCGGGCGCGCTGGTCGGCTTCCTGTTCTTCAACTTCAACCCTGCCAAGATCTTCATGGGCGACACCGGGAGCCTCTTCCTCGGCTTCGTGCTCGCGGCGTTCTCGATCTCGACCTCGGCCAAGGGGTCGACGGCCATCGCGCTGACGGTGCCGATCCTGGCCCTGGCGCTGCCGATCGTCGACACGATGCTCGCCATCGGGCGGCGCATGAAGGCGAACCGCCCGATCTTCTCGGCCGATCAGGAACACATCCACCACCGCCTCTTGAAGGCCGGCTTCTCGCATCGCGGCGCCGTCCTGGTGCTCTATGCCGTGGCCGGCATGCTCGCGGGCTTCGCGCTGCTCTCACGCGTGACCTCGCAGCCGGTGGCGGGTCTCGTCCTCCTGGCGGCGGGGCTCTTCTTGTTCGTCCTGCTCCGCTTCCTGGCGGGCTGGCATCGCGTGCCGAGTGGGCTCCACGATCCTTTCGGCAAGGACGGCTTGAACGCGCGTACGGCGCTGGATGCGGCCGCGATGCGCCTCGCCAGTGCCACGCGGGCGGACGCCGTGGTGGCCGAGCTGGTCGAGCTCGCCGAGGCGACCGCGTGCTTGTCGGTGGTGCTGATGGATGGTGAGCGGGCGCTCTATGTCGGTGCGCGCGATGCGACGCCGCACGAGGCGATGCGGCCGCTGGTGAGCTACGAGATCCCGCTGACGGCCCATGCAGGGCGTGAGGCACGGCTGGAGCTGACCTTCATCCAGGACGAGGGTCGGCCCGAGCTCGGCGTCATCCTGCCGTGGGAGCGGATCCGGCCGGCGCTGACGGCCGTACTCGAGAAGTTGGGGTGGACCGAGCTCCAATCGCCCGTGCCCGAGTCGCCCAAGTCCGACCGACCGGTGACCGCTCTGCCCAACATGAACCCCCTGCCGGCATGGACCCGCACCTCCGGGCGACCGACCTCTGCGAAGGGAGCCTGAGGCCTCGGATGCACATCGTCGCGCTCAACCAGTTCTACGCGCCGCATCGCTCGGCGACGGCCCAGCTCCTGACCGAGCTCGCCGAGGGGCTCGTGCAGCGCGGGCACCAGGTCACCGTGGTCGCCTCCGACGCGGGCGACGGCGCGGGGCGCGTGGCGGCAGAGACGATGAACGGCGTCTCCGTCGTGCGCGTGCGTGCGACCGCGCTCGGCAAGAAGAGCCTCGCGACGCGCGCGGCCGACTACGGCAGCTTCTACGTCGGGGCCCTCGCGGCCCTTTCGCAGGTGCAGCATGCCGATGTGTTCCTGCCGCTGACGACCCCGCCGTTGGTCGCGGTGGCCGCCCAGGTGGCGGCGCTGCGGGCGCGTACGCCGGTCGTCGCGCTGGTCCAGGACCTGTATCCGGACATCGCGGTCCGGCTCGGGGTGGTCGGGCGCGGTGGGCTCGTGCATCGGGCCTGGGGCCTCGCGGGGGCGGCCAGCCTGCGTGCGGCGACGCGCGTCATCACCTTGTCGCAGCCGATGGCCGACGAGGTCGCGCGCTACGGCGTCGGGCGTGAGCGCATCGATGTGATCCCGAACTGGGCGCTCGGCGAGGTCGAGGCCGGCACCACCAGCGCAGGCGGGGCCGAGGCGCGCCTCGAGTACGGGCTCGGCGACCGCTTCGTCGTCATGTACTCGGGCAACCTCGGCGCGGGCCATCAGTTCGAGACCCTGCTCGCGGCCGCGCGGCGACTGCGCGAGCGCAAGGACATCGTCTTCGTCGTGGTCGGCGAGGGCGTGAGGAAGGGCGAGGTCGAGCGCTTCGTGGCCGAGCACCAGCTCGACAACGTGAAGCTCTTCCCGCTGGCCCCGCGCGAGCGTCTGGCGGAGAGCCTGGCCGCGGCCGACGTGCACCTCATCACGATGCGCGACGGGCTCGAGGGCCTCATCGTGCCGAGCAAGCTCTATGGGATCCTCGCGGCCGAGCGCCCGGCGATCTTCATCGGACCCAGGCGCGATGCGATCGCGGAGACGCTGGCCGTCTCGGGCTGTGGGCTCGCCTTCGACAACGGGGACGTGACGGGCGTCGTGCAAGCGGTGACCGATCTGGCGGCGCGGCCTCAGGCGGCGCAGGCCATGGGGGCGCTCGGGCGGCGCCACCTCGACGAACGGCTCGGGCGCGAACGCGCGCTCGTCGCCTATGAAGACACGCTCCAGCGGGCCACAGCGGTGTCGACCGCGGCTCGCGAGCGGAAGCGCCAGGACAGTGGGCGCAATCTGCACGAGGCCGGGCGGAGCCAGGCGGCTGGCAGATCTGAGCGGAGACGCGGCGAATGAAGCAGGACAAGCAAGACAAGCGGGACCTCGTGCCGAGCGCCGCGGAACCTTCGAAGCTCGACCTCCTCCCGGGCGGCTTCGTCGCGCGCACGACGGGCGAGGACCCCGAGAAGGAGTCGGTCATCGGCATCCTCTCGGGCTATCTGCAGATCCTCCTGCGGAGAAAGCTCATCGTCGCGGCGGTGCTCGCGCTGTCGGTCGGGGCGGGCTACTTCTGGCTGCAGCAACAGGTGCCGATCTACCGCGCGTCGGCCAAGGTCATCATCAACTACGACCCGCCGAAAGTGCTGCAGGTGCGAGATGTGGTCGAGCTGGGGAGTCCCAAGGAGTATCGCGGGCAGCTCGCGTACTTCGAGACCCAGTACCGCATCATCAAGAGCAACCTCGTCGGCGAGATGGTCCTGAACCGCGAGAACCTCTGGAACGACCCGCACCTGCTGGGCTTCGACCAGCGTCCGAACCTGACCGACAAGGACAGGGAGGCCGCGCTGAAGTCGATCCACCAGCCGTCGGTGGTCGCCGATCGCATCCAGGTGCGGCCGGTGCCGAACTCGATGATGGTGCAGATCGACTTCGACGACTCGGACCCGAAGTTCGCGCAGCGCATGGTGAATGCGGCGTCGAACGCGTACATGGACCAGAACGTCCGCTACAAGGACAAGATCGTCGAGGTCGCGACGCGCGATCTGGAGAAGAGCTCCGAGGCGAAGAAGGCCGAGGTCGAGGCGGCGCTGCAGGCGCGCATCGCCTTCGAGAAAGAGAACAACATGGGTAGCGTCGAGGTCTCGAAAGAGTCCATCGACACGCGCATGAAGACCCTCGAGGCGAACCTCACCGAGGTGCGCACCGACCGCATCCGGCTCGAGGCGCGCTGGAAGGAGCTGGCGGTCTATGCGAACGGCGCGGACCCGTTCCGCGTGCGCTCGAAGGACATCCTCGACTCGGATGTGATCCGGCTCCTGAAGACGCAGATCGCGGGGGTCGAAGCCGACCTCGCGGGGTTGAAGACCAAGTACCTCGACAAGCACCCCGACGTGCTGGCCAAGGAAGAGGAGCTCGGAAAGCTGCGCAGCGTGGCGCGGCAGGAGGTCCAGAACCTCGCGCAGAGCGTGAAGAATCAGCTCACGCAGAAGCAGGAGGTCGAGGTCGGCATCGGTGTCGAGCTGGCGACCGCGCGGGTCGAGCAGGGTCGGGTCAGCGTGTTGGCCCTCGAGTACACGCGCCTCAAGGAGCGTGAGACGCAGGTCAAGGAGACCGAGGGGCTCATCTCGAAGCGGCTCTCGGAGATGAAGGAGTCGGCGAAGTTCGAGGCGAACAACGTGCGGGTCCTCGACGAGGCGACGTTGCCGACCGTGCCGATCTCGCCGCGGCGCATGATGGTGCTGATGGCGGCCTTCGTGATCGGCCTCATCCTGGCGGTCGGGCTGGCGCTCTTGGTCGACTACGCGGACGCGACGGTCAAGGACTGGAAGGACCTCGAGGACCGGCTGGGGCACAAGGTGTTGGGCGTCGTGCCGGTCATCGGTGTTCGGCCGGGGCGGCACATGACCCCGGAGGAGCGGCGCGACCGCGACCTCTACATCCACAAGAACCCGAGCTCGAACGTGGCCGAGGCGAGCCGGTCCTTGCGTACGAACCTGCTCTTCATGTCGACCGCGAAGAAGCTCGAGACCCTGCTCATCACGTCGGCGAGCCCGTCCGAGGGCAAGTCGATGATGGCCGCGCACGTGGCGACCTCGGTCGCGGCGTCGGGCTCGAAGGTGCTGTTGGTCGAGGCCGACATGCGGCGGCCGCGGCTCGCCGGGAGCTTCAAGCTGAGGACGGACGTCGGGCTGTCGTCCGCGCTGGTCGGGACCGAAGGGATCGCCAAGTACGTGCAGAGCTCCGAGGTGCCGGGCCTGGACGTCCTGGCCTGTGGTCCGGTGCCGCCGAACCCGGCGGAGCTGCTGCACACGATGCGCTTCGCAGAGATCCTGGCCGAGATGAAGCGCAACTACGACACGATCATCTTCGACTCTCCGCCCATCTTGCCGGTGGCCGATGGTCTCGTGTTGGCCCAGCAGGTCGATGGTGTGCTGGTCGTGGTGCGCGCGGGTCAGACGAGCCGCCACGCCCTGCGACATGCGCTCCGCAGCCTCTCCACGGTGGAGGCGCCGATCCTCGGCATGGTGCTGAACTACCAGACCCACAAGAAGGGCGGCGGGTACGGGTACGGGTACGGGTACGGCTATCAGTATGGCTATCGCTCGAAGGACGCCGAAGCGGCGAGCTGATTGATGACGCCCCATCGGTCGACGTCCGGACCGCGAAAATCACGACGTCCCACCACCGGGCAGCACACCTTCGTGCGGGCCTTCCTGCCGCACTGGGATCGCGTGCGTTGGCCTGAGATCACCTTGGGTCTCGCGGTGATAGGCGCGCCTCTCGCGCTCGGCTCGGTGCACGTCGAGGCGCAGCTCATCCTCGCCGGGCTCGCCTTGATGGCGTTTGGCGGGGCGGCGTGGAAGCTCGGGCGCGAGGGGCGGAAGGTCCGGGTCGGGCTCATCGGCGTGGCCCTCCTGTTGGCGTCGCTCTGGACCTTCCTCCAGTGGTTGCCGCTGCCGGTGGGTCTGGTCGAGCTCGTCATGCCGGCCTCGGTCGCGACGCGGCGTGTGGCGGCCGAGCTCGCGGGCCTGCCGATGCCGGAGTGGGTGCCGCTGACGCTCGATCAGGGGCGCACCGCGGCCGCGTTCGCGAGCCTCATCGGCTTGACCTTCACGTACCTCGCGGCGACGAGCCTGCGTGGGGACTCCAATGCGCGTGCGCGCATGACGATCTACGTCGAGGTCGCGGCCCTCGGGGTGCTGGTCGCGGGCCTGGTGCACGAGGCCCTCGGGCTGACGGCGATCTGGGGGATCTACGACCCCTTCATGACCAAGCTCGGGGAGAGCCCGTTCGTCAGCACCTTCGTCAACCCGAACCACTCCGCGGCCCTCATGATGGTCGGGGCCCTGGTGGCGTGCGGGGCGTCGCTCTCGCCCGAGCGCTCGCAGCGCTGGCACCTCGGCGTGGGGCTCGCGCTCGCGGCCGGGGTGCTGCTCAGCATGTCGCGCGCGAACGCGGCGCTGCTGATCGCCGGGATCCTGGTGCTCACCATTCCGCCTCTCTTCGTCAAGGCGCACCGCGAGAGCCGCGCGCGCCTCGTGCGACTGGCGATCGGCGCGCTGTGCTGCCTCTTCGTCGCGCTGATCTTCATCGGGCCCGAGCGCTGGGCCTCCGAGTTCGCGACGCTCGACCGCCAGGACTTCGGCACCGCCGGCCTCTTCCAGCACTGCTGGGTCGTCGGTCGCGAGGTCGTCTCGCTCGCGCCCTGGACCGGCGTCGGCAACGGCGCCTTCGCACTTGCAGCAAACGGGCTCATCGACAACTGGTCCTACGGCCAGCTCTCGTATGCCCACCACGGCGTCTACCAGGTGCTGTCCGACCTCGGCGTGATCGTCGGTGGGATGGCGCTGCTGCTCGCGGGGATCGGCTTCGCGCGCGTCGCGTGGCGCAGCTTGCGCCTCCTGCCCGAGCTCTCGAACTGGGGTGTCTGCGTCGCCATCGGCGCCGTCGCGGCCCAGAACATGGTCGACTTTTCGTTGTGGATTCAGGGGGTCGCGGTGCCCGTGGCGCTGCTCCTCGGGGTGGCCGTGGGGGGTGCGTGGCCACCGGTCACGGAGCGTGCCCCGCGCGCCTGGTGGTCCTTGGCCTGGAGCTGGCCGCTGGCGCTGACCGCGGTGGCCCTCGGCATGGCCATCGTGACCGGGGTGCCGGCGTATCGCGAGCGGGCGGATGGATGGCGGGCGGCGGTGTGGGACGCGATCGCGGCGGGTGAGCCCGACCGGGTCGATCGGGGCGCCCTGGCGATGGACCACCCTCATGACTACTTCGCCTTCGACCTGCTTGCTGCACTTGCGAAGAAGGCCGGGCGCACGCCGGAGGCAGAGCGCTGGGTGGGGCGCGCCCTGGAACTCGCGCCGAGCGAGCCGGAGACGGTCGAGGCGGCGGTGCGGGTGGCCCTGGCGCGTCGAGACGAGGCGCGCGCGATCGCGCTGGTCGAGCGCCTGGCGAGGCAGCCGCGCTCGTCCGCCAAGGCGTTGGAGTTGGTGCTCGGGGCCCCCTGGGCCAAGGAGCTCAGCGCGCGCTTCTTCGAGAAGGACCCGCAGCGGGCGATCGATGCGTCGGTGATGCTGGCGGCGCGCGGCGATGGGGCGGCCGCGGACAAGCTGCTCGTGTGGGCCCTCGAGCGCTTTCCGGACGCGCCCGAGCTCTACGAGCGGTTGGGGCATCGACGCTGGGGCGACCGGGCCTTCATCGGGCGGCTCGCGACCGATTGTCTGGCGAAGGCCGGTGCGATCGCGACGCTGCAGAACGCGACGGCGGCCGAGGCGGTCACGCCGGCGTCGACCGAGCGGCGGGCGGCCTGGGAGCGGCTCGGCTACCTCTTCCAAGGTCACGCCGAGGCGATGGACAGCCGCGATCTGACCGCGTGGAACCTGTTCCTGGCCGCGGCGGACGCGGTGCCGGGCAAGGCCGGAGAGCCGCTGGTGGAGGCGGGCAAGGCGGCCGATCGGATGGGGCGCTTCGACCTCCTGGAGGAGGTCGTGAAGCGGCTGGCCGATACCGCGGTGGAGGGGGCCTGGCCGCGGGGCGAGATGTATCTCCTGCGTTCGCGGCTGGCCGAGGTGCAAGGGGACGTGCCGCAGGCGATCCGCGAGATGCACGAGGCCTTGCGGCACCTGGGCCATGTGGCGGGGCTGCACGTCCGGCTGGCGGGTCTCTACGAGCGGGTCTACGATAGCGAAGCGGCGGAGCGCGCACGGGCCAGGGCTCGGGCGATC
>JAEUKJ010000533.1 GCA_016792665.1 Deltaproteobacteria bacterium | reverse complement strand
GATATACAGCTCCCCGAAGGTACCCTCGCCATGCGCGTAGTAGAGTCGCAGTCGCCCCGCGCGATAGCCGACGGGCTCGAGCCGCGTGCCGGTGAGGCGCTTCCTGCGCCCGCGCGCACGGCTCTCGGCAGCGGCCGAGGCCAGCGTCTCGAAGAAGGACTCCTCGCTCCCGCACGTCCCGGTCCGCGCGATCGGCTCGACCCGCGCGACCGCAGGCTCGACCTGCGCGACCGCAGGCTCGACCCGCGCGACCGCACGCTCGGCGCTCGCGGTCGGCCCTGGTACCACCGCGTCCGCAGGAAGTGCGGGCGGCGCGCTCGCAACGACCCCGGTCAGGACCGCGAGCAGGACCCCCGCCTCGAGCTCGTCGGCCGACAGTCCCGCGTGTGGCAGCGACGCCAGCGCCGCGCCATCGGCGAGCTCGAAGAACACGCGCCCGAAGCGTCGCGGCTCGAGCACGAGCTTCAGCCAGGGAGGTACCTGGGTCGGTGCAACGAGCTGCCCCGACAGCCATCGACGACGAAGCGTCGCGTCCAGCGCGGTGAGTGCGCCCAGGGCCACGCCGCCAAGCGGCACCCCATGCTCGGAGGGCGTGTGGGCCTCGACCTCGAGCGCGCGGATCGGTGCCTGCGCGAGCGTCGCGAGGACGCGCGTCACGTGCCGGACGAAGGCCGGTGACGCACTGAAGAGGGCATCGTGCTCGCACACGAAGGAGAGCTCGTTCAGCGCCGTCGCGCGCGCCTCGCCATGCGCCATCGTCTCGGCCCAGATCTCGACCACCAGCGCCAGGGCCGGGTCGCTGCGGATAGCCGGGTCGCCAAAGATCGGCGCCCCTTCGAGCGCGGCCGCAGTGACGCGTCCCTCGACCAGACACAGGCCGACGAGCCCCGCATCGCCCTCCACCACGATGCGCAGCGTCGGGCGCAGGGCGACCAACGCCCCGAGGAGCTCCAAAGGAGCAATCGCGCCGACCGGAGACCGCCACGCGGGCTCGGCACGCGCGCCTCCGACAATCACCTCACCCGCGTCCGCGGACTGTCGAGCCAAGGCGTCGGACACCGAGCCATCGCGCGGACTGCTCTGACCGAGGAGGCTCATCCGATCGACCGCTCGCACCACCGCATCGAGCGCGAGCACGTCCTGGGTCCGCCCCTCGCGCACCCACACCACCCTGCCCCGGGCCTCGTCCTCGCCGCGCGGCGCACCATCGCAGACCAGCGCGCCGAGCTCTCCGCGCGCGAGCAGTTCCCACGCCTCGGCCCGCGAGACGCGCCGCGTGCGCCGCCCGCCGAGCTCGATCCCGGCGGCCAGCACGAGCGCCATCGCCGGCTCTGCGACGATCCCGATGGCGTCCCGCTGCGCTGCGACTCCGTCCACGTCCTCCCCCTCGCAAGGTCCACCAGAAGAGGTGGTCCATCACGACGAGGCCTCGCGGTCTGCAATGGCCGGGCCGTACCCCAAGCCATGAGAAATGCTTACGTGGACGGCATCGCACGGCGCGATATCACGCGCCCCGGTGTTCGAGGTCGCGCGAAGCGACCGCTCGGGCTCGACAAGGTCGCGACGTGAAGGCCCACCTATCGAGCCCCGCCAGACTCAGACCAGGCGTGGGTCCTGCGGGCCCTCGACCTCCTGGATCTCGACGCCGTGCGCGCGCAGGTAGTCGAGTCCGTTCTCGCCGGCGTAGCCCTTGGTCACGACGATGACCCGCTCGATGCCCGCGTGGTGGATCATCTTCGCGCACATCATGCACGGCTCGCCCGTCACGATGAGCCACGCCCCGCGCGTCGCGACGCCGCTCGCCGCGCAGTTGCAGACCACGTTCATCTCGGCGTGGTGGCAGCCGATCTCCATGCGCGTGCCGGACTTCACGCCCATCGTGTCGCGGAAGCACACGTCGCCACCGCACAGCTCACCGCCGCCGCGCGGCCCACCGTTGTAGCCATCCATGAGGATGACGTTGCGGCTCGGGTCCAACAACAAGGCTCCGAACTTCCGGCGCGGGCAGTTGCTCGCCTTGGCGAGCGCGAGGCACTGCTCGATGCGGATCTGGATGTGCTTCGGCTTCATCGGGTCTCTCCCTTCACGCCGGGTTCTTGCGGATGAGCAGGCTGCGCTCGATCTCGAAGACCTTCTCGGGGATCTTGTCCAGGCCGCGCGCCTTCTTGCCGTCCTCCGCGATGAACAGGTCGCCCCCATATTTCGCCAGCGCGACCTCGGGCTTCATGTTCTTCAGCCCGATGAGCTGCGTCCGCACCACCCCGAGCTCGCCGCCCTCGGCGCCCTCACCCGAGAGGTCCGGCCCCGGCCCGACCCCGAGCACGCGCGTCACCGCAAACAGCGTGTCGCCCGCCACGGTCGGCTGCGTGTGGAAGCCCGCGTGCATCCCGAGCTCCCACACCGCGTTCTCGCTCACGTCGCGGCTCGCGAGCCCGATGAGCCACGCGAAGACGAGCCCGCCGTAAACGATCGGCTCGCCCGACATCGCCCCCGACAACCCCTGCGAGTACACCCGGTCGAAGTGCAGCGGGTGCGTGTTCATGAGCTGGTAGGTCCACGCGTAGTGCTCGTCGGTGA
>JAEUKJ010000494.1 GCA_016792665.1 Deltaproteobacteria bacterium | reverse complement strand
CACCCCATCGGCGCCGACGACGAGCTGGACCTCGATGTGGCGCGCGGCCGTGACGCAGGCCTCCATGAAGAGGCCACCCTTGCCGAAGCTGCGGGCCGCCTCGTCACGGACGGCGATGATCGAAGGTGCGAGCAGCGCCGGATCAGTGACGACGCGGATGCCACGCCCGCCACCGCCGGCCGAGGCTTTGACGACCAATGGGAAGCCGATGCGGTGGCCCGCGGCGAGCGTCGCGTCGAGGGGCTCGTCGTCGGCGATGAGGTGCCAGGGGGCCATCGGAACGTCGGACTCGCTCGCGACGAGCTTGGCGGCGATCTTGTCGCCGAGGCGGCGCATGGCGGCGCTCGGCGGGCCGATGAACGCGATGCCGCGGGCTTCCAGGGCCTCGACGAAGCTCGCGTCCTCGGACACGAACCCCCAGCCGGGCCACACCGCGTCGCAGCCGGCGCGCTCGAGAGCGTCCAGGATGCGCGCGTGATCGGTGTAGGCGCTGATGAGCCCCGACTTGCCCACGGCGGGGACCAGGGCCGGACCGATACCGACCGCGCGGTCGGAAAGGCGGAGGAACGGAGCCCCGCGATCGGGGTCGGTGTAGAGCGCCACGCCTTCGATGGAGGTGCCGCGCTCGCGGTTGTAGTCGCGGAGGGCGCGCAGGAAGCGGACGGCAGGCTCGCCGCGGTTGACGACGCCGACGCGCGAGAAGGCGCGCGGAGTGGACGTGGGGGACCCAGTGCTCATGAGCGGTCCTCGGGCTGACCGGAGTGCCCGGTAGAGAAGGCGAGCTGCACGACCGCCACGGCGACAGGGCCGTCGTGAGAGAGCGAGACGGAGGTCATCAGCGTGCGCGGAAGGTGGTCGGCGACGCGGCCGTGGAAAGCGAGCGTCGGGCGGCCCCAGGGGTCGCTCACGACCTCGATCTCTCGCAGATCGACGGGCGCTTCGAGCGGCGGACGTCGCCCCCAGTAGGCCCCATCCCAGGCCTTCAAGAAGGCCTCCTTGGCGGCGAACCGCGCGGCCAGGTGGCGGGCTGGATCGGCGCCAGGGCGAAGCGCCGCGGCGGTGCGTTCGGCCTCTGTAAACGTATGTGTCGCAAAGCGCGAGGCCGGATCCTCGAGCTGGGCTCGAAAGCCCGGCAGGTCCACCACGTCGATGCCGACGTGGGTGGCGAGGCGCTCACGCGAGAGCGGCGACGGGGGTGCGAGGTTCATTCGGTCGAGCGCGTGGCGACGAAGGTCTCCTGACCAAGCGGTATGCGGGCCGCCGGGTCGAGGAGCATGGCGGTCTCTTCCTGACGCTGGGCGTCGCTGCCATCGGGAGCCTTGAAGCGACGCTCGACGCGCTTTTCGAAGAGCGGCCTGCGTCCGAGCATGACCTCGCCGAGGTGGCGGCTGGCCTGGCTCTGGCGCGCGGTAGACCGGGCCTTCCAAGTAGACCGCGCGGTCGGATCGGCGATGGCCGCCTCGAAGGCATCGGGGTGCGCGATGAGCAGCAGCGCCGACACGTGGCCGAAGCCGAGGCTCGTGGCCAGCCCCGCGCGCAGTGGGTACGCGGGGCCGGGCTCGAGGCGTTCGTTCGAATAGAGGAGGTGCTGGTGCGCCTCGTGGCCGGGGTCGACCGACTCGAGGTTGGCGTTGCCCGGGATGACGCCCGAGGCCAGCATCTGGCAGAGGCCGATCGTCTGCCAGGCCGCGGCGCCGCCCTTGGCGTGGCCGAGCACGGTCTTCTGGGAGACGACCATGAGCGGGTTGCCCGGGGTGCGGCCCAGCGCGTCCTGGAGGGTCTGGTGGATGTAGGACTCGTTCGGGTCGTTGGCGGCGGTCGAGGTGTCGTGCTTCGAGACCACGCCGATGTCGTCGGCCGTGAGGCCGAGCTTCGCCAGCGCCTTGCCGAGCGGCGAGCGCTTGCCGCCGACCGCGGCGCCGAGGCTGCCGATCCCCGGCGCGGGGATCGACCGGTTGATGCCGTCACCGAACGAGCCCGCGTAGGCCAGGACGCCGTAGACCGGGAGCCCCATCTCGAGGGCCACGTCGCCGCGCGCGAGCAGCATGGCGCCGCCGCCCTGGGCCTCGACGAAGCCGCGACGGCGGCGGTCGTTGGCGCGGGACATCTGGTGCGGGAGGATGCCCATGGCCTCCATCTTGTCGGTGTCGGCGGTGGCGTTCATGTCGCCGAAGCCGACGACGCCTTCTTGAGAGAGGTCGTCCCAGCCGCCCGCCATCACGACGTCGGCCTTGCCGAGGAGGATCTTGTCCATCGCGTCCTCGAGCGAGAGCGCGGCGGTGGCGCAGGCCGCGACCGGGTGCGCCATCGGCCCGTAGCTGCCGACGTACGAGCTCGCGGCGTACGCGAAGACGACGTTGATGAGCGTCTCCTGGAGGATATCGGACTGGCGATCGCGGCCGAGCAGGTGGTCGACGTAGAGCCGGTGGAGGCTGCGCATGCCGCCCATGCCGGAGCCCTGGGTGGTGCCGATCCGCGAGGGGTGGACGTAGGCCAGGAGCTCCTCGGGCGAGGTGCCGGCCGAGATGAACGCCTCGACCGTGGCCGCGAGGTTCATCAGCGCGACCGGGTCGACGTTCTCCAACATCTCGCCGCCAAAGCCGTAGCGAGCCAGCGAGAAGCCGCGCGGCAGCTGGCCGGCGACGCGACGATTGAAGCGGACCTCGCGCGGGACCCGCAGCTCGCTGCCGGCCTTGCGCGTGACGAGCCAGGCGTCGGACGCGGCGTCGAACTTGTAGACCGTGCGGTCGGGATCGCTCGCGGCGAAGGTGCGCGCTTCTTCCTCGGAGCCGGCGCGGAAGGTGAAGTCCTTGTCGAGGAAGACCTTCTCGAAGACCGGCAGGCGCTCGGGGTCGAAGCCGACCGTCTCGGGCTCGACGAAGCGCACGCCGACGCGCGTCCGCACCGCGTCGTGATAGCGCTCGTGGAGGGCGTGCTCGGGCACCGGGTCCCCGCTCTCGGCGTCGACCCAGGTGCCGCCCTTGGCGGCCGGCTCGTAGCGGACGAGGCCGGTGAGCCACGCGAGCTCGAGCACCGCTGCGGCGGACAGACGCCCGCGCGCGCCGGTGCCGTCGTGTCGACCGGCGGTCGCTTGGACCTCGACCTCGTAGCGCGTGCGCGCCGAGCCACCCGGCGAAATCTCGCCGAAGCCCACGATGACGACCAGGTCCTCGGCCCTGGCGCGGGCGTCGGAGGTCTCGCGGGTCGGCCAGGCCGCGATCGCGTCGCGCGGAGCAGGCGTAATCGGTGCGGGCCAGGCGGGCAGCGGACGGACCGCGGCCGCGCCGGACGGGGTGGACGAGCGGCCGTGGACGCGGTCGGTGAACGACGTCGCGAGCCGCTCGCGCTCTCGGGTCTGGCGCTCTTCCAGCTCGAGCTCGCGTCGCACCTCGTCGACCGCGGCCTTGAGATCCGGCACCTGATCGAAGCCGCCCGAGAGGTCTGCGACGATGGGGCCCGAAGCGGCGCGCGCGCGCGTCTCGTCGCCGAGCAGGGCCGCGAGCTCACGCCCCATCTCCGCCGACGACCAGGTGCGGATGCCGGTCTTGGCTTCGAGGCGCGGCGCGACTGCGTCGTTCCGCGCCATGAGCCCGGTGCCGCGGACCCAGCCGATGCGCGCGCCGACCAGGGTGGTGGCGCGGCCCCAGGCGTGATGCTCACTGGTCCACTTGGCGAGCAACACCTCGAGCGCGGCCTTCGACTCGGCGTAGGCGCCGTCGCCACCGAAAGCCCCGTGATTGGGCGAGAGCGGCAACAGCACGTGCGCCTTCCGGGCCTCGCCGGTGGCGATGAGGCGTCGCGCGATGAGCGCGATCATGCGCTCGGTCGAAAGCACCATGGCGCGCAGCGTGGCCTCGCTGAGGCCGCTCAGCTGATCGACCGTGCCCTGGTCTTTCAGCGCCGCGAAGGGCACCACGAGGTCGGGCAGGAACGCCGGCTTCAGCACGCGCGTGGTCGCACCGGCCTGCTCGGTCTCGGCCCGGAACAGCCAGTCGACCAGCGCATCGACATCGGCGAACGACGCCTGGTTCATCGGGACGACGTGGAGCTCCGCACCAGGGGCCGCGGCCCTCTCGTAGAGGCGACGGTAGAAGGCCAGGCGGCTGGCGTTGGCCTGGGTCGTCGTGACGACCACGCGCGCGCCGCCGGCGAGCAGCTCGGAGACGACTTCGACCGCGATGGAGCCGGGACTCGCGCCCGTGACCAGCGCCGTGCGGCCGGCGAAGGCCCCGGCAGTTTGCGGAACCGACGGCGCGGTCCCAGCGGCGAAGGCGGCCAGGGCGTCGGCCAGCGACAAGAGACCGCGGTCGGTCGCCTGGCGCGAGAACCAGAGAGCGGCGTCGCGCAGCCGCGTGGCCCCACGGTGCGGTGCGAGGCGCGCGAGCTCGGCGGTGACGCGAGCCTGGTCGACGCGTCCGTTGAGCCCGTCCAGAGCGAGGCGCACGAGGTCGCGGTGGGCCGAGGCCCAGGCGGAGGCGAACGCGACATGCAGGTGGGAGTCGAAGCGCGGCTCGACGAGCGCGATGAAGTCCTGGCCGAGCTCGGCGCCGAGGGCCTCGAGCTTGGCCTTGGCCTGAGCGAGCTCGGGGTCGATGGCGCTGGGCGCGTCGAGGTCCTTGCCCGAGGCGCGAGCGAAGACGCGCGCGGCCTCGAGGAGGGCGCCGCCCTCACCGAAGATCTTGTCGGACAGGGCCTGGACGGCACGCGCATCGACGATGGCGCCGCCCCCCGTGCTGGTGGCCCCGCCGAGTCGACCGTAGGTCGTGCCGCGACGCTGGCCGAGGAAACCGACTGCTCGGTCTAGGAGGCTGCGGGCCTGGTCCTTCGAGGTGGGCGCGTCCGTCCCGAGAGGGCCGAGCTCGCCGCCTCGCGCCGAGGCGCCGGCGCGGGTGGTGAGAGCCAGGACGTCGAAGGTCGCGGCGATGAGCCCTGGGCCGAAGCCGAAGGCCGTCTCGAGGTGGGCGGCGGCTTCGCGCGGGGTGAGGCCCGAGCGCGCGAGCACGCGCTTGAGTGCCTCGTCGTGGGCGATCTGCAGGTAGGCGCCGGGGGCGCGCCAGGTCGGAGCGCGGGCGGCGAGCTCGCGGGAGAGATCGGCCAGCGGGATCTCGTGGGCGCGGTCGATCGAGCCCGCGTCGAACTCGGCGCCGAGGTCCATCAGGACCTGGTTCCGCCGCGAGGAGACGCCGTCGAAGAGACCGTCGATGGTCTCGGCGGGACCGATCTGCTCGGGGCGCAGCTTGGTCTGGAGCGCGATGAGCGTGGTCAGCGCTTCGGCGTGCGTCAGGCCACGGTCATCCGGGCGCGAAGCGGCGGTCACGACGGACTCGGCCACTGCGACGGGCGCGGACGGGGCGGACGGAGCAGGCGCGGCGGCGACCGGGGCGCGCTCGGCGACCTCGACCGAAACCGGGTCGGCGTCCTCGGCGAAGACCTGGGCGCGCTCGGCCTCGACGTTGAAGATCTGCACCTCGGGGGCGCGGCCCTGAGCGGCCAGGACGGCCAGAGACTGGCGCGCCATGTTGGCGAGCGTGGGCTGATAGCCCACACCAACCTCGACGAGCTCGGTGACGCCGAGGCCTCCGCGCGCGCGCGGCTGGAGCATGACTTCCTGGGTGTCGATCCAGCGGACGGGGCTCGCGAACTGCCACGCGAGGAGCTCGACCAGGAGGGCGCGAGTGACGAGCGGCGACGAAACCGACTGGTCGGTCCATGCGTCCAGGATCGCCTGCATCGCGACACGCGAGTCGTCGCCGACCGCGTCGCGCACGGCAGCGACGAAGGCCCGCGTGAGCGCAAACGGCTCCGCGATGAGGTTGGGAATGTAGCGGCCGACCAGGAGGCTCGGCTCGATCTCGGCCGGCAAGTGGCGGTCGAGCGCGGCGCGGAAGTCGGCGACGCCGCGGCGCAGCTCGCGCGAGTGGAAGGGGACGTCGATGCCGGGGACTTCGATGTAGGCCGGCTTCGAGCCAGGACGTTGGAGCTTCTCGAGGGCCGCCCCGAGCGCGGCGAGCGCGTCCGCGTGGCCCGTGACCGAGTACTGGCGACCGCGAACATTGTAGTTCACGATTTCCAGGAAGCGCCCGGTGCGGGCCGCGACGCCCTCGACCAGGGCTTCGGCGCCAGCATGGTCCAAGCCCGCGTACTGCGGCCGGATGACGCCCATGCGGTAGCCGCTCTCGCCAGTCGCGTCGCGTGGCACGAGGCCGTGCATGACGCGCCCGCGCTGGTAGACGATGGCGATGACGGCCTCCAGCGGGAACACGTCGGCGCCGGCCGAGAGTGCGTTGTACTCGCCGACCGAGTGACCGCAGAGGACCGCGTCGTCGGCCCAAACACCCGCCTCGCGCAGCTCGGCGACCTGGGCGTAGGCCAGGACCGCCATGGCGACCTGGGTGAGCTGGGTCAGGTGCAGGACGCCCTGAGGGTGCCGCAGGAGCTCCTGCCCGGCGCGCAGCTCGGGCGGGTTCTCGCGCACCACGCGCAGGATCGAGAAGCCGAGCTCGGCGCGGCAGAAGGCGTCGGCGCGCTCCCACGCGCGGCGCGCGGCGGGCGACCGCTGGAGCGACGCCATGCCCATGTCCTTCTGCTGGATCCCCTGACCCGGGAAGACATAGGCGACCCGCGGCGAGGCCATGCGAGCGCGCGCGGCCGCGACCGGGATCTCGACGACGCGCGGGGCGGCCTCGGGGTCGTCGGAGGGCAGTGTGCGACGCACGGCAGCGGTGGCCTCGACCATGAGTCCAGACGGCGTGCCTCGAGCTACCGGGCCATCGCCGCTTCGTCCGCTGACGACGCCGACACGGGTCGCGCTCAGCACGAGGCGCTCACCCGGAAGCACGGGGGCGAGGAAGCGGACCTCGAGGTCCGCGATGCGCTGGGCGTCCTTGGCGACCTCGTCGACGAGGAAGGACTCGAGCCGCGCCGCGGTCCACATGCCGTGCGCGATGGGCTGCGCCAGGCCGGCGAGACGGGCCGCGAGCGCGCTGCGGTGGATGGGGTTCAGGTCCCCGCCGACTTCGGCGAAAGCGCCCATGCCGCGCGGCACGGCGATGTCCGACGCGCTCGCCAGGGTGCGGCGCGGGGTCGGGCGCGCGGCACGACCGTCCGGGCCACCTTGAGGCGAGGTCGCGCCGTCAGGGCCAAGCGCCACGCCGAGGGTTGCGAGCAGCGCCACCAGGGGATGCTCGGCGCCCTCGCCGACGACCACGTTGCGGTCGAGCACGAGCGAGGCGACGACGCGCCCGTCGACGCTGAGCGCGCCCGCCATGATTTGATGGGCATCGAAGGAAGCGTCACGACGACGTCGGCGCGTCTCGGCGATCTCGGCCGTGATCGTCAGGGCGCACGGCGTGCTGACAGGGCTCTCCCAGCGGATCCACTGGCTCCAGGGCGCGGCACCGAGCAGCGCGATCCCCGCGGCACTCAGGTCGACGGTGGCCTGGATCGGCAAGGACATCCGAGTGGTCAGCGCCCCGACACCGAGCGCGCGGCCCGGCATGCGGATATGGAAGCTCGAGCGCAAGCGCGCAAGCGGCTCGCCCGTGATGGGTGTCTCGAGCTCGGCGAGCACGTGCACGATGCGATGGTCGGGGGCGTCCTCGACGCGCGTGACGCGGGCCGCGACCCGGACCTCCTCGAGGTCGACCCAGCGGTCGGTCCGCGCGAGGCGCTCGACGCGGTTGTCGAGGTGGACCAGCCGGAGGAGGCCGCCGGCCAGCTCGTCACACGAGAGCCCGCGGAAGATCGCCGGCCACGCCAGCGAGAAGACCTGAGCCAGCGCAGGCCCGGCCTCGGGATCGATGGCGCGGCGCCCGGTGATGCGGAGGTAGGCCGCCTGACGGTCGGCCTCGATGCGCACGGTCTCGCGCGCGACCTCGAAGAGGGGCACCGCGATCGCCGGGGTGGCGAAGAGGGTTCGCTGGTACATCGAAGCGACCGCGCGGTCGGTTGCGCCCTCCTCGAGGTGGAAGCGATATAGCCCACCGTGCAGCTCGGCACGCAGGTCGAGGCGATACGCGCTCGGTACATCCCAGCCGAGCTCGAGGACGATGCGACCGTCGACCTCTTCGAGGCGGAGCCGCTCGGCCGCGACCTGGGCCTCACCGTGGCCGCCGTGGACGAGGTCGAGGCGCTCGAGGCGCCGATCGACGAGGCGTAGGGTATAGGAGGCCCCCGCGATGGGAGCCGCGAGGCGAGGCAGCGGGTTGTCGACGCGCCGCTTCCCTTCGATGAGCCCCTCGCGCTCCGAGCGCGTGCAGAGTGCCGCAAGGGGACCGTGCGAGGCCCGACCGATCTGCGCCACCAGCTCGCGCGCGGCGAGGGCGTCGACCACGCGCAGCACGACCCCGGACGGGTCGGCACCGGGCTCGAGTTCGACCCCGGGGAGGTCGCCCCACGCGACCTGGGCCACGGCACCATCGAGGGAGTCGAGACGTCG
>JAEUKJ010000449.1 GCA_016792665.1 Deltaproteobacteria bacterium | reverse complement strand
GGGTCGGCGCCTCCTCCTCCCGGCAGGCACGTCGACGCCCCGAGCTGCGCTCGTGGCATCGAGCCTGGCAGGTCGTGCGGAGGCATCCGACTCCGGGCGCTCCCTCGTCGATCTGACCCCGGATGCTTCCGCTCGGACCTGAGTCCGGGCACTCCCACGCGGCACTGAGTCCGGACACTCCCGCGCGGACTTGAGTCCGGACACTCCCGCGCGGACCTGAGTCCGGGCACTCCCACGCGGACCTGAGTCCGGACACTCCCACGCGGGTCTGAGTCCGACGCTCCCTCGTTGATCTGATGGGGCTCGCTTCGTAAGCCCCTCAGGGGGCCGGCGTGAGCAGGACGTACTCCCAGTTGTCGAGGGGCAACGTGAGCTGGTCGCCCTGGGCCTGGTAGGTCTTGTCGGAGAGCAGGCTCGTGAAGCGCTTGCCGGAGGCCGCGAGCTCGGGCGGGAGAGTGACCGTCACCGCGCGCGAGTCGCCCTGGTTCATCGCGACCAGGACGACCTTCGCGCCCGGCTCGGTCGCGCTGGAGACCCCGGACCAGGAGCGGGCCTGGACATAGATCGTGTCGTCCTGCCAGAGCTCGCGTCGTGCCCCGCGGGCCAGGACCGGGTTCGCGCGCCGGGCCGCGCCGAGCTCGCGCACGCGGCGCTGGACCTCGCGTTGATCGGCCGTGAGCGTCGTCGGCAAGAGCCGTCGGTTGTCGGGATCGTTGCTGCCGCCGAGCCCGAGCTCGTCGCCCATGTAGAGCAGCGGCACCCCGCGCGCGGTGAGCAGGAAGGCCATCGCCATCGACATCGGGTTGATGATGTCCCAGCGCTGGGGTGTCTCCCCGACGGTCTGCGCGAGGAGATCGATCGTGCCGCCCCACGGGCCGAGATCGTTCTTCGCGAGCGCGGTCGCCATGCGCTCGACGTCGTGGTTGCCGAGGAACGGACTCATCCAGCCGAGCGCGTCACCGTAGGTCGCCTCGCTGGCGGCAACCGCGGCCTCGAGGTTTCGGAACGAGCCGCCGTTCACGAAGGTGTCGCGGATCGTCCAATAGAGCGGGAAGTCGAACTGGCCATCGAGGAGCTCGGGGCCGAGGAAGCTGTTGACGAAGTCGCGACCATCGCTGCCCGTGAAGGTCTCGCCGACGAGCCAGATCGGCGCGCCGCCGGCCGCCTGGATAGCGTCGACACGCGCTCGGATGGCGCGGAGCACCGTCTTGTCGACGTGCTTCACCGCGTCGAGGCGGAGACCGTCGAGGTCATACTCGGCGATGAACGCGAACAGATCATCGACCACGCGCGAGAGCGTCTCGGGGTCGGTGTAGTCGAGGTCGGGCAGGTAGCTCGCGAACTGACAGTCCAGCGCGCGCGCCTCCCAGTCGCAGCCCGCGGTGCCGCAGACACACGTGCGGCGGCACATGGCCGGGCGGTCGGTGCAGTACGTGTGGGTCTCGTGGACGTGGTTCAGGACCGTGTCCATGACGATGCGGATCCCGGCCGTGTGCGCGGCGGCGACGAGCTCGGTGAACGCGTCCGCCGCGGGCTTGGACGCAGTGCCGAGGTGCTCGTCCAGGCGGAAGGGATCGGTCGGCCAGTAGCCGTGATAGCCGGCGTACTGGTGCACGCCATCCAGGCCGACGAAGGCGCCGGGCGGGTTGTCGACGACCGGGGTCAACCACAGGGCGTCGACGCCGAGGGCCGAGAACGTGCCGTCGGTGATGGCGCTGGTGAGGCCGGGTAGGTCGCCGCCCTGGTAGTTCGCGATCGTCGGCGCGCCGCTCTCGGGAGAGGCGCTGCCGTCCGAGTCGCGGAAGCGATCGGGCATGGCCATGTAGAGGATGGCCTCGCGCCAGTCGAAGGGGCGCGCCTCGACCCAGAGGGGCAGCCAGAGGTCGGGGGCGGCGACGGCCCTGAGATCCGCCGCGGAGGCGCGCAGCGAATGCTTGCCGGGGGGCAACGAGGTCGCGCTGACGTCGAGGCAGTCGCGGTCGGCGCCGGCGGTGACCGCGCCCAGCGTCGCCGTGTGATCACCGAAGCGGGCCTGGAGGGTGGCGGCGTCCAAGGCCGCGCCCGAGGTCGCCGACGTCCCCGACGTCCCACGGATGAGACACAAGCGGGCCGAGAGCGAGGTCGGCGCGGGGCGCGAGACCGACTCGACGATGAGGCGGGGAGACCCCGACGGAGCGATCACATCGCTGTCGACATCGCCGAGGTCGGCGGCGTCGGCGTCGCGCACATCGAGGACACGGGTGTCGCTCGGGTCGATGATCTCTTCGTTGCAAGCGATCAGGCCGCGCAACGTGAGCAAGGTCAGCGAGGCCAGGCCGGTGGTTGCGAACGCGGAGCGAGAGGCGGTGGTCATGGTCCGAGACTCTGCCCGCAAGACGCCGGACTTTCAAACCGTCGCTGTCCCGTCCTCGCGCTTCCCAGCTTCTTGGATGCGGTGATAGGTTCGGTCGCATGAAGGAGGCCGCTCAGAGTCCCGAGACCACTCAGCAGAAAGACCTGCGAGAGCTCGAGCACGTCGAGCGCCTCGCCAAGATGAGGGCCTGGCTCGAGGACACCGCTCCGCTCGAGCAGCTTCGACGTCGAATGAAGCCGGGCTCGACGCTCGACGACGCGCGGCGCCTCCATCGCCTCCTGGCTCAGGAGGGACGGCGCTTCTCGAAGGTCATGCGCGACCTCACGGACGAGCTCGCGTGAAAGACCGCCCGGTCATCGCCACCCTCGCGAGTGAGCTCTTGTCCGCCGACCGGGAGCGATGTTCTGGCGCATCCCCGATCACCCGGCGCGCGGCGCGACCTTGACGACCTGGCCCGAGGCGGGCACACCGACCCCATGCTCGCTGTCATCTCGCCGGCCAAGAAGCTCGACACCACCCCGGTCTCGCCGATGCGCGGGGCACCCTTCACCGAGCCGGCCCTGCTCGCCGATGCCAAGGTCGCGCACGCCGCGGCGAAGAAGCTCAGCACCAAGGCGCTGGGCGAGCTGATGGATCTCAGCGAGGCCCTGGCCGAGCTGAACCACGACCGCTTCCAGGCGTGGAAGGTCGAGCACCGCCTGGGTGAAAACGACTGCAAGCCTGCCGTGCTGATGTTCGCGGGCGAGGTCTACAGCGGCCTCGAGGCGAGCACGTTGTCGGCCAAGACCCTGGCCTATGCCCAGGATCACCTGGCGATCCTGTCCGGGCTCTACGGGCTCTTGAGGCCGCTCGACCTCATCCAGCCCTACCGACTCGAGATGGGCTCGAAGCTCGTCACGCGGCGCGGCAAAGACCTCTACCAGTTCTGGGGCGAGCGCCTCGCGAAGCTCATCAACGAGCGCGCCGGGGGTCACGCCGATCCGACGCTCGTGAACCTCGCGTCGACCGAATACATGAAGGCCGTGCCGCGGAAGGCCTTGACCGTGCCGGTCCGCGACGTGGCCTTCAAGGAGCTGAAGGACGGCAAGGCCGTGACGCTGATGCTGTTCGCGAAGCGGGCGCGCGGCCTCATGGCCCGCTTCATCGTCGAACAAAAGGTCGACAACGCCCTTGGCCTCAAAGACTTCGCGAGCGACGACTACCGCTTCGACCCCGCCCTTTCGACCGACGCCGAGTGGGTCTTCTCGCGGAGCTATCGGACGCTTGCGACGGCCGCGAACGCCGCGCGCGACGAGGACTGAGGCGGTCGTGTCCCGCCCGTCGTGAGGTCGGTCGCGGCGACCTGGCGCCCGCCCCGCGCAAGAGGCCGGTGGCCCTCGGAGAATCCGGAGCACCACCGGCCCGCGCCTGGAGGTCAGAGCGAGAAGGTCACGTTGTTGCCGGTCTCCGGCTCGATGCGCACCGTGCCCGGGCCGTGCTGGTGGATGAGATGTCCTTTCGCCTGGTCGAGGACGAACGGCTGGTGCACGGTGGAGTACGTGCTCATCGGGCCACGCAGGCAGGGGAACGGACCCGGCACCGCGCCACAGACCGGACTCACGCGAGACCACCAGCGCTTCGCGGGATCCTCGTCGAAGTGGAAGGCGCCGAGGTTGTTCTGCGACCCCGTGCCGCCGAGCCACACGACGTCGCGCGCCGTGTCTTCGACGATCCAGTCTTCGGCCATGTTGTCGCCGATCTTGCGCACACGCCAGCCCGTCGCGTACGCGGTGTCGATCTCCCAGAGACCGTAGGAGTTGGCGTCGATCGCCCAGAGCTTGCCGCCGACCCACTGGAGCGCGCGGAAGGGGCTGCCGGCCGGGGGCGCGGCGCCCGACCCGGCGTTGCCGCCCGCGAAGAGTCCCGAGCCACACGGGGCGAGGGGCGCGTAGAACTTCGCGTCGCGGGGCAGCATGCCGTTCGCGGTGTCCGGTGTGCCATCGCAGTCGACATCGATGGGGTCGCTGCCGACGCCGACCGAGCCCGCTGCGGCCCCGTCGAAGTAGGCGTTGTTCTGCCCGGCGCCGGTGCGGCGGACCCACTCGCAGGTCGAGCCATCGGCCGAGATGCGCACGATGCCGACCGGTGAGATCCAGTCCGCCGCGCTGTTCGCGGCCACCGTGAGGAGGTAGTTGCCGTCTTCGTCCATCGCGAAGCCGCGGTTGTTGATCTGGACGAACTTGCGGCCGCTGACCCGCTCGCCGTTCCAGCACTGCCCGTGCTCGGGACGGTTGTGGCGGTCTTCGAGCGGGATGACAAGGTGTTCGGCCCACATCAGCTGCATGGCGCCCGTGATGCGGTTCAACTTGAGGATCTGGGCGTTGCTGTGGTGGTCCTGCACCCACAGGAAGAGCGTCTCGCCGTCGGGACCAAAGACCATGTTCTGGACCTCGGGCAGCACCTGGAGCCCCGTCATGGCCATCATGTCCATGCCCTCGGGGTGGTGGGTGCCGCCGAACTCGTCGGGCCAGAAGCCCGCGACGATGCGGCGGTTGCCGGTGTCGGCGTCGACCTCGATGACCGCGCCGGCGTAGCCCGCGCCGATACCGAGCGACGGCAAGGTGTACCCGACACCGAGGTAGATCTTGCGCGACGCCTGGTGCATCACCATCGTCAGGACCTCCGGGGTCTGGAAGACGACGTCGACGATGCCCGGTCCCGCGCCGTAGCGGTACGGCTGGGCCATCTCGGTGGCGGCGCCGATGGGCCGCCAGCACATGCCCATCGGGCTGTCATTGTCGGGCGTCATGTTGCCGCCGCAGCGGCAGTCCGCCGCGAGCTGGGTCGCGGGCTGGAAGCGGACGTCGTCGGGGTCACACGAGTTGCCCCAATACGGCGAGCTCGCGTCGGCCACCGTCGAGCGGCAGAGGAAGCTCCCCGGCGTGTTCGTGCACCACGCCCCACACCCGCCCTGATCGGGCAGCTCGCATTCATTGATGTCGCTGCAGGCGACCTCGGTCGAGCGGGCGTGGTGGTAGCCGGGATTGCATTGGCAATCGATGTTCTGGTTGGCGTTCATGGTGCAGGTCCCGGTCTCGGTGACCTCCGGATAGCAGGCGTTCCCACCTCCGAAGTACCCCGGGTCGCAGTCGCAGAACATCGTGCTGTCCTCGTAGCGGCAAGTGCTGTTGGAAGGACACGAGGTCGGCGTGCAAGGGTT
>JAEUKJ010000448.1 GCA_016792665.1 Deltaproteobacteria bacterium | reverse complement strand
GATCTTGGCACCCTATATCGATCCGAGAGACTTCGGCGGAGACGAGTCGTGAGCAGTTCGAAGGACCCCACCCCGGCCGCGCCGGCCCCCGAGCCCCGCGAGCCCGACGCTGTCGATGCGCTCGAGCCCGATCTCGAGGCCTGGCTCGACCGGCAGTTGCCCCCGCAGGACGCCGCGCGCTTCGAGGCGCGCCTCTCCGAGGACCCCGAGAAAGCCAAGGAGGCCAAGACCCTGGCCCAGGTGTTGGCGACGCTGCGCACCCTGCCGCGCGATGCCGCCCCCAACGACCTCATCCGCGGCGTCGAGAACGACATCCGCGCGCGCTCGAAGGGGCGCTACTTCGGCTACCACTGGAAGCACCGCTTCCCGTACGAGGCGCTCGTCAGCTCGGTGCTGCTGGTCTTCGCGCTGATCGTGTGGGTGTCCTCGTCGCAGCCCGCCCCGCCGCTCATGGCCATCGACCCGAAGCCCTTCGTGACGGCGTCGTCCGACCTCGCCGTGGCGGCGCGGCTGCTTGGCGACTACGGGACGTTCCGACACGACACGGAGATCCCCGAGGACGCCAACTGGGTGCACGTGGTCGGCGATGTCGAGACGACGCGCATGGAGGCCCTGCGCAGCGAAGTCTCGCTGTACCCGAGCATGCGCATGGACGGCGAAGAGCCGCTCGGCCAGACGACGCGCGTGCGCATCGCCATCCGCAAGTAGAGGTGTCCATGCGCCACGCCCTGCCGTCGTTCCTCGTGCCGCTCGCCCTGCTCTGCGCCTGCGGCACGGACACCCCGGCCGACGTGTCCGACACACTCGACACACTCGACACGTCCGACACGTCCGACGCCTCCGACACGTCCGACACACCCGACACGTCCGACGCCTCCGACACGTCCGACACCACGGATACCGACACCGCGGTCCTCCCACCGCGCCAACCGTGGAAGACCTTCGAGCGCGTCATCGACTACCCGCTGACCCAGGCGAACCCCTTCGACCCGGCCGAGGTGCGCATCGACGCGACCTTCGAAGCGCCCGACGGCTCGACCTACACCGTGCCCGCCTTCGTCTATGAGGGCTTCACGCGCGCGCTGGTCGACGGCCGCGAGAAGGTCACGTCCGCTGGCACACGCGAGTGGCGGGTCCGCTTTCGGCCGCCGTTGCCCGAGCGACCTCGGGCCGACGCGCCCGCGACCTGGCGCTGGCGCTGGCGCGCGGTCACGCCGACAGACGACACGACCTCGCCGTGGGAGACCTTCGACGCCGAGCCCGACCCGGTGGGCCATGGCGTCCTGCGCCGCGCGTCGGACGCGCGCTACCTCGTCTTCGAAGACGAGAGCCCGTTCTTCGCGATCGGCGAGAACATGGGCTGGGCCGATGCGCGCGGCACCTTTGCCTTCGACGCCTGGATGGACAAGCTCGCGGCCGCGGGCGGCACCTACCTGCGCGTGTGGATGCCGAGCTGGGGCTTCGGCATCGAGTGGACCGGGTCGCTCGGCAACTACGGCTCGCGCCTCGACCGCGCCTGGCAGCTCGACCAGGTCTTCGACAAGGCCCAGGTGCTCGGCCTGCAAGTCATGCTCACCTTGCAGAACCACGGCCCGTTCTCGGATCTCCACGCCTCACAGTGGGAGGACAACCCCTACAACGCCAAGAACGGCGGGCCCCTCGCCACACCCACCGCGTTCTTCACCGATCCCACCGCGCGCGAGCTCATGAAGCGCCGCCTGCGCTACATCGCCGCGCGCTGGGGTCACTCCACCAACCTCCTCGCCTGGGAGCTCTGGAACGAGGTCGACCTCGTGGCCGATCCACGCCTCCCCGAGGTGAAGGCGTGGCATGCCGAGATGGCCCGCGAGCTCGCGACCCTCGACCCGCAGGACCACCTCGTCACGACCAGTCTCGGCGGCGTCGACGTCTTCACCGCCTACCTCACGGACACCATCGACACCCTGCCCGCGCGCTACGACTTCTGGTCGATGCCCGAGCTCGACTTCACCCAGATCCACTTCTACGCCTTTGGCACCCTGCCCTTCGACTTCGTCTCCGACCTCGGCGCGCTGGTCGGCTACCTCCACACCTTCGACAAGCCCGCGCTCGTCGGCGAGGTCGGCGTCTCCGCCGTGAGCGGCCCCGACACCCTCGACAACGATCCCCATGGGGTCGGCTTCCACGCGGCCTTGTGGTCCGGCCTCTTCGCCGAGACCTTCGGCACCGGCATGACCTGGTGGTGGGACAGCGTCATCGACCCGCAGTCGTACTACCTCCACTTCCGCCCGATCGCCGACCTCGTGGCCGGCGTGCGCTTCGACCGCGAGGCCTTCGTCCGCACCTCCCCCACCGCCACGTCCGCGACCGCCCCACTCCGCGCCCACGCGCTCGTCGGCAAGACGACGGTCCTCGGCTGGATCGACAACCCGAGCCACCAGTGGACCGGCGAAGACCTCACCGAGTTCTCGGACGCGAGCCTCACGCTCACCGACCTCGGTCCTGGCACGTGGCGCGCGACCTGGATCGATCCCTACGCCACCCTCCCCGACGTCGTCGCGACGAGCGCGACCGTCGACGGCACGCTGACCTTGGCCGTGCCCCCGTTCGCGCGCGACCTCGCCCTGCGCATCGAGCGCCTCTGAAAAAAAGAAAGGCCGCACCACGGCAGGTTCGGCCTCGCGAGCGCGTCAGCGACCCGCGTCAGAGTTCAGCGCGTGATCAACGCCGAAGGCATGGCGGAGCCAGGCTGCCCTCGGCTGATCTCGATCCGCACGTCGTCGACGACCGCAAAGGCACAATCGACCGACCAAGGGTTGCCTCGCCCGCCCTCGATCCCACCTCCATGGGGTCTGTCACCCTTGGAGCCCCGCATGGAACATCGATCCACGACCGAGCTGCCACCTCGTCCCATCGAGCGCTTGACCAAGCCCCTCGAGGCCTTCCTCCACCTCCAGGCCGCGGGCGGAGTCGTCCTCCTCATCGCGACCACCCTCGCGCTCGTGCTCGCGAACTCGGGCGCGGCCGCGGGCTACAAGGCGTTCTGGGACACCCACCTGACGATCGGCGTCGGCTCCGCGAACCTCGACTATCCCGCCTGGTACTGGATCAACGATGGCCTGATGGCGGTCTTTTTCTTCGTCATCGGGCTCGAGGTGAAGCGCGAGCTCGCCTGGGGTGAGCTCAGTGACAAGCGCAACGTCACGTTGCCCGCGGTCGCGGCGCTCGGCGGTGCCCTGGTGCCGATCGCCATCTACCTGGCACTCAACTCGGCCCCCGCCGGGAAGTCCTTGTGGGCGACCCCCATGGCCACCGACATCGCCTTCGTCGTCGGCATCATGGCCCTCTTCGGGTCGCGCCTGCCGGCGGGCTTCAAGGTCTTCATGCTGTCCTTGGCGATCATCGACGACATCCTCGCGGTCATCGTCATCGCCGCCGTCTTCACCGCTGAGCTCGCCCCCCTCTGGCTCGTGGGCGCCGGCCTCGGACTTGCCATGGTGGCAAGCCTCAACCGACTCGGCGTGCGCCGTATCGGCGTCTATGTCCTGGTCGGTGCGTTCGTCTGGCTGTGCACGCTGAAGTCGGGGATCCACCCGACGGTCGCCGGCGCCATCCTCGGCCTCATGACCCCGGCCGCTGCGTGGCTCACCCCGGGGCAGCTCGTCGATCGCATGCGCACCGCCCTGCCGCGGTTGGAGACCGTGGCCAGCCAGGACGCCGCGTCCTCCAGCAAGACCGCGCCCGACCCCGACTACCGGGACCTCGTCCAACAGGTCGACTTCACCGCGACCGAGTCGGTCTCGCCCCTCGAGCGCATCGAGCACGCGCTCCACCCGTGGGTCGGCTTCGTCATCATGCCGCTCTTCGCGCTCGCCAACGCCGGCGTCGCGGTGAGCCTCGACGGCCTCGGCGAGCCGGTCTCGCTGTCCATCGCGCTGGCGCTCTTCATCGGCAAGCCAGTCGGGATCGTGCTGGCCTCATGGCTCGTCGTGAAGACCAAGCTCGCGCGCCTCCCGAGCGGCGTCGGCTGGGGCATGCTCACCGCTG
>JAEUKJ010000439.1 GCA_016792665.1 Deltaproteobacteria bacterium | reverse complement strand
GGACGTGACCTCCCTGGTTCGGTCCAGTCAGTGTGAGAGTCCGTGTTGGGCAGCGTACGCTGCCGGTGTCATGTTGTTGATGGCTGAGTGTCGGCGTTGTTGGTTGAAGTGGAGCCTGAAGTGCTCGGCCTTCTCTGCCACGTCGGGCAATGAGTTGAACAGGGTCGTGTTGAGGAACTCCGCCCTGATGCGGCCGTTGTTGCTTTCGCAGATGGCATTGTCGACCGGCTTTCCGGGCCGGCTGAAGAGACCTTCGACGCCGTTAGCCTGCCGCCATGCCCCGAGTTCGTCGGCGATGAACTCCGGTCCATTGTCGGAGCGAAGCCTCTTGGGGGCTCGTCCGGCCTCGCGACGCACCTCGTCGAGAACCCGAACCACGTCGCTCGCGGTGAAGGAGCGCGCCGCACGGAGTGCAACGAGCTCCCGAGTGAACTCGTCAATGACGACCAGGATGCGGATCCTCTGGCGGTTCACGAGCTGGTCGCTCATGAAGTCGACGGCCCAGATGTCGTGCGGATGCGCTGCCTGAATCGGCCGCTTTGCGGGGGTAGGGCGCGCGCGGCGAGGAGCCTTGCGCCTCCGATGCGCGAGACCGTGCTCCTTGTAGAGCTTGTGGAAGTAGCGCCTGCCGACCTTGACACCTCGCGCACGGACCTCTTCAAGGACTCGACGGTATCCCCATGCCGGTTGGGCAAGAGCGATCTCGAGCAGGGGCTCTATGGCCGCATGCCTCGCTGGCTTCTTGCACAGGTAGCGCATCGACGTGCGCGCCCAGCCCAGCGCCTCACAGACTGCCCGTTCGGAAACGCCAGCCCGACTCTCAATCACCTTGCCCACCACCACACGCCGGGTCGTGGGCGTCACCGTTTTCCCAGGCGCTCGTTCACCTCCTTCAGGATCTCGTTGGCCAACATCGTGTCAGCCAGCAGCTTCTTGAGGCGAGCGTTCTCCTCCTCCAGCTCGCGCCGGCGCACCAGAGTCGCCTTGTCCACACCGGCGAACTCAGCTCGCCATCGGTGGAACGTCGGCTCAGAGATCCCGTGCTTGCGGCATGTCTCCGTGATGCTGGTTCCACCATCGACCTCGGCGAGAACCGCCAAGATCTTGTCATCGCTAAACTTCCTCTTCTTCACTGGTGCCTCCTTCGGAGACTCTCTACCAGCTGGATCAGAAAAGGGGGATCACGTCCGCACGACCGAGCATGTCAACGAACGCGAACCGTTCCGCTATGAGCAGATTGCGCGTTCCGTACGATTGCGTTGGGGAGTGGACTGCCGCGTGGTGGCTTTCCGAAACGCGCCGGCCACGGCGCGTGAGGGAAGCGGAACCAGCTTCGGCTCCACGGGCCGAAGGCGCGGCGAGAGCCGATCAGTTCTGACTGCACACGCCCGACAACGTTTGGCGGCTGTGCTGCCGGGCCGATCGGGCACCGGGCGCGGCGCCGACAGCTTTTGCTTTAGGATTTAAGCGTTTACGCCGCGCCCGAGGGCCCAGGCCCGGTCAGTACCAGCCGCTTGTTGTCTGGCCTCGCGTTTCGTACGTCGTATCGAAGGCTGGCGGAGGCGCCTAGCGCCGTCGCCAGCCCGTTGTCGCCACGTGCTCTGCGCTGCTCGTCGATTGGAATGCGACATTGCGCACACTCTCCTGGGGCTGGGGCCCCAGGAGAGTGTGCGCGGGGGGGGACAATTCACGTCTGATTGGTTGTCGGGCTCGCAGCCGTTCTGAAATTCCGGGACGAGTCGAGAGCATGGAAGCTAATATGTCGTATCGAGGTGCTCTATTGACGACGATTCGTCACGTCGGCGCAGGGGTCGGCGCCTCTTCGTCGTCTTCGCGACGCGTCTTCTTGAAGAAGAGATCCGCCCAGGTACGGCCGAGACTCTTGTCGTCGGCGATTTCGCCGAGCTGACGATGCAGTCCGTCGCGCTCACGTGTCAAATCCTCGGCGAGTTTGGCGCGCCGCGCCTTATTGGTGCCACGGAGTGGTCCGATAGCGCTCGTGGCGTCCTGAGCAGCGCGCGCATTTGTCGCACACTCCTGCAGATCGACACGATAGGTCTCCAACACGTCGTCGTCAGTGACGCTGAGCCAGCCGAAGACCGCCGTAATCTGTTTCGCGAGCGCCTGTTTGACGAAGGCCAGCGGCGGCTTCGCGAAGAACCGCGTGAAGCGAGGTGACAGTCGGTCCTGATTGCAGGCGCCGAGCAAACGCTTGCCGAACGCGATACACGTCAGGTCCAGCCGCCCGTTCGCGACGACTCGGGTCGCTTCCACATTGGCTTCTTGCTGCCGGAAGACCCGATCCTCTTTCTGCGCGGCGTCGATCCAACCGAGCCAATCAGCGGTCTCGCCGAGCAGCGAACGCGCGTCTGGATCGGCCCCGAGACCGGCGATGGTGAACATGACCTCGGACTCGAGGTCGGCGAACGTGGTTTCGGCGCTGAGCTTGCGTGGTGACATCGAGGGCCTCGTGCTCGCGGATTCGTGGCGCGCGTGCAACAACCCTTGCCGAACGAGCGCCACGTTGGATTCGTCTGTCGCTGGTGTGCCGCAGGTCCGCTTAGCCGTCAACGCGACCATCCGAGGTCGGCGATGGCGCGCCACAGCCGGTACGCCCGAAGCGGCGACCGCCGGCCCGAGCGTCGGCTACGGACACCTCCAGGTCGCGACTTCCGAGGGCGCACGCCGCGCTTGCGAGGATTCAAACTTGGCGCGCGTTCACGACCGTTGCCTCAAAGGGCGTCCCGGGCGATGCGCTCCGTCATGGCGCTCTGCACCTCGCAACGCCCAGCGAGGGGCGCTGTGAAGAGGTTCCGTGAATAGTGCGGGCTTTGCGGCCGACGTCCGGGGCACGCTCGGAACAGCAATCCGGTTGCATCATGGTCGCTGGAATGCGTCGGCGAACGGCGTGCTTGCAACCGCTTGTCGACCATGGTAGCTCCACCCCCGATGCAACGACTCTCCCGCTCCTTCGGATGGCTCACCGCGTTGGTCATTCTGACCAGCACGCCGGGCCTCGGCGAGCTCATCGAGGGCGTCGTTCACATGGCCAGCGAGAGCGGGGACGAGATCGACCATCACGAGGTCGACAGCTGCAACGACTCCTGCGCGGCTGGTGATTGCACCCAGGGGTTCTTCCACACTTGCCGCTGCAACGCCTCGCCGATCGCACCGCCGAGCGTCCCGCGCGCGATATCCGTGCCGGTAGAGTTTGTCGCTCCACGCGCGCCCATCACGGTCCGCGGCGAGGACCGCCCCGGCCATCGCACCCCACCGTTCAGACCGCCTTCCGTCTGAGCCGTCGCTGAGGATGGGTATGGCAGGGCAGCCGCGGCTGCCCTGTCATGCCCGTTGGTAGGCTCATCGCTCGGTCGAGTGACGAGCTTCATCGCGCGCGCTCTTGTCCGCCGTTCGGCGGAAGGATTGGTCCATGTCGGTCGCTCATCACCGCGGGCTGTGGCTCGCTGGTGTATCCTTGATTTCAACGTCGGTCGCGGGCATCGCGCTCGGGGCCGAGCCTCGCCCACCTTCTCCTGCTCCATCGGAGTCCGACCCACCGGGACAAGAGGTGACGCTCGAGGCGCTGCTCGCGCACGCCGAGACCCACGCACCGTTGCTCGCGCTCGATGGGGCGAACGATGCCCGGATCCGCGCGGCCCGCGCCGCCGCCGGCAGGGCCCTGCCCGACAATCCCCAGCTGTGGGTCGGTGTCGGGCCCCGCCTCGTGGGGGGTAAGACCGGCGTCGACTTCGAGGTCGGCGTGAGCCAGCGCTTCGAGATAGGCGGCGAGCGCGCCGCGCGTCTCAGGGTCGCTGATGCTGTCAAGAACGCGATTCAGGCCGAGAGTCGCGACCGACGCTGGGACCTGCACACGACGATTCATGCGCTCTTCTATCAGGCGCTCGTCGCGCGTGAGCGCGCGGGACTGGCGAAGCGCGTCGTCACCTTCCAGGAGGAGATCGCGTCCATCGTCGGCAAACAACGTGCAGCCGGCCAGGTTTCGCAGATGGCCGAACGCGTCGCCCTGGCCGAATCGGCCAACGCACGTCAGGAGCTGACGGCGCTGATGCAGGCGGAGTTCGCCGTGCGCCAGGACCTCGCGCTCGTGACGGGTTGGTCGCCGGAGACGCCACCACGGCCGCGCGGGGATCTCGCCCCGATCAAGGGCCTGCCACCGCTAGCGGACCTCATCGCCCTGGCCGCCGAGAAACGCCCGGATCTGGCCGTGCTCGACGCCGCGATCGCCGAGGCCCGCGCACAGATCCGCGCCGCCGATCGGGACAAGACCCCGGAGCCGATCCTCGGCCTCTCGTGGATGCGTGAGTCGTCCCCGACCGGTGGGGACGCATCCAATGTGATCATCGCGACCATCGGGTTGCCGCTGCCGTTCGTCACCAACAACGAGCCGGCGCGAGCGGCGGCCCGGGCGGCCCTGGAGATAGCGCTCGCCGAGCGGCGCCGCGCCGAGGCCGAGATCGCCGCCGAGGTCACGCGCGCCTATCGGGCGGCGGCCGCCGCAACGCGACGGCTGGAAGCCTTCGGCGCCGAGGTGCTGCCACGCTTCGAAGAGAACCTCGCGGCGCTCAAGCGCGCCTACGAGCTCGGCGAGATCGACATCCTCGGTCTCGCGTCCGGTCGCGAGCGCTTCCTCGAAGCCCAGCGCGATGCGCTCACCGCCCAAGGCGACTATTTCACCGCGCTCGCCGAGCTGGAGCACGCGGTTGGTGTCGATGTGATCGACGCCCCCAAGGAGGACAAGTGATGAAGAGCTGCATTTCTGTGATGAGCGGCCTCGGGGCGCTGGCATCGTTCCTGTTCGCGTGCGGCGGTACTGAGGCCAAAGCACCCGCTCCCGACGCGGGGCTCTGTGTTCCCGGCTCGAAGGGGTGCGACGACCCCGGCAAAGAGGGCCACAAGGATGACCATGGCGAGGAGGGTCACAAGGACGACCCCGGCAAAGAGGGCCACAAGGATGACCATGGCGAGGGTGGCCATGCAGACCACGGAGACGAAGGTCACAAGGGCGAAGGCAAAGGCGAGGAACGCAAAGAGGTCACGCTGACCGCTGAAGCCATGTCGGTTTCGGAGATCAGGGTCGGCAAGGCCGAGCGTCGCGTCATCAGCGGAGGCGGCGCGTTCCCGGCCGAGATCTCTTTCGAACCGGCCGGCACGGCCCATGTCGCGCCGATCGGGGGCGGGCGCTTCGCGCGTGTCGACGTCAAGCTCGGGGATAAGGTCGAGGCGGGTCAGGTGCTCGCGGCTCTGGTCTCGACCGACGTCGCCGACCTCGAAGGCCAGCTCGCGCAGGCGCGTGCACGGCTCGCGGGCGCCGAGGCCGAGTTGCGGCGCAACGCCGAGCTGGTCAAAGAAGGTGTCGGGGCCGAACGTGGGCTCGTCGACGCGCGCGCCGCGGTCGCGACGCTGCGTGCCGAAGCCGCCGGGATCCAGAAGCGGCTGGCCGTGTTCGGACCCCAGGTAGCCGGTCAATTGGAGCTGAAGGCGCCGATCGCCGGCACCATCGCTCACATCCATGCGGTGATCGGCGAGTCGGCCGGCGACGAGCCTGCGTTCACCATCACCGATCCGAGCAAGATCTTCGTCGAAGCGTTCGTGCCCGAGCTGGACATCGGACGCATCGCGGTCGACGCCCCGGTCATCGTGCGGACCCACGCCTTCCCCGATCTCTCGCTGGAAGGCCGAGTGACGTCGATCGCCCCGAGCCTCGACAAGGCGACCCGATCGCTATCCGTGCGCATCACCCTGAGCGCTTTGGACGCGCGACTGCGGGGCCACATGTTCGCGATGGTCGAGCTGGCGGGCGAAGGCGGTCGCGCGATCGTGGTCCCCGCCGACGGCGTCGCGATCTTGGAGGGGCAGGATGTCGTCTTCGTGCCGGGTCACGAGGAGAACACCTTCGTCCCAAAGCCGGTCCGCCTCGGACGGCGTGCCAGCGGCTTCGTCGAGGTGCTGGCGGGGCTCGATGAAGGGGCGGCGGTCGTCGTGCATGGCGGCTTCGTCCTGAAGAGCGCCTTGTCGAGCGGTTCGATCTCCGAAGGCCACGAACACTAAGGAGGTCGCCATGATGTCTCGTCTCGTTTCGCTGTGCCTGAAGTGGCGTCTGCTCGTCTTCGCGTTCGTCGGGCTCGTCGCGGCCCTGGGTGTGAGGAGCGCCCTCCAACTCCCTATTGACGCAGTTCCCGATATCACCAACGTCCAGGTCCAGGTCCTGACCAACGCCCCGGCGCTCGGGCCGCTCGACATCGAGCGGCGGATCACCGCCCCCGTCGAAGCCTCGATGAGCGGCCTTCCGGGAGTCGAGGAGATCCGCAGCGTGTCGCGCTTCGGACTGTCCGCCGTAACCGTCGTCTTCGAAGAGGGCACGGATCTGATGAGGACGCGCCAGCTCGTCGGGGAACGCCTCGTCGACGCTCGCGAGTCGATCAGCGACGGGTCCCCCGAGATGGGTCCGATCAGCTCGGGCCTCGGAGAGATCCTGCAGTTCGAGGTCAAGAGCGACCGCATGTGCCCGCTGGACAAGGACGGCATCGCGATCGACACTGAGGAGTGCCACACCGAGATGGAGCTCCGGAGCGAGCTCGATTGGTTCGTCGGAAACGAGCTGCGCAAGGTGCCAGGCGTGGTCGAGGTCAACTCCTTCGGCGGCGAGCTCAAGACCTACGAAGCCGAGGTGCTCCCCGAGCGGATGCGCGCGCTCGGGGTTTCGATGGAGCAGGTCTTCACCGCGCTCGAAAAGAACAACGGCGCGGCCGGCGGGGGATCCATCGTCCGCGCTGGCGAGCAGGTGCTGGTGCGCGGCCAGGGCCAGATCCAGACGCTCGACGAGGTGGGCGAGGTGCTGGTGTCGACAAGCGACGATGGGGTTCCAGTTCGGATCCGCGATGTCGCGCGCGTGCACTTCGCGCCGATGCTGCGACAAGGCGCCGTGACGCGCGACGGGCGCGGCGAGGTCGTCATCGGCATCGTCATGATGCTGGTCGGGGCCAACGGGCGCGAGGTCGTCACTGCCGTGAAGGAGAAGCTTGAGTCGATCGCGGGCTCGATGCCCACGGGCATGACGCTCGACATCTTCTATGACCGCGCCGAACTGGTGAACCGCACGATCAAGACCGTCGCCGTCAACCTCGGGGAAGGCGCGCTGTTCGTCATCGGCGTCTTGTTCATCCTGCTCGGGTCGTTGCGCGGCGGAGTGATCGTGGCGCTGTCGATCCCGTTCGCGATGTTGGTCGCGTTCATCGGCATGAAGGCGCTCGGCCTCTCGGGCAACCTGATGAGCCTCGGTGCCATCGACTTCGGCATCGTGGTCGACGGCTCGATCATCGTCGTCGAGAACGCGGTGGTGATGCTAGCGGCGAGGGCGCGGGGCCTTGCTAGACCGATGAGCTATCGAGAGGCCGCCGAGACGGTGTTGGGCTCGACCATCGACGTGCAAAAGGCGGCGGTCTTCGGCTCGCTCATCATCGTGATCGTGTACGTGCCGCTGCTGACGCTGGCCGGTGTCGAGGGCAAGATGTTCAAGCCCATGGTGATCACCGTGCTCTTCGCGTTGGGAGGCGCCTTCGTCGCGTCACTCACGGTGGTGCCCGTGCTTGTGGCGACGTTCCTGCGCAACCACAACGAAGAGAAGGAGCCTTTCGTCGTGCGGCTCCTGCATCGGGCGTATCCGCGGCTCCTGCGGCCGATCATGAAACAGCCCGCGATCCTGGCGGCCACCATGGTGGCGGCGCTCATCGCGACCGGCTTCTGGGCGTCGCGCTTTGGCGGCGAGTTCATCCCGCGCCTCGATGAGGGTGCGCTCGCGGTGCAGATCCTGCGGCTTCCGAGCGTGTCGCTCGAGGAGTCCATCGCCGGCTCGACCCGCTTCGAGAAGGTGATGAAGACCTTCCCCGAGGTGAAGACCGTCGTGTCGAAGACCGGCCGCGCGGAGATCGCGACCGATCCGATGGGCGTCGAGCTGTCGGACTGCATCATCATGCTGAAGCCTCACGACGAGTGGACGACCGCGACCACACGCGAAGGGCTCATCGCGGCAATGAGCGAGCGCCTCGAAGCGCAGCTTCCCGGGCTCGGGTTCTCGTTCTCGCAGCCGATCGAGCTGCGCATGGCGGAGCTCATCAGCGGCTCGCGCTCGGACGTGGCGATCACTATCTACGGTGATGATCTGCCGGGGCTGGAAAAGCTGTCGAAGGCCGTTCAAGGCGCCGTGAACAAGGTCGAGGGTGCGAGCGACGTGCGCGGCGAGCAGCTTGCGGGCCTCACGACCCTTTCCATCGACATCGACCGCATGGCCGCGAGCCGCTACGGCGTCAGCGTGCGCGAGGCGTTGGACGCGATCGACGCGATCGGCGGCCGTCAGGCCGGCGAGGTGTTCGAGGGCCAGCGCCGCTACAACCTGCAGGTGCGGGTGCCGCGGAGCCATCGTGAGGACCTGGCGCCGATCCGGAGCCTGCCAGTCGCGGGGCGTGAAGGTGTGCTGGTAGCACTCGGGCAGATCGCCAGCATCGAGCTCGTCGACTCCCCGGCCAGCATCAGCCGCGAGGCGATCCGGCGGCGTACCACGGTCGAAGTCAACGTCCGTGGTCGTGACCTCGCAAGCTTCGTGGCTGAGGCGCAGCAGCGGGTGAAGGCCGAGGTCGATGCGCCGCCTGGCACGGTCATCAACTGGGGCGGGCAGTTCGAGAACCTCGCAGCGGCGTCGGCGCGGCTCATGGTGGCGGTGCCGGTCGCTCTCGCCTTGATCCTGCTCCTCCTCTATATGGCGTTCGGCGAGATGAAGGCGTCGCTCCTGATCTTCCTGAACGTTCCGTTCGCGGCGGTCGGTGGGGTCGTGGCGCTGGGCATTCGCGGGATGCCGTTCTCCATCAGCGCGGGCGTTGGCTTCATCGCGCTCTTCGGAATCGCGGTCTTGAACGGTGTGGTCTTGCTGGCGACGGTCAAGCGGCTGCGCGACGAAGGCACGAGCGCGTTCGAGGCGGCGTTCCAGGGCGCAGAGAGGCGGCTACGTGCGGTGTTCATGACCGCCACGGTCGCGGCACTCGGCTTCATCCCGATGGCGATTTCCTCGGGCTCCGGGGCCGAGGTCCAGAAGCCGCTGGCGACCGTGGTCATCGGCGGGCTCGTGAGCGCGACCTTCCTCACGCTGTTCGTGCTGCCGACGATCTACGCCTGGCTCTATCGCAAGGAGGCCCCGGCCGAGCCCGAGCCGACACCGGGTCCGACCGCCGAGCCGGCGGAGGTGACGTCGTGAGCACGTCCCGCTTCCATGTTCCGGCGATGGACTGCGCGACCGAGAAGGACATCATCGCGAACCGGCTCGAGCGCCTGCCGGAGGTGACCCGGCTCGACTTCGACATCCTCGATCGAATCGTCACCGTGACCCACGCCGAAGGCGCGGAATCGCTCATCGAGGCGGCGCTCGGCGACATCGGCATGGCGCCGAAGCTGCTCGGCGACGAGCGCTCGACGGCACGCGAGAGCCTTGCCCAGGGAACGGCGTGGACCCGTGGTGCCTGGCTCCTAATCGGTTCGGGGGTGGCGGCGACGGCGAGCGAGATCGTGGCGTGGGTGTCGGGTGAAGAGTCGAGTATCCCCGTCATCGCGCTGGCGGTGCTGGCGATGCTGCTCGGCGGACCGTCGACGTTCAAGAAGGGCGTCGTCGCGCTGCGCACCTTTACGCTGAACATCAACCTCTTGATGCTGATCGCGGTGACGGGCGCGATGGTGATCGGGCAGTGGCCCGAGGCCGCGATGGTGACGTTCCTCTTCGCGCTGGCCGAGCTCATCGAGGCGCGCTCGCTCGACCGGGCGCGCAACGCGATCCGCAGTCTGATGGCGCTTGCGCCCGAGACCGCCCGGGTGTTCCGGGAAGGCGGCTGGAGTGAAGTTCCGGCCGCCGAGGTGAAGCCGGGCTGGCGCGTGCAGGTGCCGCCCGGCGAGCGCGTGCCGCTAGACGGCAAGATCGTCCTTGGCGCCAGTGCTATTGACCAGGCGCCGATCACAGGCGAATCGATCCCGGTGGACAAGGCGGTGGGCGACCCCGTCTTCGCGGGCACGATCAATGGGCCGGGCCTGTTGGAGATCGAGGTGACGGCGGGCCAGGGCGATACGACGCTAGCCCGCATCGCGCGGACCATTCGTGAGGCGCAAGGCCAGAAGGCGCCGACCGAGCGTTTCGTGGATCGCTTCGCGCGCATCTACACCCCCGCGGTTCTGGTCCTGGCGTTCTTCGTCGCGTTCCTGCTTCCGGTGATCACCAACACGGAACTCTACCCTTGGGTCTACAAGGCGCTCGTCCTGCTGGTGATCGCGTGTCCGTGCGCGCTGGTGATCTCGACGCCCGTGACCGTTGTCTCGGCGCTGGCGGCTGCGGCGCGGCGCGGGATCCTGGTGAAGGGCGGGGTTCACTTGGAAGGCGCGAAGGACCTGCGTTTCCTGGCGCTCGACAAGACTGGCACGCTCACGGAAGGGCGCCCGTCGCTGACCGATATCGTACCGCTCGGGGGGACGCCACGCGACGAGCTGCTACAACTCGCGGCGAGCCTCGAAGCGACCTCGACACATCCCTTGGCACAGGCGGTTGCGCGCGGCTGGAAGGGCGCGCTCTTGCCGGTGTCATGGGTGCGAAACCAGGTCGGTCGGGGTCTCGAAGGCAAGGTCGACGGGCAACCCGTATCGATCGGCAGCCATCGCTTCGCCGAGGAAATGAAGGTGTGCGGGCCCGAGGTCGAGCGAGAGCTGGCGCGTCTCGAGGCCGACGGCAAGTCGGTGATGATCGTCTGGTCCGGGTCCCGGGTGCTCGGAGTGCTCGGCGTCGCCGACACCTTGCGCCAGACCAGCATCGAAGCGATCCGCGAGCTACATGCGCTGGAGATCAAGGTCGCCATGCTGACCGGCGACAACCCGACGACCGCGGCGGCTGTCGGGCGGGAAGTGGGGATCGACGAGGTCAACGCCGATCTGCTGCCTGAGCAGAAGCTGGCGATCATCGAGCGCCTCGTGAAAGAGCACGGCAGTGTCGGCATGGTCGGCGACGGCGTCAACGACGCGCCCGCGCTCGCACGCGCCTCGATCGGCTTCGCGATGGGCGCGGCCGGGACTGACACCGCGCTCGAGACCGCGGACGTTGCGCTCATGAAGGATGACCTGCGCGGCATTCCGGAGCTCGTGCGCCTGAGCCGCGCGACCGGCCGTACACTGCAGACCAACATCGCCTTGTCGATCGGGATCAAAGCCGTCTTCTTCGTGCTGGCACTTTTCGGGGTCGCGACGCTGTGGATGGCGGTGTTCGCGGACATGGGCGCGAGCCTCATCGTCGCGGCCAACGGCCTGCGTCTGCTGCGCTTTGGCAAGGAACCGGTGCGAGCGGAGGTTGCCGGCCACGACCACACCGGACACGACCACGCGCATGAGCACCCCAACCGGGCTCATGGAGGCTGACGTGACATCATCGACCCTCTCGAAGGCGCAGCTTCGCGCCGGACTTTCGCGGCTCATCGCCCAGGGGCTCGAAGCCGCGCGGCGGACGCCCGCCGAAGAAGCCTGGCGGCACCTCGAGCGCGGGCACATCCTTTCGCAGCCGTTCGCGGGTCTGCACGTGAAGGTGCATGTGCACATGATCCGACGGGCTTTTCGCGACCGGAACTGGCGCGAGCTCGTAGGCCAGCTCCCGCGCTTGGTGCTCGCGGGGCCCGGCTCCTTGCTCGGTCGTTACCCGCGCGGCAATCGCGGCACGACGACAATATCGATGTTCCGACCCGAACCGATGCCGTCCGATCTTGCGTCGCTTCTGTCCGAGGATCCCAAGGACACGGAGCGCTCATCAGAGGAGCCGGCCGCGCGTTGACGTCGGTGCTTGCGTTCGTCGGCTGCGAAGACCCGCTGGACGCGGAGCCGAGGCTTCGTTGCGACCCAGCCGTCGAGGGTTCGCGGCGCGCGCTCATCGAGCGTGATCTCTGGCGTGTGGCGACACCCAAAGAAGGCCCCTGGATCGAGTTCCGACCGCCCGACATCGAGTGTCCCGACGGTTCGAGGTTAGCCGAGGACTTCGCAGGCACTCATGCCTACGGCATCATCACAAGCCGCTGTCGCTACACGACCCTGTTCCAGGAGACACTCGCCGACGGGTGCAAGGGTGAGTCGTTGTATATCTGGCTCTGGAACTACGCGCAGGCCGCGCCGGAGAATTCGACCGCAACACTCGGTGTAGAACTTGGCGCGACGGAATGGTCCGAGACCCGGCCAATCCCGGGCCCAGCGGCGCTCGTCGCAAAAGAGATCATTCTCCAAGATGATGTGCCTCGCGGGAGTCCGATTTTTTTCCACGTTCGGAATCATGGCTCTAATAGCTACGAGCTCCTCGATCTCATCTTTGTCGTGCCGGGAGATACACCCAGGCCCGGTGGCTGATGTGGGATCGCGCGACCTTCCTTTTACAAATGGTTCGATGGCTTGGTCGGAGTGGCTGTACTGGCGGTCTGCACCGCGAATTCATCGCGGAGGGCACATCCGCTGAATGAGTCCAGTATCGCTCGGCGGATGCGGGGCGAGGAGTATGTGCGTCGGGTGCATGAGCGTTGCGCGCCTTCCGAATCGCGACCCGAAGGGGCGCGGTCGGGAGGCGAGATCCAGCGTTGACGCCAGCTGCGTTGAGAATCGACCAATCCTGACTTCACGGGCCAGACAACGTTTGGCGGCTGTGCTGCCGGGCCGATCGGGCACCGGGCGCGGCGCCGACAGTTTTTGCTTTAGGCTTTAAGTGCTTACGCCGCGAC
>JAEUKJ010000331.1 GCA_016792665.1 Deltaproteobacteria bacterium | reverse complement strand
CGGTCGGCTGCGGCGGTGAGGACACCGGCTCGGACGACGCCTCCGATACCGCGAGCGACACGACCGACACGACCGACACGAGCGACACGAGTGTCACGACCGACGCGAGCGACACGACCGACACGACCGACACGACCGACGCGAGCGACACGACCGACACGAGCGACACGAGCGACACGACCAACGCGAGCGACACGACCGACACGCCCGACACCGCGCTCGAGGACGTCGCCGACGCCCCGGACATCGCCGACACCGACGCGGAGGACGTGCTCGCCGACATCGACGCGGAGGACGCCTCCGAGACCGCGGACAGCGCGGACACCACCCTCACCTGCGGGCCCGACGCCTATCGCGACGGCGATGGCTGCGTGCCGCTCACCGTGTGTGCGCCCGGGACGCGCGTGCTCGTGCCCGCGACCGAGACCTCGGACCGCGTCTGCCGCGCGTGCCCGAGCTACATGCACTGCGCGGGAGGCACCGCCCCGGGGGAGGTCTGCCGCTATCGCGACCAGCCGGCCGGAGACCCGACGCTCGGCTGCGCGCCGACCCAGGTCCTCGCCGCGGTGGGGTTCTCTTCGACCTCGTCGGCGCTCGGGTTCCCGGATGGAGGCCGCCTCTCGTTCGACTTCGAGGTCGACTACCTGATCGCAAAGGGCGGCCCCATGGTCTCGCTGCGCCTCAGGAACCTGCCGCCTTTCATGGATGTATGTTCCCTCCCATCTGGGGGTGGCCTCCTCGAGTGTCGCCTCTGGTCGTTGACGGTCATCTGGGATCGGTCGCCCAGCGTCTTGTCGCTGGGGGCCTGGAGCAGTGGCCTGACCCTCTGCGGCATCAAGGGCGACCAGACGGTCGACTGCCGACACAAGCCGTCATGCGCTGGCGAGCCTCTGTGCGTGACGCCGAACGACTTGCCACCCGCGGCGCGCGTCGCGGTAGGGCTGGGCGTCGCGTGTATCGTGTCGACCGGTGGCGCCGTGCGCTGTTGGGGTTCGAACCCGCCGACCTTCGAGGGCACGGGGTGGGTCGACGTCCAGGCGGCCGAGCCCGGGGTGTGCGCCATCGACGCGACCGGCCACGCCTTGTGCAAGACCAACTCCGGTGACGCGACCTTCGAGGGCGTCGCACGCGTCCTCTGGTATCAGAGCTCGCTCGGGGTGTTGCACCAGGACGGCACCTTGTCGTGGATGCCGTCGCGCCCCGAGGTGCCCGGGTTGCCTGACGAGGTGGTCGATGCCGCGGCCAACGGGGCTGGGATGTGTTGGCTCGACCGTGACCACGAGACCGCGTGCTTCGAAAGCAGTGTCGGCACGTGGCGCGCGCCGCTCGCCGAGGAGCCACGCCTCATCGCCGTCGGCCAGGGGTTCATCAACGCCGTCGGCGATCGCGGCTCGCTGTTCGGCGTAGGCTTCAATGCCACCGGCGAGGCCACCCCGCCGTCCATCACCGAGCCGATCGCGCGCCTCGTCTCGGGCACGCAGCGCACCTGCGCCATCACGGACTCGGGCGCGCTCCACTGTTGGGGGATCATCGATCCCCCGCCGGCCGATCTCGGACCGGTCAGCGGCGTCGCCCTCGGCAACTGGACCTGGTGTGCCCTGAAGACGGACGGCACGGTGCGCTGCTGGGGAGAGGCCAACCCCACCTTGAACACGAGCCAGCTCGGCCCGGTGAGCGCTCTCGACGGGCTCGGCACGGCGATGTGCTTTGCGCTGAAGGCGGGTGGCGTCACGTGCCTCGGCATGACGCAGGCGCCCGCGCTCGGTCCGGTCCGCGCGGTTGGGGTCGGCTTCTCCCACGCCTGCGCGCTGGGTGAAGACGGGGTCGTGACCTGTTGGGGCGACAACGGCCAAGGGCAGAGCACCGTGCCGGCCGACCTCGGTCCCGTGGACGCCATCGCGGTCGGCGCCCAGCACACGTGCGCGCGGCGGGTCGACCACCGCCGAAGGCCTGGCGGAGCCAGGCTGCCCACGGTCGATAAATCGCTCGTGTGTTGGGGCGACCGCAGTGGGTCGTCCGCCAAGGTGCCAGAAGGTCTGGGTCCGGTGCAGACCTTCGACGCCGGCGTCAACACGACCTGCGCCGTGGACATCCTGGGTGAAGGCGTCTGCTGGGGCTTCCCCATCAGCGCATCGACCAGGGCGCTCCTGTTCTCGAACCGCTAATCATCC
>JAEUKJ010000311.1 GCA_016792665.1 Deltaproteobacteria bacterium | reverse complement strand
CGCGCGGGCTCGGGCCGGGCGGGCCTGGTCGTCAGGAGCTCACTCGCCTCGGGGATCTTGGCGCAGTCGAGCGCGGTCATCGATTCCTTGTGGCGCAGGAAGCAGAGCTTCCGAACCGGATCGATGAGGTAGTAGGTGTCCGCGTCGAGGCGGATCGTCTTCATCGACGAGGGGGTCGGCTCGGGCGCCGGTTCTTCGCGCGGGGCCTCGGGTCGCGGGGCGGGAGCCGGGGCGCGTTGCGTCTTGGCGGGTGCCGGCGCATCCCAGTTGGGCGGCGGGGAAGAGCGGGTCGGCTTCGGCGGACGCGGCGGCGGGTCGGCTGGCGTCTCGTCCTGCTCGGGTTCAGAGGCCTCGGTGGTGTCATCGAGCTCGCTCGGATCGTCCTCGACCTGCGCGTCGCGTCGGACGCTTCGCTCGGCCGGCGGGTTGGACCGGATCGCAGGCGCGTCCTCCTCCGGTGCCGGAGCCGGCGGCCGGGCCGGCGCGTTGTTGGCCGCCTCTCGCTCGGGGCGCGGCACGTAGCCCGGCATCGGCCCACACGCGGCACCGCCCAGGACCCCCAGACCGACGACCATCCCGACCGACTTCAGTGACTTCGCCCACGACTTCATGTCGATGCTCACGGTAACCCCTCCGTCCGAACCTCGAAGGGCACGGGACGGAGCCCCTTTGAGGGATATTCACGGGCCGGTATGTCCAAAGGTGACGCGAGCAGGCAGGGCCATCGCGGGCCATGCGTCGATGATGCCGCGGGTGGGAGCGCGAGCGAGCCGTGCCCGTGAGGGGGTCGTGAGCGCGAGCGAGCCGTGCCCGCGGATGGGTCGTGGCAAGGAGCGCGAGCGAGCCGTGCCCGCGGATGGGTCGTGGCAAGGAGCGCGAGCGACCCGTGCCCGCAGGCTGCTCAAGAATGGCCAGATGCAAGGAGCCGGAGAGCGGCGGAGCGAGGCGGGCTGGTGGCCCGCCGCAGTGAGGCCGCGCTCCGAGCGACGCCGCAGATGGCCGTTCTTCAGCAGCCTGCTAACCGCGTTCGACTTCGAGGCCCAGAAGTCCGGTAATCCTCTCCAGCGACTCGCGGAGCTCGGCCTCGGGCGGCGTGCTGAGCGTGACGCGCAAGAGCGCCGCCTGCCCACCGTCGAAGCTCTGGCTCTCGAGCCCGAGGATGGCCGCGCCACCGTCGTTGAGCGCGTCGAAGATCGCGGCCAGGACCTCGGGCCCCGGGCGGTGCCGCACCAGCAGGATCGCCGCGCCGCGCGCGGTCCCGAGGTTCTTGGCCCCCGGCATCACGCGCCGCGTGAGGAAGGTCTCGACCGCGCTCACGAGCTGGTGGTTGATCGCGTCCTCGACCTGGCGGGTCTGTCCACCCTTGCGGAGGGTCGCGAGCAGACCCGGGAACGCATCCGCGGCGAACGGGACGTCGTCGCCGTAGTCGTTGGCGTCGTAGACATCGAGCCCGAGGCGCAGCGTGCCGGCCTCGAGCCGGGCCTTGGCCGCAGCGAGATCGACGAGGCCGCGCGCGGTCACGACGATGAGGGTCGCGCCCTCACCCAGGCGGGCGATGCGCTCGGCGGTCGCCATCACCTGCGGGGTCGCGTCCTCGGGGTGGAGCGAGAGCACGTCGACCCGCCCAAAGAGGCTGTCGGCCGAGTCGCACCAGTGGACCCCGGCCTCGGCCGCGAGCGTCGGCGTGAGTCGCTTGGCGTGCACCAGGACGCGCATGCCGAAACCCTGCGCGATGCGCGCGAGGGCCTGGGCCACCGGGTCCCAACCGAGCAGTCCGAAGGTGCGGCCGCGCATGCCTGCACCGCCGCCGGCCTTCCCGTGGAGCCCGCGATCGAGCGCGACCACGAGGCCCATGGCGAGCTCGGCGCGCGCGTGCACGTCGGCCTCGCCGCAATCGGCGACGATGATGCCGCGCTCGGAGGCAGCCTGGGAGTCGATCGTGTCGATGCCGACGCCAGCGCGCAAGACGGCGCCGAGCCGGGTCCCGGCCTCGATGGTGCGGCGCGTGACGCGCGTCTTGCCGACGACCAGGACGTCGACGTCCTTGACGCGGTCGGGCAGCGCGTGAGGCTCGAGGTCAGGGGCGTAGGTCAACATGACGCCAAGGCCCTCGAGGCCGGCTCGCGTCTCTTCCGTCATCGTATCTGCGATGAGCACATGCATAGCATCTCCGCTTCTGAAGCGACCGGTCGACAAGGTCGCTTCAGTGCCGGCGGACGATACGTGAAACGTCGGGCCTTGGCGAGGGCGCTCGCGACGGCATCGCACGGGCCCGAACGTGAAACTGGCGGTCGGAAGGGGGCGACCTCAGAAGCCGCGCGCGCGCACGATGTCGCGGTAGGCCTCGCCCATGGGGCGCAGCGTGCGGCCCTTGGTGGCCGGGTCCAGCGCGAAGAGCCCGAGCTTCAGGGCCATGCCGTGGTTCCACTCGTAGTTGTCGACGAGGGTCCAGAAGAAGTAGCCCTCGACCGGCATGCCCTCGGCCAGGGCACGCGCGACGCTGGCGAGGTGCGGCTTCAAGAAGGAGTCGCCGGTGGCGGCCGCGTCGGGGGTGCCGTTCTCGGTGACGATCATCGGCAGGCCGAAGCGGTTGGCGAGGGCCAGCGACTCGTACATGCCCTGGGGGTAGGACACGAAGAAGCCGTCGTCGACCGCGGGAAAGAAGTCGAGCCAGGCGTAGTCCGGGGAGAGGCCACCGGGGAACGTCGTGACCCCGATGCTCGTGTAGTAGTTGATGCCGATCCAATCGAGGCGGCCGACGAGGTCGGGGCGGGCGGCCTCGAGCACGCCGTCGACATTCTCGTCGAGGCGGCCGGTCGCGACGCCCTCCAGGAAGAGCTCGTTGTGCACCCAGCTCGCGTGCCGCGCGGCCGCGGGGCCGTCGGGATCGGAGGGGTCTTTCGGCTGGAAGATCGCGATGTTGACGACGGTGCCGGCGCGTACCGGCTTGCCGTCACCATCGGCGTCGACCTTGTCCTCGGCGCGGACGGCATCGATCATACGGGCGTGGGCGACGATCTGGTTGACGAGGACCGCCATCGCCTCGGGGATCCGGAACTGCACCCCGGGCGGGTGCGAGCGCTCCGCCGAGGGCAACACGTAGCCCGCGAGGACGGTCGCGAACGGCTCGTTCAAGGTGGCCCAGAGGTCGACGTGGTCGCCGAAGGTGCGCGCGCAGTAGCCCGCGTAGAGGGCGATGGCACGCTGGATGCGGGGGCCGTCGAGCCAGCCGCGGTCCTCGCAGGTGTCGAGGTTGGCGTGGCACGCCTTGCCGTCGTGGATCCAGAGCGGCAGCGTGTAGTGGTTGAGCGTCACGAGCGGCGTCAGCCCGAGGCGCTTCATTTCGGAAAAGAGCGCGCGGTAGTAGGCGACGGCCTCGGGCTTGGCGTGAGGCACGAGCTCGTCGACCGTGTTCGCGTCCTCGGCGTCGGCGTCGGGGAACAGACGCGACCACTCGATGGAGACGCGCATGGCGTTGTTGCCGAGCTCGTTCTTGGCGCGGGCGAGGTCCTCTTTGTAGAGCTCGAACATGCCCGGCGCGTTGGCGAGCGGCTCGCCCGTGACGTAGGTCGTCGGATCGGCGATGAGGTCGGGGTCCGAGACCCACTGGTACCAATCGCTCGCGCGGTCCTCGCACGTGTCGGCCGACAGGGTGGGGCAGCCCATGTCGCTCTGGAAGCCGGCGACGGCCGTGCCCCAGAGGAAGGTCTTCGGGAAGTTCGCGTTCGGGTTCGGCGCCGGGTCTTCGGTGCTGTCGCCGCAGGACGCGAGGACCAGGGGGACGAGGAACAGGAGGCGGGACGGGAGCTCGGAGGCGCGCATGGCCGGAGGCTAGCAGGCCGGGCGCGAAGTCGGAACCATCGGCGCGTGCTCAATTCGCACAAGGCCTCGCTCCGCGAGGCCGCCGGCGAGTGCAATTGCTGGCTGAGCACTTGTTGCTGCGCGCCGGTCAGATCAGGCCGCTCGGGCGGGCGAGGCGAGCCACGCCGGTACGTGAGTCACGATCAGTGCGTGCGGCGGAGCGCGGCGAGGGCGTCGGCGTGGTCGAGCCCGAGGGTGAAGACCAGGCCCTGAGGCCCTCGCGGCTTGGTGTCGCCTCGGGCCGTGACGTCGGCCGAGGTGGGGGGCGCGGTGCCGAGGAGGCGTGCCACGTCATAGCGGGGAGGCTGTCCGTCGAGATCGGTCACGCGACCGCCCGCGGCTTCGAGGAGCACCTGCGGGGCGGCGAGGTCCCAGGCGGCGAGCCCGTGGGTCGCGAGGTAGAGATCGGCGTGGCCCTCGAGGAGATGGGCGACCTTGATCCCGACCGAGCGGAGCTCGCCCCCGTCGGCGTAGCCGCGCGCCAGGAAGCGGTCGCGCAGCGGCTTCGAGATGCGCGTCGAGGTCACGATGCGCGGAGGGAGCGGTGCCGGAGGTCGGACGGGGAGGGGGACCACGACCCCGTCGATCTCTCGGGTGACGGGACCGTCGATTGTTGCGGCGAACAAGGTGTGCGCGTGCGGCTCGTAGACCACGCCCAGCTCGAGGACGAAGCGGTCGCCATCGCGCCGGGCGCGCGCGATCTGTACGGCATAGCCGCGCGTCCTGGGGTCGACGAAGGCCTCCGTGCCGTCCAGCGGATCGATGATCCAGAGGTGCGCGGCGTCGGCCGGTCCGCGGAGGCCGGACTCCTCGGAGAGGATGAGGTCTCCGGAGAAGGCGGCCGCGAGTCCCTCGACCACGATGCGATCGGCCGCGAGGTCGGCGGCGGTGACGGGGGACTCATCGGCCTTGGCGACTGCTTCGAACCCTGAAATGCGAATCGCCTCGATCGCCTCTCCGGCAGAGCGGGCGAGGCGCGAGGCGATTTCGAGCGGCCGCGAGGCGCGGGGCTCGGGTTCGCCCGGGGTCTCCGAAGAGGCCCCGGACGAGCTCGGGGGCAGCTCAGTGATGACCGTGGGTCTTCAGGTGCTCGATCTCTTCGGCCGTGAGCGGACGCGTGTCGCGGAGCGCCGGCTTCTGATCGAGGCCCGCGTCGCGCGCGTAGGCGTGCGAGTCCCAGGTCTGGTTCATCATGTCGCGGGTCTTCAGGTCGAAGAAGGTCAGCGTGAAGAAGATGGCCACGAACAGGAGGGTCGAGAGGAAGACGAAGGTGTGGAAGCGCGTGTCGAACTTCAGGTGCATGAAGTAGCCGATGACGGCGGCGGCCTTGATGACCGCCACCAGCATCGCGACACCCAGCGCCAGGGGCCCGAGGTCGAGGTAGCTGACGACGACCGTCAGGACCGTCAGCACCATCAGCGCGCCGAAGACCTTGAGATAGGTCGAGATCGGCATGACGTGGTGGTGAGCCTCGTGCGCGTCGGCGGCGCGTCCCTTGATGTAGACTTTGGCGTCAGCGCTCATGTCACTTCACCAGGTAGAGGAGGGGGAAGAGGAAGATCCAGATGAGGTCGACGAGATGCCAGTAGAGGCCGACGTTCTCGACGGGCGTGTAGTACTCGCTGGAGTAAGCGCCCTTCTCGTTCTTCCACATGATCCAGATGATGAGGCCGATGCCGACGAGCACGTGGATGCCGTGGAGACCGGTCATCGCGAAGTAGATCCCGAAGAAGAGCTGGTAGCCCCCGTACCAGCGGTCGAGCGTGCCCTCGACGCCGGCCGCGAGGTCCTGGACATGCTCGGCGTAGAAGCGGCCGGGCAGGGTGCCGTGCTCGATCTTGGCCGAGTACTCCATGTACTTCACGACCATGAAGGTCATGGCACAGAGGATGGTCACCAGCAGGTACCAGCGCGCCTGGACCCGCTGGTTGGTCTGGGACGCGCGCACCGCGAGCGCCATGGTCAGCGACGAGAAGATGAGGACCACGGTGTTGATGGCACCGAGGATCTTGTCGAGACGCTCGTGCGCCTCGAGCACCATCTCCGGGTAGTTCGACCGCACCACGAAGTAGGCGAGGAAGAGCCCCGAGAACATGAGGAGCTCGGTCGCGAGGAAGATCCACATGCCGAGCTTGGCGGCACTCTCCTGCTGACCGGAGTTGTCGAAGTGGTGACGGAGATGCGGCGGGTGCGCGGCGTGGTCGTGACCATCCCCGTGCGCGTCATGCCCCAGCGCTGCTTCGTGCCCGACATGGGCTGTGCTCATGATTCGATCCTCTCAGAGTAGACCGTTCGCGGGTGCAGAACGGGGTGACGTCAGTGGTGCGCCTTGGCCGCCGTACGATCGATCTCGGGATAGTTGTACGGGTCGGTGTCGACGTGCGGGGTCTCGTGGAAGTTGTGCTCGATCGGCGGGCTCTGCGTGGCCCATTCGAGCGAGGCGGCGCCCCACGGGTTGGCCGGCGCCTTCTTGCCGTTCTTCAGCGCCATCACCAGGTAGACCAGTGTCCAGAGGAGCCCGGCGCCCAGGATGAACGAGCCGATCGACGAGATGACATGGTAGGGCTGGAAGACCGGGTCGTACTCGGCGTAGCGGCGCGGCATGCCCTGCGAGCCCAGCATGAATTGGGTGAAGAAGGTCATGTTGAAGCCGATGAAGACGAGGATGACGCCGATGCGGGCGTGGCCCTCGTTGTACATCTTGCCGAACATCTTCGGGAACCAGTGGTGGATGCCGGCGAGCAGCGCGATGACCGTGCCGCCCATCATCACGTAGTGGAAGTGGGCGACGACGAAGTAGCTGTCGTGGAAGTGGATGTCGACCGAGAGCGCCCCGAGGAAGATGCCGGTGAGGCCGCCGATGGTGAACGTGAAGAGGAAGGTCAGCGTGTAGAGCATCGACGCGTTCCAGGTGATGACGCCCTTGTAGAGGGTGGCCACCCACGAGAACACCTTGATGGCGGTCGGCACGGCGACGGCGAAGGTGAGGAAGGAGAACAGGGCCGCGGCGAACTCGGACTGGCCCGAGACGAACATGTGGTGGCCCCACACGAGGAAGCTGATGATGGCGATGGCGACCGAGGACAGGGCGATCGCCTTGTAGCCGAAGATGTGCTTCTTCGAGTGGACCGAGATGGTCTCCGAGATGATGCCGAAGGCTGGCAAGATCATGATGTAGACGGCCGGGTGGCTGTAGAACCAGAAGAAGTGCTGGAAGAGCACCGGGTCACCACCCCAGGCGGGGTTGAAGATGCCGATCTGGAACACGTTCTCGAGCATCAGCAGCAGCAGCGTGATGGCGAGGACGGGGGTCGCGAGGACCTGGATGACGGCGGTCGCGTAGGAGGCCCAGACGAACAGCGGCATGCGGTTCCAGGTCATGCCCGGGGCGCGCATCTTGTGGACCGTGACGATGAAGTTGACGCCGGTCAGGATGGACGAGAAGCCGAGGATGAAGGCGCCGGTCGTCGCGAGCACGAGGGGGGCGATGTTGCCCGAGCCGTCGGCGTTCGACTTGATCGAGTACGGCGTATAGAAGGTCCAACCGGTGTCGAGGTTGCCGGCGATGATGGCCGCGAGCAGCACGATGAGCCCGAGGACCCACACGTAGAAGCTCATGAGGTTCAGTCGCGGGAAGGCGACGTCCTTGGTCCCGAGCATGAGCGGCAAGAAGAAGTTGCCGAGCGCCGCCGGGATGGCGGGGATGATGAAGATGAACACCATGATGGCGCCATGCAGGGTGAAGAGCTTGTTGTAGAGTTCCCGACCCAGCTCGCTGTCCGGCGTCATGAGGTCCGCGCGGAAGATGAGCGCGAGCACGCCGGCCACGAGGAACCCGAGCAGGGTCCCGACCATGTACATGACACCGATGCGCTTGTGGTCGACGGTCGTCATCCACGACCAGATGCCGCGCTTGGCGCGGAGGTAGTCGACCTCTTCAGGGTGGGCCCCGTGCCCGCCGTGGATCTGCTCTTCGAGGGTCGTCGTCGTCATGGTGTCACCTTGCGAAAGGCGCTGAGGGTACAGGTTCGCCCAAGGCCTGGCGGAGCCAGGCTGCCGGCAAATCGATTACTGGAGAGACTTGATGTAGTCGATGAGGGCGGCGAGCTCCTGCTCGGTCACGCGGCCCTTGAAGGACGGCATGTTCTTGCCCTCGAAGCCCGTCACGATCTTCTTGGACGGGTACTCGATGGACTCACGGATGTAGTCGTCGTCGACCTTCACCGAGCCGGCCGAGGTCGGCTCTTCCTTGCCGTAGATGCCATGGAGGCCCGGGCCGACGATGACGGCACGGCCGGCCGCGACCGAGTGGCAGGTGTTGCAGCCGTACTTCGCGAAGAGCTTCGGCTTGTAGTCCGGGGCCTTCGGGTCGAGCTTGCACTTGTCGGTGCCGAGGAAGTCCTTCTCCCACTCTTCCTTGGTCAGCACGTGGACGGTGCCGCGCATCTGCGAGTGCGAGTCACCGCAGTACTCGGCGCAGAAGACCGGGTAGATACCCGGGCGCGTCGGGGTCACGGTGTAGCCCGTGTAGCGGTTCGGGACGGCGTCGCGCTTCACGCGGAAGGCCGGGATCCAGAACGAGTGGAGCACGTCCTGCGACGAGAGCTGGACGGTGAACGGGCGGTCGACGGGGACGTAGAAGTCGACGACGTTCTCGCCCTTGGCCGACGAGTTCGAGGTGCACTCGCGGTCGAGCTTCGGGTAGCTGACCGTCCAGTTCCACTTCTGGCCGACGACGCGCAGCTCGAGGGCGTCCGCCGGGGTGGCCGACAGCGACGTGAAGTCGCGGAAGCCCCAGGCGAAGATGACGACCAGCAGCACGGTCGGGATGGCCGACCAGAGGAACTCGAGCTTGAAGTTGTGGCTCACCGGGCTCGAGCGCGTGTTGGTCGGGGACGCCTTGTACTTCACGGCGAAGTAGCCGGTCAGCCCCATCAACAGCACGAAGAAGAGCACCGAGAGCACCAGGATGAACATGAAGAGCGCGTCGACGTGCTCGGCATACTCAGACGCCGCGGGCGGCATCCAGAAGCCCTTGCCGGAGGCGTCGGCGAGGAAGAACAAACCCGTCATGGTCTCGACTCCGAAGGCGAAGCGGAAAGCGGGCTCGCGGTCGACTTGCGCAGTCGCTCACGGCGCCACTGGAAGATGAGGAAGACGACCATCGCGACGAGCACGAGCCCGCCGCCGAGCCGCATGATGCCCCAGGCGAACGGGGCATAGCCGCCATGGTCACGGTTGTAGTCGAAGCAGGAGAGCAGCACCTTCTCGCCGAAGGAGCCGAGCTTGCCGTTCGAGGCCTCCATGAGGCCGAACTTCAAGTCCTGGGGGACGATGTTCAAGCCCCAGAGGTAGCGGGCGATCTTGCCGTCCGGTGAGAGCACGTAGGTCACGGGCGAGTGTGCGTACTGCTCGGTGCGCTCGTCGAGCTTCACCGAGTAGCCCACGTTGTCGAGGATCGCGCGGATCGACTTCTCGCGGGCGACGAGGAAGGTCCAGTCGACGTTCTTCGCGCGCGCCTCGATCTCGGCCTCGGTGAGCTTCTCGTCGTTCTCCTCGGCGAGCTTGCGGACGAGCTCTTTCCGGTAGGTGAGCTGCTTGCCGGCGGCGATGTCGACCGTGTCCGACGGGTCGAACGAGACGGTCACGATGCGGAAGGGCTTGTCGCCGGGGACCCACGCGATGGTCTTCAGGGCGTCGAGGAGCGCGTTCAACTGGATGCTGCAGATGGAGGTGCAGCGATAGAAGTTGAGCGTGAAGACCACGGGCCGCGTGCCATCGATGTAGTTCGCGAGCGTGACGGTCTTGCCGTCGGGGTCGGTGAAGGGGATGTTGGTGTCGACCTTCTCGCCGAGCTTGTTCTTGACGTCGACCCCGTCGAACTCGGGCCCGAGCGGCGCCACCGCGTGCGCGGGCGCAGCCATCCCCAGCGCGACCGACGCGGCGAGCGTCAGGGCGAGGATGTTCGGGTTCGGGAGTCGGAGGTTCATCGAGCTCTGCTTTTGGGGTCGAAAGTAGCGATCAGAGAATAAGGGGTCGTGTCGTCGGGGCGAAGCTATCGGGCGATGAGCCAGGCAGGGGGCTCATCGGGCTGCGAGCGCAGCCGCGCTCACTTCTTGCCGGCGTCGTCCGGGTGGATCCAGTCGGCCGGCGGGGCCGCCGCGGTGAAGCGGCTCGCGTCGCCGAGCACCATCGCCTTGGCGTCGGCGAAGGGCACGCGGTAGGCCACCAGCTTGCCCTCGACCTCGACCTTGCCGTAGGTCGTCGCGAAGTTGGTGTCGCGGGCGTGCTGCGCCTCGAGCTGCTCGCTCGGGATCTGGGCCGCGTCCGAGAGGGTCGACTCGGAGTGGGTCACGAAGAGCTGGTAGATGCCGATCGCCGAGGCGATCATCAGCACCACCATCACGCCGAGGAACGCGAAGAGGTTGCGGTTCGGCGGGATGTCGATCTCGTGCCCGCCATCGGTCACCGCCGAGACGAGGCGGAGCTCGCCGACGGGAGCCTGCGGCGCGGCCTTGTGGGCATCATCGGAATGGGCGTGGCCGTGGGTATCACTCATCGCAGGCCTCCTCAGAAGTTCTCGAAGCGGAGCGACTCTTCGAGCCGCGGATCCTGGACGGGGGCGGTCGGGCCGCGACCCATGAACCAGGCGAAGCCACCGATGAGCACGCCACCGAGACCGACGAGCGTGAGCAGGTCGGCGATGTGGATGGAGAAGTGCTCGCCGTGGACGGCCGGCTGGATGATCCAGAACATGTCGACGTAGTGCGCGAAGAGGAGCCAGCCCGCGCCGAGCGCGAGGGTCAGACGGCGGCGCTTCACGTGGCGCGACATGAGGAAGAAGAAGGGCAGGACGAAGTGCGCGATCGGCAGGAACACCGAGACGTACTCCCAGCCGTGCACGAGGCGGTGCCCGAACCAGATCGTCTCCTCGGGGATGTTCGCGTACCAGATCAGGAAGAACTGGGAGAACGCGATGTAGGTCCAGAAGACGATGAAGGCGAAGGTCCACTTGCCGAGGTCATGGTAGTGCTCGGTCGTGATGGCGTCCTTCAGGACGCCCGACTTCTGGAGCGCCAGCGCCGACAGCGTGATGACCGCGCCCGAGGCCATGACCGAGGCCGCGAAGTAGTACACGCCGAAGATGGTCGAGTACCAGTGCGGGTCGAGCGACATCATCCAGTCGATGGCGCCGATGGTCGTGGTGATGGCGAAGGCGACGAAGCCGAGCGGGGCCCACCAGCGCATCTTGTGCGAGAGCTTGCCGTCGCCGGTCTTGTCCTGACGCGTGCTCCAGCGGTAGAGCGCGGTCGCGAGCAGCGTCCAGATGGCGATGATGGCGATGGTGCGGACCGTGTAGAAGGTCGAGTCGTAGTAGGTCGCCTTGCGCTGGAGCATGAGATCGTCAGGGGCGATCGGGTGGCTCCAGTGGTAGAGGTCGTGCTGCCCGATGAAGAGCGGGATGACCAGGATCCCGAAGAACGGGAGCAGGATCATCCAGTTCTCGGCGATGCGGCGGACGACGATGCTCCAGCCGGCGCGGGTCCCGTGCTGGATGAGCACGAAAAAGAGCGCGCCCACCGAGATGGCGAGCCAGAACATGAAGGCCGTGAGGTAGCTCAGGTAGAACTGCTGGTGGCCCCCGCCGTGCTCGCCACCTTCGTGGCCGCCCTCGGAGCCGCCCAGCACGAAGGCCAGGGCCAGGCAGACCACGCCGATGCCGATGCCGATGAGCGGGAACTTGCGCCAGAGGCTCTCTTTCGGGAGCTGCGTGTTCTCGTACGTGAGATGGGGAAGGTCCGCATGCGCGCTCACGGGGTACCTCGCAGAAGCTGTTCGCGGCTGGCGTCGGGGATGTCGGCGATCTGCGCGCGCTGGCTCACCTGGAGGACGCGCAGCCAGGCCGCGATGGCCCAGCGGTCGGCGACCGGAACTTGCGACGCGTAGGGCTTCATCGTGCCCTTGCCGTGCGTGATGACGTCGAAGAAGTAGCCGAGCGGCATCGCCTGGAGGCGCGCCTCGTGGAAGGAGGGCGGCGGCACCTTGAGACCGCGCTGCACGATGATGCCGTGGCCGTAGCCGGACTTCTCATGGCAGGGCGAGCAGTAGATGCCGAAGCGCTCTTCGCCGCGCGCGAGCAGGGCGTCGTCGAGCTTGACCGAGGCGGGCAGGCCATTGAGGAGGCGGCCGTCGGCGCCACGCCCGGAGTTGAGCTCGACGTCCGAGCGGTCGCGGTCCTGGGCGACGGCGCCGGCGGGCAGCGCACGAACGGCGCGCTTGTCGGAGAACCAGGCGTTCTCTTCCTGCGGCTTGTAGTTCTGCTGGAAGTCCATGTTGAGGTTCGGGTGGACCGGCGGCTCGGCGGACTTGTTGCCGCGGCAGCCGGCCAACGCGAGACCCGCGACGGCCGTCGACAGGAGGAGACGGACGCTCAGGTGGGCCGTCCGAGATGGGCGGGAGCTCAGGTGGCCGTTCATTCCGAGATCTCCTCGACGTGGGTGGCGCCGAGCTTCTGGAGGAGCTTCTTGGTCTTCTTCGCGTCGTAGAGCGGGTCACGCGACTCGATCGCGATGAAGAAGCGATCGTCGGTGACGCGCGCGAAGCGCTCGGACCCGAAGAGGGGGTGGTGGAAGGTCGGCAGGCGGTTCAAGCCGAACATCCCGAAGACCGCGCCGAAGGCGCCGAGCAGGATGGTCAACTCGAAGGTCACCGGCACCCAGGCCGGCCACGCGACGAACGGCTTGCCGGCGATCATGACCGGGTAGTCGACCGCCGAGGTCCACCACTGCAGCGTGAAGCCCGCGGTCATACCGAAGAGCGCCAGAGCCAGGACGATCCAGGGGACCTTCGAAGCGCCGAGGCCCATGGCCTTGTCGAGGTTGTGCACGGGGAAAGGCGTGCACGCATCCCAGTGACGGTAGCCCTCGTCGCGGACGCCCTCACAGGCGGTGAAAATCGTTTGCGGGGTCTCGAACTCGGCGAGAAGCCCCCACACCTTCTGCTCAGCCATGGGCGTGCGCCTCCTTCGTGGCGTGATCCGCGTCCGCGCCGTGCGCGCTCTCCGGGTGCCAGTGCGGGTCCGCCTGCGGCAGGACCGTCTTGACCTCGGCGATGGCGACCATCGGGATGAAGCGGAGGAAGAGGAAGAAGAGGGTGAAGAAGAGGCCGAAGCTCCCGATGAACGTCGAGATGTCCCAGATGGTCGGGCTGTAATAGTCCCACGACGACGGGATGAAGTCGGCCGACAGCGACATCGTGATGACGAAGCGCTCGAACCACATGCCGATGTTGACGAAGATCGAGAGGATGAAGAGGACCGTGACGTTGCGCCGCATCTTCTTGAACCAGAAGAACTGCGGGGACACGACGTTGCAGGTGATCATGATCCAGTAGGCCCAGGCGTAGTCGCCGAACATGCGGTGCGAGAACGTGAAGCTCTCGTACTCGTTGCCCGAGTACCACGCGACGAAGGCCTCCATGCCGTAGGCGTAGCCGACGAGGCTGCCTGTCAGCAGGATGATCTTGGCCATGTTCTCGAGGTGCTTCGTCGTGATGATGTGCTCGAGATGGAAGATCTTGCGGGCCGGGATGGCCAGCGTCAGCACCATCGCGAAGCCCGAGAAGATGGCGCCGGCGACGAAGTAGGGCGGGAAGATCGTCGTGTGCCAGCCGGGCAGGTTCGAGACCGCGAAGTCGAAGGACACGATGGTGTGCACGGAGAGCACGAGCGGGGTCGAGAGGGCCGCGAGGATGAGGTAGGCCTTCTCGTAGTTGACCCAGTGCCGCATCGAGCCGCGCCAGCCGAGTGCAAAGCCGCCGTAGATCTTCTGGCGCAGGCCCTTCGAGCGGTCACGCATGGTGGCGAAGTCGGGGATGAGGCCGACGTACCAGAAGAGCAGCGACACGGTGAAGTAGGTCGAGACCGCGAACACGTCCCAGAGGAGGGGGGACATGAAGTTCGGCCACATCGCCATCTGGTTCGGGATCGGGAAGACCCAGTACAGGAGCCAGATGCGACCGACGTGGATGGTCGGGAACAGCAGGGCGCAGATGACGGCGAAGATGGTCATCGCCTCGGCGTAGCGGTTGATCGACGTTCGCCACTTCTGTCGGAACAGGAAGAGGATGGCGGAGATCAGCGTGCCCGCGTGGCCGATGCCGACCCAGAACACGAAGTTGACGATGGCCCAGCCCCAGCCGACCGGGTTCTGGAGGCCCCAGATGCCCGTGCCTTCCCAGACCAGGTAGCCGACCGAGATCAGCAGGACGCCCAGGGTCAGGACGGCGGCGCCGAAGCCCAGCCACCAGCCCTTGTAGCTGGTCTGCTCGAGCGGGGCGGCCACGGCGTTGGTGATGTCCGCGAAGCTCGCATTGCCGAGGATGAGCGGCGCGCGGCCCTTGACGGGATCGAGTGGGTCGATGGTGTCGTGAGCAGTCGCCATGTCACACCAAGTCCGGGTTGGGATTCTTGATCTTCGCGAGGTAGGTCGTGCGCGCGCGCAGGTTGAGCTCGCGCAGGAGCTGATAGTTGCGCGGCTCGGACTTGGCCTTGAAGACCTTCGACTCGGGGTCGCGGAGGTCACCGAAGACGATGGCGTCGGCGGGGCACGCCTGCTGGCAGGCGGTCACGATCGCGCCGTCGCGCACGCGCCCGTCGCCCTGGATCTTGGCTGCGATCTTCGCGCGGTTGATGCGCTGGACGCAGTAGGTGCACTTCTCCATGACGCCGCGGAAGCGGATGGAGACGTCCGGGTTCTTCTGCATCTGCTCGAGCGGGTGCAGGTTCAGGTTCAAGTTGAACCAGTTGTAGCGGCGCACCTTGAACGGGCAGTTGTTCGAGCAGTAGCGCGTGCCGATGCAGCGGTTGTAGGCCATGTCATTGAGCCCCTCGTTCGAGTGGGCGGTGGCCTTGACCGGGCAGACGGCTTCGCAGGGAGCCGTCTCGCACTGCTGGCAGGGGAGCGGCTGGATGATGGCCTCGACGTCGTCCTCGGTCCCGCTGAAGTAGCGGTCGAGGCGGATCCAGTGCATCTCACGGCCCTTCGAGACCTGGTCCTTGCCGACGACGGGGATGTTGTTCTCGGCCTGGCAGGCGACCGTGCAGGCGTTGCAGCCGGTGCAGACCGAGAGGTCGATCGACATGCCCCACTGATGGACGCCGTTGAGATAGACGTCATCGGTGGTCGCGCCGCCGACGAGCGGCTTCTCGCCGGGTCGCTCGGGGTACATCCACGACTTCACCTTCTCGCTGTCGAAGACGCGGTCGGCGATGGCGTCGGGGAAGTTCGGCGTCTCGAGGTAGTCCTTCGCGGTCGCGGTGAGCGCGAGGAAGCGCGGCTCGTAGGGGTTATTGCCCTTGCCGTTCTTGAAGTAGGTCTCGGGCGAGGCCGTCGGGCCGTAGCCGTCGACCGCGTCCGGGGTCTGCGAGTTGCCAGACGGCTGCAGGTTGGCGAGCTTCGTGTGGTCGCCCGTGGCGGAGAAGCTACCCTCGGCATACCAACCCCCGACCGGCAGGACCGGGTAGGTGTCGGTGCCGTGCTGGTCGGCGACGCGGCCGAGGCCCTTGCGACCGTGACCGACCGAGACCAGCGCCGTGCCGTCGGCCAGGCCGGGCAGCACGTAGAGGGGCAGGGTCACCGAGGCGCCGTCGACCGTGAGGCTGACGAGGTCGCCGTTCTTGAGACCGTTGGCCGTCGCCTTGTTGACGACGAGCGTGTTCTCCCACGTGACCTTCGTCATCGGGTGCGGGAGCTCGCGCAGCCAGCCGTTGTTCGCGTGGCGGCCGTCGAGGATGGTCGCGTCGAGCGCGAAGCCGATCTCGAGGGCGGCGGCCTTCGCGGCGGCGCCGGCCGTGATGAGCGGCTCGGCCTTGGCCCAGTCGACCGAGGCCGGGGCGGGCGCGGGCGAGACCGAGGCGACACCGTCGAAGAGCCACTTCTCCCACGTGACCGTCGAGAAGGACGGGGCGTCCTTCCAGGTCTCGCGGACGAGGTCGTAGCCGCTGACCGACTTGCCGGTGACGAAGCGGGCCAGGACCTCGAGCGGGCTCGGGGTGTGGTGGAGCGGCTCGATGAGGGGCTGCTGGATGGACAGCGCACCCTCGAGCGAGAGGAGATCGCCCCAGGCTTCGAGGTAGTGCGAGGCCGGGAGATGCAGGCCGGCGATCTTGCCGGTCGCGTCGGCGTGCGTGCCGGCGTGCACGAGGTTCGCGACGCCCGCGAGCTTCTGCGCGAGGCCGAGCTTGCCGGCGGCGGCGAAGACGGGGTCCGCGTCGAGGACGAGGACGGTCTCGAAGGCCTTCTGATCGAGGCCCGCGGACAGGGCCGCGAGGTCTTCCAGAACGGGCAGCGTGGCGTCCTGGTGCCAGGTCTGCGGGCCGTTGTCGGACACCGCGCCGAGCGCCTGGTTCAGCGCGAAGGCGAGGGCGTGGACCCACGCCGGCTGACGATAGCCGACGACGATGATGCCGGCGCCGCGGTTCTTCGCGAGGTCCTTGGCGAGAGCGGTCAGCACCTTGGTGCTCTTGTCGTCGAAGGTCGCCTTCGGAAGCACGTTGGCGAGCCCCGATCCGAGCGTCACGCCTTCGGCCACGAGCAGCGAAGCCAGCGTGCCGAGCGCCTTGCCGACGTCGCCGCCCTTGATGCGCAGGCGGTGATCGGCCATGGCGCCGGTCGACGAGAAGTGCGGCTCGGCCACGTAGAGGCGGCTCATCGGATCGCCGGGCTTGGCGATGCGGCGCCTCTGAGTGAAGCCCTTGGTCAGGCGGACGTTGCCCGGCTCGGTGCCGAGGAAGTCGCAGTCGAAGGACGCGACCACGTCGGCGCGATCGAGGTGCGAGAGCGCGTAGGCCCCGTCACCAGCGACGGCAGCCGCCGCGGCCATGGCGTTCGCGGGCCAGAGCTGGTCGGCCAGGAAGAAGCGCGCCTTCGGGAAGGTGGTCTTCGCGGTCGCGAGCAGGCGGCGCGCCGAGGGCGACATGACCGCGGGCAGCACGATGGCGAGGCCCTGGGCCTTGTTCGCGGCGAGCTTGTCGAAGGCTTCCCAGGCGGCCGTCCAATCGATCGAGGCGCCCTTCTGGAGCGGCGTGGTCGAGCGGTCGAGGTCGTAGAGGCCGAGCACCGAGGCCTGGGTCGTCGCGTTGGTCGCGCCGAGGGAGCCGGGGTGGGCGGGGTTGCCCTCGAGCTTGGTCGGGCGACCCTCGTGGCTCTCGACGATGACGCCGTGCACGTCCGCGCCCTGCTGGTAGGCAGTCGCGAAGTGGAGCGGCACGCCCTCGACCACGTCTTCGGGACGGGTCGCGTACGGGACGATCTTGGTGACGGGCTTGCGGATGCAACCCGAGAGGCCGACGCCGGCGAAGGCGGCCGAGGCCCCCATCACGCCGAGGAAGGTGCGGCGGGAGTACCCGTCCATCGTCACGTCGGTGGCCTCGGGCTGGCCTTCGTCAGAAGGACCCGAGGCGACTTCGTCGAGTTCCGGCCGCTGGGGACGCATGTTCGTCTGCATGGTCATCGGTGGCATCCAGAGCAGTTCGAGATCGGCGGGTTGAGGTGTTCGGGGGTGCGCGGCATCCCGGGGGAGACGAGCTCCGCGTCGAACTTCCGCTTCCGATTCGGGTCCTTGGCGGCGTCGTAGGCGTCGGCATCAGCCGCGCTCCACGCCATGTTGGTGACCTGATCGTGGGGCCGGAGGTTCGGCTCCGGGTTGCGATGGCAGTCGAGGCACCAGCTCATCGAGAGCGGCTCTGCCTGATACACGACGTCCATCTGGTCGATGCGGCCGTGGCACGAGCTGCAGCCCACGCCGGCATTGAGATGCACGGAGTGGTTGAAGTACGCGTAGTCGGGCAGCATGTGGACCTTGACCCACTCGAGGGACTTCTTGCCCTCGTAGCTGTCGATGACCGGCTGCACACGCTTCTGACGCTCACCCAGATCCAGGTTCGCGTGGCAGTTCATGCACGTCGCGTTCGGCGGGATCGCGGCGAACGAGGAGCGTTCGACCGTGGAGTGACAGTAGCGGCAGTCGAGCCCCATCTGTCCCGCATGCAGCTTGTGCGAGAACGGCACGGGCTGCTTCGGTTGATAGCCGACGTCCGTGAAGCGCGGCGAAAAGTAGTACCAGACGACGAACACGACGCCACAGAGGGCGACGGGTGCGCCGACCCCGACCATGAGCGGGATCTTGTTGGTCCAGCGAGGAAAGATCTGAGCCACTTCGAAGTTCCCCTTCCTCAGCGCGAGACGATTCTTGCTGGGGCAGCCGTCCGCGAAGGCATTCTCGCGGCGACCGACGTGAGAGGCGTGGAAGCCGCGTTGGAGGCGCCCGAGCCCTGGTCAGGCGGGCCTCCGTAAGCGGCGCGGAAGCTAGCAGCGTCGGTCGGGTCTGGCAACACGTTCATCGACCCCTTGGGCGGGTTTTTGGGAGTGTCACCAGGCCCGCTCGGGGCCTCGGTTTGCCAGCGAGTCGCAAAGGTTTTCAGGTAATGCGCCACGGCGTCGAGGTCCTTGCCCTCGAGCTGCGGCCAGGGCGGCATCCCGGTCCCGGGAATGCCATTGACGATGACGAGGCGGAGCTCATCGTCGGTCGGGAGACCGTTGGGGTGGGCGGCGCGCTTGAAGAGGCCGGCGGTCAGGTCGCGCGGGCGCGGGTCGAGCTGGCGGGCCTGGGCGGTGTCGGCCTTGCCATCGTAGCCGTGGCAGGTCGAGCAGTATCGGTTGTAGAGGTCCTTGCCGCGGTCGAGGACCTCGGGGGCGATGAGCTTGCCGCCGAGCTGCATGGGCTTGTCGAAGGTCTGGCCGCCACAGGCCGCGAGGCCGGCGGCGAGGAGCCAGGGGGCGAAGGCTCGGGTCATCGGGCGGCTCCTTCGCGGGCGAGGGCCTTGGCGTGATCGACCAGGAGGGCCATCTCGCCCTCGTTGCGCGTGTCGAAGTAGAAGCGGATGCCGCGGTGCTGGTCGACGAGGACGACCTTCATCTCGTGGGCGATGGTGACGAGGCCGCCGGTGACCTTGCGGCTCTCGCCCATGTAGGTCTTGAGGCCCTTGTTGGTGACGCCGACGACGGCCTCGACGGCGGGGCGCGGGCCTGTGAGGAGGTGCCAGCGGGCCGGGTCGGCGCCGAACTGGGCGCCCCAGTTCCGGAGGGCCTGGGGGTCGTCGAACTCGGGGTCGACCGAGATGGAGACGAGCTGGACCGGGGTGCCGGCGAGCTTGTCCTGGAGGTCTTTGACGGCGCGACCGATCAGCGGGCACTCGGTCTTGCAGGCCGTGAAGAAGAAGCTGGCGATCCAGACCTTGCCGTCGAGCTCTTTGGAACCGAAGGGCTGGCCGTTCTGGTCGATGAGCTCGAACGGCTCGACGACGGAGATGACCTGGAGCGAGGGCAGGGACTTCGACTGGCACGTCTTCAGGATCGTCAGGGCGAGGAGCCCGACGACGAAGGAGAGACCCCAGATGTAGCGTTTGATGAAGGGGTCGCGAGCCGCTCCGGAGGCGGTCGAGGTGGCGCTGGCCGTGGGCGACGAGGGGGTCATGCGGGACATCCAGGGTTCCTGCGCGCGACGAACGAGGCGAGCACGAGGGCCAGGACGGCGAAGGCGCCGAGCAGCGCGAAGGTGAGGCCGGGGCCGGTGGTCGCGAGCGCGGAGTGGCCGCCGTCCAGGCCGTGACGGAGGGCGTCGACGGCGTAGGTGATGGGATCGATGCGGCCGACGACGGACAAGGCGCCATCGTGGGGGAGCGGGAAGACCGAGCCCGAGACGAGCCAGAGCGGGATGAGGAGGACGCCCATGACGGCGTGGTAGCCGGCGGTCGTGCGCGAGACCCAGGCGAGGGCGAAGGCGAGCGAGGTCATGCCGATGACCCCCAGGGTGTAGCCGGCGATGACGGGCAGGAACGCGATGTCGCCGAAGTGGAAGCCGGCCAGCGGAGCGGCGGGCAGGACCAGGGCGAGCTGCACGAGCGCGATGAGCGTGACGCCCGTGACCTTGCCGAGCACCATCGCGGTGCGTGAGGCGGGGGCGACGAGGACCTGCTGGAGGAAGCCGTGATCGCGATCTTCGATGACCGCCATGGTCGCGAAGATGGCCGTGAAGAGGGCGACCATGACGAGCAGGCCGGGGAAGAAGAAGCGGTGGTAGTCGACCTCGGGGAGGCCCGGGACCGAGAAGACCTGGCCCATGCCCGAGCCCATGAGCGCCCAGAGGAGGAGCGGCTGGAGGACGAGGCCGAGCCAACGCCCCGGGTCCTTCATGAGGCGGAGGAGGTCGCGGTGGGCGAGGGCGCCGATGAGGGCCAGATCGCGGGCGAGGCGCGGGCGCAGGGCGCGGGCCGGGCGCGAGGGGCGGGCCGGGGTCGCGTGGTTCGGAGCGAGCGGCGGGGTGAGCGGCGAGGACTCGATCACGCGGCCCTCCGCGAGGCGGCGGCGGTGTTCGGGCCCGCGGCGTCGTCGGCCGAGAGCGAGCGGCCGGTGACCTTCGTGAAGAGGTCGGCGAGGGTCGGTCGCCGCAGCGCGATGGCGTCGATACGGCCTGCGGGGAAGCGCTCGACCAGGCGCACGAGGAGCTGGGCGGCGTCGTGATCGGCCGGGACTTCGACCGTGAGGGTGTCGGGGCCGGTCACGCGCGTGACGAGGTCGGTGCAGGCCGTGCCGAGCGCGGTGGGGTCGCTCGCGGTGATGACCAGGAGGTCCTTGCCGAGGGCGCGCACGAGGTC
>JAEUKJ010000254.1 GCA_016792665.1 Deltaproteobacteria bacterium | reverse complement strand
CCTCGGGGGCGCCGGGCTCGGCTCGCTCCGAGAGCGCGACCAGGGCCGCGGCCGCCTCGCGGGGGCGACCACATGCGACCAGGGCCTCGGCATGACGACGCCGTGTCTCGACCGAGTCGTCGCCGGCCTGGAGCGCGAGCGCGAGCAGGTCCGCGCTGGCCGCATGGGCTCGGGCGCGCTCGGCGCGGTCCGCGGCCAGGAGGGCGAAGTGCCGTGCCTCCTCGCGGCGACCGACCGCGAGGCAGTGGAAGGCGATCGTGCCCGGGTCGGCGTCGAGCCCGATCATCCGGTTCGCGAGCGCGTCGTGGATGGCCCTGCGCCCCTCGGCCTCGAGGCCGCCGAGGATCGCCTGGGCGACCTGCCGATCGCGACACTCGACCTGGCGCCGGCCGCCCGCGTCGAGGCTCACCTCGAGGAGCTCCGAGAGCGACAGGCGGCGCAGCTCGGCGCGCGCCGGGACGGCGATCATCGTGGCCAGCGCCTCGAGCGAGATGGGGCGCTCGGCCACCGCGACGTGGCGCAGGAAGGCGAGGGTGGCGGGTGTCTCGGCCGCGAGGCGACTCGCGAGCGAGGTCGTCGCGCTCGAGGTGGCCTGCGCGTCGAGGCGCTGGACCGGGAAGCGCACGCCGCGGCGGACGCGGTCTTCCAGCGCGCAGAGGAGCCGCGAGGTCGCGCGCTCGGAGGGGCGATAGCCGAGGACGACGACGAGTCGTGTGGCATCGGGTGCGGAGAGGATCGCCTCGAGGAGATCGACCGAGTCCGCGTCGCCGAGGTGGGCATCGTGGATCACGATGACGAGCGGCCTCGACACGGCGGCCACGAGCTCGGCGAACCCTCGCCGCGCGCTCATCCGGCGCGAGCCACGCTCGGCCACGAGGACCGCGTCGGGCTGCGCGCCGTTCTGCTCTGTGCTCTCGACCCCGGGGCTCGCGAGCACCGGAAAGAGCTCGGCCAGCGCCGCGAAGGACTGGCTCGCGCGGAGCCTCTGGACGGCCTCGGGGGTCCGCTCGACGCGGCGCCAGAGCTGATCGACCACCGAGTCGAGGGCCTTGTACGGCAAGCTCTCGAGCGGCAGGCAGCGACCTTCCACGATCAGCGCATCGCGCATCGCGCCACCGACGAGCTGCCGCAGCGCCGCTTGCTCCCGCGTATCGGCCGCGCCCGCGATCAGCACCAGCGTCGGAGTCCCGCTGCGCGCCCGGTCCCAGGTCGACGCCAGCTCACCCTCCAGGCGCAGGATCGCGGCCGGCTCCGCGGGGCCCACGGGCTCGAGATGGCGCGAGGGCAGGTGTCCGAGCCGGCCCGCGACCTCGCTGACCGAGGGGCGCTCACTCGGATTCGGGGCGAAGATGGCGTCCAGCAGTGCCGAGAGGCCTTCGAGCTCCGGCCGCAAGGTGACGGCCGAGGCCGGGCGTCCGAGGACCCGCGTAAGGGGGCTCGTGCTCCCGCGCGGGCCAAAGGGTGGGGTGCCGGTCAGGGCTTCGTACACCATGAGCCCGACCGCATAGAGGTCGGTGGCCGGGCCGAGGGTGCCCCACGAGAGCTGCTCGGGGGCCATGTAGCGTGGCGTCCCGACGAGGGTCTCTTCGCGCTGCGCGGCGAGCTCCTGCCGGTCGCGGCTCAGGCCGAAGTCGAGCACGAAGACGGCGTCGCTCTCGGTGACCAGGACGTTGTCGGGTTTGAGATCCAGGTGGAGGAGGTTCATCCGATGCAGCGCCTCGAGCGCCTCGAGGAGGTTCGCGATGATGCGTCGCGTGCGGTCCTCGTCGCGCAACGGGCCCGCGGTCCCGGCGACGGCCGCGAGGGCGCGCGTGAAGGGCTCGCCCGGGACGAAGGGCATCACCAGGCAGAGGGTGTCGTCGACGGACAAGATCTCGTCGGCGACGACGATCGCCGGGTGCGAGACCTCGCGAAGACGCCTCAGCTCGTTCTTGAAGTCGCTCAGCGCATACGAGTCCCGCGTGCGCAGGACCTTCAGCGCGACGCGCTCTCCGTTGCCGGTATCGACGGCCTCATAGACTGCGCCGAAGGTCCCCTGACCCGCAGCGGCAAGGACGCGATAGGGACCGAGGGTCGTGTCGATGGCGAGCGCTGGAGGGGCTTCATGGGGCATGAATAGTGGCGGAAGATGCCTTGGATCCCTGGGCCTCGCAATGTCTATCGCGGGCACCATCGCGCGCCGTGAGTCCGGCCTCGTCCCGCGGTCGCGACACGATCCGTCCCCGGTCCGTCGCGCCAGGTCAGAGGTAGTGCACGCCGAGGTACCCCTTGATCGTCACCGGTCGGGCAGCGCCCGGCCCCGGCTCGAGCACGCACTTCAAGTGGTAGCTCCGGACCTCGCGCGCCGGCTCCCCGTCGAGCTCGACCTCGCGCGTGCCTCCCCACGCGGTGAGGGCGCGGACCTTCTCGCCATCGACCCACCCGTCGTGCACGAGCCCGCCGAGGAGTCGTTCGCGCTCGCGCCGCTCCGACCGCGTGCCGGCCGTCTGGACCGGCTCGATCCCCAGGTACGGGGTCAGGCCCGAGGCCTCCACCTCGACCTGCAGGTAGGCCGGTTCCCACGGGGCAATGACGCGCCCCAGCCAGTGTCGCGCGGCCGCGAGGTCGCCCGGCCACCCGATCTGCGCAAGCCACGTCGGCACGTGCTGCGGCGCGATCTTCACGAACAGCCGATCGATCTCCTTGCCCCGCGGCCTCAAGCTCGCCGCAAAGATCGCCATGCTCCCTCGCGGGAGGCACGCGATGGCCGCTTCCAACCGCGCGATGACCCGCGGATCATGCGCCTGTCCGAACGACGCCTCGTACCCGCGCGCCGCGATCTCCGCCTGCTGTCGAGGCGTCACGAGCAGGTCCTTCGGGCCCCAGAAGCGCGGATCGATCGCGAAGAGCTGGAGCGGCGTCCGCCCCTCGAACGGCGCATCCCACTCGAGCCACACCATGCGCAGCGCCTCGAGCCCGGCGTCGTCCTCGCCCAACCATCGCTCGAGGCTACGCGCCCCGCTCAGCCCCGGATGCCCGCGCCCCGCCTCCAGCAACGCCGCCAGGCCTCGCCGCTGCGACCTCCCTCCGAGGTTCATCACCAGGGACAACAGGTCGACCTGCGGGTCCGCCTCCGCGCCGGCCAGGCGCGCCTCGAGCACGGTCCAGTGGAACATCGCCGGCATCCCGGCGACGAACGTGTCCACGGCTCGAAGCGCGCCTTCCGACACCAGCGCCCGCGGGAGCTCTGGTGCCAGCCGTCGCCAGGTCGCTTGCAACGCGATCGCGCGAGGAGGGCCCGCACCCTCGCTCGAGATCGCCCGCGCCTGAGTTCCGGGCGCGGCTTGTTCGATGCTCGCCGTTCGCGTCACAGCGACCTCACCTTCACGAGACCACGAACGCGCCGTCGCCGGTCTGCGCATCGACCGCCAGCAGCCCGAAGTTGCCTCCATCGTCCCCCGCATCCTCCCACCCGATCGCGACCTGATACGCGCCCTGACTATCGGCCGGCAGGTCCACCTCGAAGCTCAGATCGAAGGCACCCACGCCCGCCGATGGGGCGGCGCCCTCGAAGCGCCCCTTGATCGACCGCGCCAGCGCGTCCTCGCTCCACGGCAGAGGCACGAGCCGCAGGGTCCAGGCCCGCCCCGACAGGTCCCTACCGCTCCGGTCCACGCCTTGGACCTTCAGCGCCGCCTTGGCACCCGCGGCCGCGCCGCTCGCATCGCTCGACTTGATCTCGATGTCCTCGGTCTCGGTACTCCATCCCATGGCACGCTCCTTCGCATCGACGTCTCGGACGTCGCTCGTTCGCGTCACTCCGACGTGGGTGTCGCGACATAGAAGACTCCGTTGCTCGCCCCGGGGATCGGGTTCGAGCTCGCGATGAGGAAGTCCGGCCGGAGGACCACCTTCCACGTCGCAAACAGCGGGAACTGCGGCAACGGCCCGCGCACCGACGCCCAGCGCTCACCGACCCGGTGCGCCACCGGCACCTCCGGCCCGAGCTCCGACCCCATGCGCACGCTCACCGCCATCACCTCGCCCTGGCCGAGGTAGCTCAACACGCGCGCCGGCGCGTGCCGCGTCTCGACCTCGACGCTCGGCCGCGACGCCCCGACCGGCACGATCGCCGTCGTCATCGGCATGAACCTCACCTCGGCCGTCGTGGTCGTCGCCCCGCGCAGCGGCAGCTCGACCGGCAAGACGCCCCATGGCCCCGCGTCCCCGGCCGCGTCCCCGCGCAGCCACATCGGCCCGGCCCCCATGCACCCGATCGCCTCACTCGCCAGGGCGCCGTCCCCACAGCCCGCCGGGCCCGCGCGCGGACTCGTCATGCGCCCGAGCAGCAGATCTGCCGCGCCGTCCACATCCACGTCCGCAAAGCGCGCCACCGACACGATGCCCACATCCAGGGGCACGCTCTCGACCCGCACCTCGCTGGCCGCGATGCGCCACACATCGACCGCGAAGTCCCGCATCACGGCTCCGCACTCGCCGCTGTTGAAGCAGCTCTCGGCCGCCACCACCAACGTCTCGCGCTTGCCCGATGCGTCCGCGCGATAGAGGACGTCGAGCGCGTGGGCCACCGGCAAGGGCTTGCCCTCCGCGTCGCGCTGCCCCACCGCGCAGCCCGTGTCGTCCCCGCTCGCCCCTGCGCGCGCGCGCCGCGACCACGGCAAGACCAGACCGCGCGGCACCGCGTCCCCACCGAGCGGCCCGAAGCTGACCGTCATGATCGGCCCTGCCGAGATGACATCCAGCGCGCCGTCGCCATCGACGTCCCCGAGCGCCAGCGCCAGCGCGCCCTGGGCGCAGGGCAGCGTGGCCACCGGCAGGTCGGCGAAGGGCAGATGCGCGTCGAGTGCCGCGCGGATCCCGACACCATCATAGACCTGCACCGGCCCGTTCAGATCGGGCCGCTTCGTCGTCGTGATGGCGCGCGTCCCGACCCGGGTGGGTGGCGGCAGCGGACCGGCCCGCGTCCCGAGGGTGCCGACGACCAGATCGGGCGTGCCATCTCCGGTGACGTCACCGATGGCCAGCGAGGCCACCGCGTAGGGCAGGTCGATCGCGATCGGGTGCTCGAGGTCGACGTCGCTTCCCCGAGCGACCACGATCTCACCGCTCCTCCGCGAGCCCGACGCGTCCGCGAATGCCGCCGCCGCCAGCTCGTCCAGCCCATCGCCGTCGAAGTCTCCCGCGACCGCCGCCGACCAATAGCGCGCATCCAGGGGCACGGTCAGCGTCGAGGCCGAGGGTCGGCACGGTCCGCGTGT
>JAEUKJ010000219.1 GCA_016792665.1 Deltaproteobacteria bacterium | reverse complement strand
GTGATGGTGTCGAGCTTGTTGGCGGCCGCGCGCAGGTTGTCGACGTCGCCGGCGAGGTTGTAGCTCGACAGCAGGTAGCGTCGCGCGTCGTTCTCGTACGGGTGGCCCGGGTGCTTTTGCAGGAAGGCGTCGAAGCGCTTGGCCGCGTCCTGGAACTGGTTGTAGTTGTAGTAGACCTTGGCCGAAGCGAAGCGCGCGTTGGGGATGTTGCCCTTGGTCTCCGGGTTCTCGCCCTTCTGGTCGACGATGCCCATCCAGCGGTCGATGGCGGTGACGAAGCGGCGATCCTCGGGCGGAAGCTCGATGGGCTTCAAGTCCTCTTCGGCCTCGTTCTTCAGCTTCTTGGCCTCCTGGGCGTTCTTCTTCTCGACGACCTTCAGGTAGGCCAGCACCGACTGCTCGGCCGCGAGGTCCGCGAACTTCCCGTTCGGGTCCATCTGGATGAGCTTCTCGAACTCGGCCGCGGCTTCCTCGTACTTGTCGGTCGCCAGCATGAGCAGCGCGTTGTTCAGCGAGAGCTGGTAGGCGTTCTCGTCCTGGCGGAAGACGCGCAGGTACTCGTCGTAGAGGCGCTGCGTGTACTCGAGGGTCTTCTTCTCTTTCGTGCGGTTGTACTCGGTGTGATAGGCCTGAGCGACCTCCAGCAGCATGCGCTTGATCTCGTCGCGCTCGGTCTGCTGGAACTCCTCGGGGGCCTTGCTCATCTCGGTCTCGTAGATTCGGATGAGGTTCGAGATCTCCTCGACGGTGGCCTTCTTGTCGCCGGGCTCGATGGCGTTGTTGACGATCTGGCGCTGGAACTGGATGACCATGTAGCTCTTGTCCTTGCCCTCGATGGCGCCCTTGCGGGCTTCTTCCATCAGGATGCGCAGGAGCTCGGTCGAGCGCTGGAACTCGCTCTGCTCGGTGTAGATGGTCGCGAGCCGCCCGGCGATGTCGAGGTAGCGGTCCTTGGCGCCGGCCTTCTCGATGATGAAGCGCACGGCGTCAGCCGGCTTGCCGACCTTCGAGTAGGGGAGGACGAGCTCGTTCTGGGCTTCGCGGCGAAGGCCGATGGCGCCTTTCTGGCCGTCGAGCATCTTGCGGTTGGCGTGCTCGATGACGTCGATGAAGCGCTGCAGCGAGAGCTTGTAGTCGCCGAGGTTGTAGAGGCACCAGGCCTGCTTGTAGATGGCGTAGCCGAAGATGTTCGCGTCGGTGTAGGTCTCGGCCTTCTGGAAGAGCTTGTAGGCGCTGCCGAAGTCGTTGTTCTCGAAGTAGTAGTCGCCGATGTTGACGAGCGCGTCCGGCACGAAGGGCGAGGTCGGATGCTCGCCGATGATCTTCGTGTACTCCTCGATGCCCTCGTCACCGCGCCCCATCTCGGTGAGGTTGTAGGCGAGGAAGTAGCGGATCTCGTCCAGGTTGTCGGCGCGGGCGAAGCGCTTGATGATCTCGCGGTAACGCTTGATCGTCTCCTCCTGGTACTGGCGCTTGAGGTCGGTGAGCTTCGCCTGCTCCTTGGTCCACTTCTCGATGCCCTTTTGGTCGTTCTTCTGCTGCGCCTCGTACAGCGGCTTCTCGATGTCCTCGCTGTTGATGCGGTTGCCGTAGAACGACGCGAGGTCCCAGTAGAAGTCGGCCAGCGCCATCGCCTGGCGCGGGTAGGACTGCGAGGTCTTGTCCTCGAGCTCGAGGATCTGCTCCTGGTTCTTGATCGACTCCTTCAGCGACTTCTCGGTCGACTTGGCGTCGAGACGCGTCTCGCGCGTGCGCGTCTGCTTGCCGAGCCCGGGGCCCGCCTTCGCGCTGCTGGCGCGGGACTTGGCAGGGGGCGGCTTGACGGGGATGGGATCGAGGGCGAGTGCGGCGCCCGCGACGCCGAGCGTCACGAATGCGACGATGGCGAGGGAGAGGGCGCGACCGAGCCGCATCAACATGTTCGTCATCATCGACCTCTCAACCATCGCCATCGGGATTCGGGCTCAAACGGGGGATTCGGGCTGCCAGGCCCCGCGCTGCGAGTGGCGCGACCGGGCATCGAGTCGCGCGAATCGCGGGCTGCATTGAACGACAGCGCAGGGCGGGTGTCACGCACGAGGGCCGCGCCGAGGACTCGACGCGCGCCGGGGGAATCATTGGGGAGGGGCTTCCTCGGTGGCCGGGGCGGCGCACTCGGACTTGATGTCGTAGAGGTACGAGCCCAGCTCGTCTTTCCAGTATTCCCCCTCGAACGGCCACTCGATGTGCTCCTCGTCGACCTCGATCTCGCGGAAAGCCGCGGCGGCGGCGGCCTGTTCCTGGGAGGCGGCGTTGGAGATGTCACCGCGCCGGGCGCGCAGGGTCTCGCCCTTGATCTTCAGGGCCGAGCCGAGGTGGCGCTGGAGATCCTTCACGATGCGGAGGAGGCGCGTCTGCGCGAGCGACCCGGCCTCGCCGATGACGAGGCTGCGGTACGACTCGATGTCGCCCTTCAGCTGCCCGATGAGGCCGCGCTCCGAGCCCTTGCCGCCGAGCGCGTCGAGCTTCTGGGCTTCCTCGTTGAGCTTCGAGACGAACTCGAACTTGCGGCGCAGCTTCTTGTCGCGGAGGGCGGCGTCGAAGATGCGCTGGAAGCGCAGCGAGTACTCGGTGTCCTTCTGGCGCGAGAGGCGCGCGAGCCAACCGTAGAACGCGTTGGGGTCGGCGAACTGGTTGATCTCGGCCTTGAACTGGGTCATCAGCGGGTAGTAGTCGTTGACGAACACCTTCACGATGTCGTCCGCGTCGTCGTAGCGGCAGTTGTAGAACAGCATCAACGCCTGCAGCACGCGCGACTCGGGGAAGTACTGCGAGGCGAAGTACGGCGAGTTCACGGCGTGGAGATTGCCGAGCGCTTTCGGGTAGTTCTTGAGCTGGAAGTGGACCCAGGCGACCTCGTAGATGGCTTCCAGCCAGTGCGGGTTGTCCTCGGTGACTTCGTTGTAATACGTGACCGCGGTGTCGTACTGACGCGTCGAGTAGAAGAGGCGTCCGAGCGCCAGGGTCGCGTCCGCGGCGACGCGGTCGATGACCTCGGAGCCGCCCGTATCGCGCTTGACACGCAGGACGGTCTTGAAGGCATCGGCGGCCTGCGCGAGCTTGTCGGCGTTCAGGTTGCGGTCGGTCGCAAGCCCCGACTGCGCGACGTGGATGACGCCCTCCAGGTACTTGGCGCGCACGAACAGGGTCGGGTTCTTGCGGGAGACGGCCTGGAAGCGGGTCAGCGCCTCGGCGAGCGACTCCTCGCCGTAGAAGAACTGGCCGACCAGGAAGTGGAGCTCGTCGGCATCCTGCGGCGGGTAGAGCTCGGGCGGGTACTCCGAGACGCGCAACAGCACCGAGGGATCGTTGCCGGTGGCGCGCGCGATCTTGAGCAGGTAGCCGAGCGTCTTCTCGTAGCGCGAGTGGCTCTGCCCGGCGTCGACGATCGCCTCGAAGCGCGTGAAGGCCGACTGGTAGAGGCCGAGCTCGTAGAGCGAGACGCCGAGGAGGTACTGCGCCTCCTGGATGATGGGGTTGGCCTTGTCGCCCTGGCGCACGAGGTCGTTGAACTTCAGCGCGGCGGCGAGGAACTCTTCGCTGGCGAGCCGTGCCGTGCCCTCGGCGAGCCACTTCTGGAGCGCGGCCGAGGTGACGGTCGTCTCCTCCTCGAGGGTGAGGGGCTCGTCGGCGTGCGCGGCGGGCACGGCGACCAGCGGGGCCGTGCCGAGGACCAGCGCGGCGAGCCGGGTGGCTGTGATCGAGCGGGCGGAAAGGACACGGTCGAAGATTCGAATCACGGCGGGACTCCGGCAGGCGGCCAGCACAACGCGCGAGTTGTATCGCAGCCTCCAAGACACGGTCAAGGCGCCCTCGGCTTGGCACGAGGGCGCGAAACATGGGAAGAGATGGCGTTCAGGCCGGGGGCTGACCCCCCTGGTGAAGACGGTGGCGACGGCGGCGACGATGACGACGGCGGCGTCGGTGGCCTGGGCGAGGCCTCTGCGGATACGGCAGGCGAGGGTACGATGCGCGAGACGTGGGCGAAGGCGGCGGTGGTTCGAGTGCGTGGGGCCCTGGGGGCTATGGCGCTTTTCGGCGCGGGCGCGGTCGGGGCGTGCGGGGATGACGGGTCGGACCCGGTCATCGAGTCGGTGCCCTGCGACCCGGCCGCAGATCCGCGTGGTGCGCCGCTCGCCTGTGCCGCGGGCGCGATCGTCGCGGCGGACGGGACGCCGGCGGCGGGGGTGCGCGTGTCGGCCTGCACGCTGCAGACGTGCATCATCGGGACGACGGATGCGAATGGTCGCTACGCGATCCAGAGCCTGCCGGTTGTGCCGCACAAGATGGAGATCCTCGGCAACCCGAAGGGGTTCATGACGATGGTCTACCACCAGGAGATGACGCCCGGGATGCTGGCGGTCGCGCCGCGCGAGGTCGTCCTGCCGCGCCTTGGCCAGGAGAACGTCGCGTGGCCGTCGAGCGGCGGCACCGCGGTCGTCGCGGGCGGCAAGCTCGAGCTGAGCTCGACGGCCGGTGACGTGAGCTACCCCATCGGCACCGAGGACGAGTCGCTGGACGTGGCGGTCATGCCGATCGATGACCTCCCGCCCTTCGACAACGAGCCGTGGGTCGGCAAGGAGAGCAAGTCCTTCGCCTTCGTGGTCAACCCGTTCCCGATGAAGGTCGAGGGTGCCATCGGGCTGAAGGTGCTCGGTGCCAAAGCCAAGGCCGGTGCCCCGTACCGCCTCTACTCGGCCGACCACCTCGCGGGCACGCTCCACGAGGTCGGCTCGCTGGTCGCCGACGACCAGGGGGACATCGTGCTCCAGCCCGGGGCCACGCTGGAAGACCTGACGACGATCGTCATCGTGCCGAACTGACAAGCCCGAGCATCGTCCGCCGGGCTGCCGGGTGTGCTCGGCGGGGAGGCGAGCGGGACGGGCGAGGGTTCGACCCGCAGCGGCCGAGTCGGGCCGAGCGCCGTTGACACGAGAGGCGGTGGCGTCGAAGATGCGGCGGCCGTCGGCAGCCTGGCTTCGCCAGGCCTGGTGCGACTGGACCATGGGAGCGCACGGCCGCATGAAGAACTCGATGAAGACCCGGAACGCACTCGGGGCGATGCTGGCACCACTGGCGTGGCTCGGTGCGTTGGCGCTCGGCGCCTCGGCCTGTGATGACGAGCAGCCGTTCTTCCATCACTGCCCGCTCTCCTCGAGCATCATCCAGGTCTGCGAGGAGGAGAGCACGGACACCGAGCTCACCTGCGTCGTCAAAGAGCACCCGATGTGCGACGAGAAGGTGTGCGCGGCCTGGGCCGGGAGCGACAGCTTCTGCACCCGCACGTGCGCCGACGACAGCGGCTGCCCGGCGGAGTCGACCTGCAAGCCGCACCTCGACTTCAAGATCTGCGTCCCCAACGTGCTGCCGGTGCCCTACAGCCCGTTTCCGTAAGCTCTCTCGCTGCCCATTCCCTCCGGCTCCGAGCCGCGCTACGACGCCTCGGTTCCGGTTGACCATTGTGGTCGCCCCTCGACCTGATGGCTCGCCGCGAAGTTGACCGGCGATGGTCCGCGTCAGCCGACCTGGAAGGCGTTCTTGTACCAGCGCAGCTCGAGCTCCGAGCCGCGTGAGGTCACGGTCACGACGTCGAAGCGATACGCGCTCGGGCGGGTCGTGAGGCGGGCTGCGAAGAGCTGCGTGAGGACCGCGAGGCGGCGCTGCTTGGCAGGGCCGACCGTGTAGGCCGCGCCGCCTGCGAAGCTCGCCGGGCGCGCGCTGGTGCTCTCGGGGGTCGGCTTGCGCGACGAGCGCGGCGTGCCGGAGCGGACCTCGACGATGACGAGGGTCGTGCCGTCGCGCATGACCAGGTCGAGCTCGCCGCCGTGGCCGCCGAAGCCGGGTCGGGGAGGGGCGCTCCAGTTGCGGGCGACGAGCGTCAGGCCGGCGGCCTCGAGGTGCGTGAGCGCCGCGTCCTCGGCGATGCGTCCGAGCCGCTGGCGCGCGCGCGTCATGGGGCGTCGCTCGCGGCTCTGGATCGCCTTCGCCGTGGCGGCGTCTCGGCGGGCGTGGCCGCCTCGTCGTCGGGCGGCGCCGCGACGCCAGGCAGGGTGAAGCTCCTGCGGTGGATGGGGCAGGGGCCGTGCTCGGCGACGGCGGCGCGGTGTGCGGCGGTCGGATAGCCCTTGTGTTGGTCGAAGCCGTAGACCGGCCAGCTCAGGTGGGCCTCGCGCATGATGCGGTCGCGCGCGACCTTGGCGAGGATCGACGCGGCCGCGATGTTCACGCTGCGCGCATCCCCTTTGACCAGCGGGCACTGGTCGACGTCGTCGGGCACCGGGCAGCGGTCCTTGCCGTCGACCAACAAGACGGCGTGGCGGAGCTCGGGGTGACGTTCGACGAGCTGCTGCCACGCGAGCGCCATGCCATGCAGGGACGCGTGCAAGATATTGAGAGTGTCTATCACATCGTGCTCGACGACGACCAGGCCGACGCCGAGCGCGGCCTCGAGGATGGGCTCGAAGAGCGCCTCACGCGCTTCTTCCGAGAGCTTCTTCGAGTCGTCGATGCCCGCGATGGGGCAGGGCCAGGGCAGCGCGCACGCGGCGACGACGACAGGCCCGGCGAGTGGACCTCGACCGGCCTCGTCGACGCCGATGAGCAGCGTCAACCCGTGGGCGTGCGCGTCGGCCTCGGCCGCACCACAGACATGCGGCAACGGCACGTTCCGGGCGAGTCCCGGAACGCGCTCGCGCGCCGTCGGTGTACGGACGGAAGGCTCAACCTGCCGCGCTGGCTTCGATCTCTCGGCAGCCGCAGGCGATAAGGACCGCAGCGGGGCGAAGAGCCCCGGGAGCGTAGGCGCGGACTCCGAGCGAGCCGTGCTGGCGCGCTTCACGCCTGAGAGCGTGGCGCGAGCCCGGCTGCCGGCGGCCTTGTTCACTGCTCGTGGATGTCGCGCAGCGAGCGGATACGAGCGGCCTTGCCGGTGAGATCGCGGAGGTAGTACAGGCGGGCGCGGCGAACGCGGCCCTTGTCCTTGACCTCGATCTTCTCGATGCGGGGGCTGTGCAGCGGGAAGACGCGCTCGACGCCGACACCGTAGCTCTCCTTGCGGACCGTGAAGGTCGAGCCCAGCGCGTTCGCGTGGCGCGCGATGCACACGCCCTCGAAGACCTGGATGCGGTCCTTCTCGCCCTCGCGGATGCGGACGTGGACCCGCACGGTGTCGCCGGCGGAGAAGTCGGGGACATCCTGGCGGAGCTGGAGCTCCTGGACCTTGGCGATGGCAGGCGTGATGCTCATGACGAGGACTCTCTTCAGTCAGCGGTCGCCGAACAATCGATCGAGGATGATCGCCGCGGCGGCTCGCACAGGTAGATGATTGTAGCCCGCACGGGCGGGCAGGGCGTCGATGGGGTCGAGCATCACGTCGCAGCGATCGAGCGCGTCGGAGGCGAGACCCCAGCCAGTTCCGAGCACGATGAGTGCCGATCCCGGCTCGCTCGACAGGCGCCCACGCATGGAGGCGTAGGAGACTGTGTCGCGGTCTTTCTTGGCTGACGTCCCGATGACGAGGGGCGGTTGCCCGTGTCGTGCCGCGATGGCTTCGATCGCCGTGTCGAGGCTCGGGACCACCTCGACCCGGGTGAACGCTTGGGAGCGGTCGGGGTTCGAGGTGCGCCCGGAGCCTGCTGTCCAATGGGTGATGACCGTCTGGACCAGCGTCTGCTGCTCCGCGATGGGCGTCACCACCAGGTAGCCGCGAACGTCGTAAGTTCGCGCGGTCCGGGCGAGATCATGGATGTCGAGGTTCGTGACCGAGGTGGTCACGACGTCCCCAGCCCGATTGCGCACCGGGTGATGGACGAGGGCGAGATAGATATCCATCTGTCAGAAAATCGCAAGGAGGATCATGCGGGACCTCCGTCGGGGTCGGTGCTGGGCGGGGGGCGCGTCGACCCGTCGGCCGCGGGCGCGGCTGGAGGGGACACGCGCGAGGGGGCTCTCCGGATGCGGCGCGTCTTGGGCGGGGCCAGGACCTCGGGGTGCCGCGCGACGTAGTCGGCCCAGAGATCGGGGCGGCGTGCCTGGGTGCGCGTCATGCGCTCGGCCAGGCGCCAGGCCGCGATCTTGCCGTGGTGGCCCGAGAAAAGGACCTCGGGGATGGCGTGCTCGCGCCAGACCTGGGGCCGCGTGTACTGCGGGTATTCCAACAGGGCGTGGTCCGAAAAGGATTCGGATTCAGGACCTTCCGCGTTGCCGAGGACGTCGGGGAGGAGGCGGGAGACGGCGTCGACGATCACCATCGCGCCGAGCTCGCCGCCGGTGAGCACGTAGTCGCCGACCGAGATCTCGTCGTCGACGACGTGGTCCGAGATGCGCTGGTCGACGCCCTCGTAGCGCCCGCAAACGAGGCAGAGGCTGCCCAGCGCGGCGAGCTCGCGGACGATCGCCTGCGTCAACGGACGCCCCGAGGGCGAGAGCAGGAGGGTGCGTGCGGGCTTGCGACGCGCGCGCACATCCTCGATGGCCAGCGCCAGCGGCTCGGGCAACATCACCATGCCGGCCCCGCCGCCGAAGGGGGCGTCGTCGACAGTGCGGTGCGGATCGGTCGTGAAGTCGCGCGGGTCGGTGAAGCCCACGTCGATGAGGCCGCGGGTCCAGGCGCGCCCGAGGATCGATCCGCGCAGATACGGCTCGCAGAGCGGGCCGAACAGGGTCACGAGATCGAAGCGGTAGGGCTCGCTCAAGGGATGAGCCCCTCGGGCGGGTCGAGGACGATGGTCTTCGTCGCGCGATCGACGTCGCGCACGAACGCATCGACGAAGGGGAAGAACCAGGTCTCGACCGCGCCGCGCTTGGCCACGCCCTTCTTGCCCGCGTCGGGCTCGGGCGGGGGCGAGACCTCGATGAGGTCCTGGGCGGCTTGCGGGAAGACGCCGACGACGGTCCCGAGGACGCGGCCGGTCGTGTCCTTCACCGTGAAGCCGGTCAGCTCGTGGTGATAGAACTCGTCTTCGCCGGCGGGCGGCAAGGCCTCGCGCGGGATCGCCAGGTGCAGCTCGCGGATCACGTCGGCCGCCTCGCGGCTCTCGACGCCCTCGAAGGTGCAGAGCATGCGGATCTCGCCGCCCGTGGTCTGGGGGCGACAGGCACGCACGGTGAGCGTCCTGAGCGGGGTCGCCACGAGACCGTCGGTGGCACGGTCGGCGAGCTCGCGGCTCACGCACTGGAACGTGGTTCCAGCGCGCCAGAGCGGCGAGTCGGGGTGATGGGGGAGGACGGCGACCTCACCGCGCAGGCCGTGCGCCTTCATGACGACTCCGACCAGCAAGAGATCCATCGATCCTCCGACGAAGACAAACGCCCGATCCCCTTCGACCGAAGGGGACCCGAGCTCACGAGCCGCCGAAGGCCCGGCAGAGCCAGGCAGTCTTTAGCCGATCACGCCCGACAGCCTGGCGCGGCCAGGCTGCCCGACGGCTCGATCACGACGAGATCACTCGAGGATTTCGACCGAAGCGCGGCGTCCCGAGCGCGCAGCAGCGGCCTTGACCACCGCGCGGAGCGCGCGCGCGGTGCGACCCTGGCGACCGATCACCTGCCCGAAGTCGTCCGGGTGGACGTTGAGCAGGTACTGATCGATGTCGCCATCGGTCTTCTTCTCGACCTTGAACTCTTCCGGGTGCGCCACGAGGCCGCGCCCGAGCTGCTCGAGGAGGGCTTCCATCCGCTCAGCTCGCCGCAGGAGCAGGCGCCGCCGCGGGGGCCTTCTTCTTCGGGCCGGTCGGGCGGAACGCGGTGTCGGGGGCGTTCGTGAAGCGGTTGAGCAGCGCGCGGACGGTCTCCGACGGGAGGGCGCCGACGTCGCGCCAGTGCTTGATGCGCTCGCGATCGAGGGAGACGGCCGGGGGATTGACGCTGGGATCGTAGGTCCCGACCTGCTCGAGGAAGCGCCCGTCGCGACGAGCGCGCGTGTCCGCCGCAACGATGCGGTAGAAGGGCTTCTTCTTCGTGCCGTAGCGCGCGAGGCGAAGGGTGACTGACATGGTCTCGGATCTCCGTGATGAGGCCCCCGGGAAGGGGTACCTGCGGTTCGGTATGCGGGGCCGACAGGTCAGCGCCGCGTAGGGGCGCGGAACCTAGAGGGCCGGCGCCGGGATGTCAAGGGTCGTCGAATCCCCTCGCGCGGCGGCCACGAGGGCGCGAAATAGTTCGTCGTCCCCGCTCGCGGGGATCGTGCGCAGCGCCAGGAGGACCCGCCCTTCGCGCACGACGCCGACGATCGGAGGATGTCCGAGGCGGAGGGCCCGGTGGAGGTCGTGCGCCGTCGCGTGCGGGCCGAGGCCCTCGAGCGCGAGGCCGGACCCGGGCAGGGTCAGGTCGGGGTGGCTGCCCCCACCGACAGGATCCTCGGTCGGGGTGAGCGCGGCCCCGATGCCGACGTCCGCGAGGCGTGCGATGAGCGCCGCGGCCCGCACCTCGAGGGACGCGCGCGTCAGCGCCAACATCGCCAGGACCGGCACGCGCTCGGGCTCGCCCGAGAGGCGCGCGAGGAGCACCGACTCGAGCCCGCCGAGCGCGAGCTTGTCGGCCCGCAGCGCGCGCATGAGTGGATGCTTGGCCATCGCGTCGACGAGCGCCTTTCGGCCCACGACGACCCCGGCCTGGGGCCCGCCGAGCAGCTTGTCGCCGGAGAAGAGGACCAGATCGGCGCCCTCGGCCAAGGCCTGGCGCACGTCCTCGTCACCGCGCAGGGCGGCCGGGACCTCGGCCAGGGCGTCGCTGCCCTGATCGACCAGCAGCGGAAGGCCGCTTGCGCGCGCGATCGCGCTGAGCTCGGCCGTCGTCGGCCGCTGCGTGAAGCCGGTGATCCGATAGTTCGAGGGGTGCACGCGCAAGAGCCCGACCGTCTGCGGGCCGACCGCGCGCGCATAGTCGTCGGCGCGGGTGCGGTTGGTCGTGCCGACCTCGCGGAGCGTGAGGCCCGAGGTCTCGAGGATGTCGGGGATCCGGAACGAGCCACCGATTTCCACGAGCTCGCCGCGCGACACGATCACCTCGCCCACCGTGCCCGATCGCCGCCAGGTCGCCAGCGCCAGGACCAGCGCGGCGGCGGCGTTGTTGGCGACAACGGCCGCCTCGGCGCCGGTGAGCTCGGTGAGCAGCGGCTCGGCCAGGGAGCGGCGCGATCCGCGCTGACCGGCCTCGAGATCATACTCGAGGTTACAGTATCCGAGGGCTTCGGTAACCGCGTCGGAGCCAAGCGGCGCGCGCCCGAGGTTCGTGTGGATGACGACGCCGGTCGCGTTCAGGACGCGGACCAGGCGCGGGCCGAGCTCACGCGCGATCAGGGCGCGCCCGGCCTCGACCAGGGCCTCGAGGCTCAGGGCGTCGACGGGGTCCGGCAGGTCGCTCGCGGGCTGCGATGTTTCGTCGGGCGCCGCGCGCGACGCCGTCGAGGCGAGGAGTCGCGCCCGCGTTGCCTCGAGCACGCGACGCGCCACGCGGGTGGCAAGGACGCCCGCGACCCCGTGGGCGACGAGCGCCGCCGACAGGTCGTCGACACGCGGCAGGCGCCGCAGCGGGTCGCGCTCGCTCACGCGCTCGCGGGCTCGGCCTTCTTGCGCACGCTCGGCTTCTTGAGCGTCGGCAGTGCGTCGACCGCGGTCGCGTCGGCGCGCAGGAGCCACGCCAGGGTCGCCCGCAGGTCCGCGAACGGGGCCTCGATGAGGCTCAGGGCGCGGCGCTCGAGCTCCTTGGCGTCCTTGTCGCTGATGGCGCCGGCGCTGGCCTGGATCTCGGCTGCGATCCGCTCGGCGTCCGCGCTCAGCCCCTCGCGCCAGTACTTGGTGTCCTTGGCGAGGAAGCCCTCGCGCTCTTTCGCCATCGCGCCGAGGCGTGCCAGGGTCACCGCGATCCGGAGCGCCCCGCGTCGCCCGCGGAACTCGGCCAGCTCGGCCGCGACCGTGGCGTCATCGCCGAAGTGATAGTCCAAGAGCTTGTGCAGCGTGGCGCGCACGCCTTCGGCTTCTTCGAGGAGCTTGTCGGCGATGACGCTGCCGCGCGGACCTTCGTCCTTGGCGGCCTCGCTCGCGCTGCGCTGGAGGCGGCCGAGGTGCTGGATGCTGAGCGCCACGGCCTCGAGCTCGCCGATGGTGGCCGCCGAGAAGAGGGCGTCGGGCACGAGCTGGAGCTTGGCTGCGGCCGCGCCGCGTGCGATCGCGACGAGCTCGAGAGCGCGCCCCGCGAGGTAGTCGGCGTCGGCCGTCGCCGAGCCGGCCTGGGCCCCGAGGAGCCGGCCCAGGAGACCCTCGAACGCGACGCGCGCAGCCTCGACGGCCTCGGGCGGCGAGGTCGGCTCGGCGGGCGCCGCAGCGACGTCGGGAGTGCTCGCCTGGGGAGCGTCCGTCGCGGTGGGGGCAGGGGTCATCGCGGGGGTACCAACCGGGTCCATCGTGTCCTCCGAAAGCCTCGCGGCAGTCCTCGGACCGCCCGCGATACGCGCGTGAATCAGCCTCAGGCTGGCCTGGGCCGCCTGACCCTGCGATCCGCCCGACGACCGGATCTGCCAGGCCGCCGACGGATGCAAGCGCCCGCGATACGTCACAGGCGTTCAGGGTGCCGGGTTGTCCTCGATCATGCGGCCGACGTCAATCCGATCCGCCGCGCCACGGCAGAATGCGCGTCCACGCCATATCCTTTGGAGCCGGCGGGCGTGCGGTCTCGCCGAGGGGCGCCGCGAAGAGGCCGTCGCTCGTCCAGGCCAGCGCGACCTTGCGCACGAGATCGAGGCTCGTGCCGAAGACGGCATCGACGCCGAGGCGGTCGCGCAAGAGGGCGACGGCCTCGACTCCGGGAGCCGCGGCGCGGGGCCTGGGTGCGGCGGCGTTGGCAAAGGTCGTCGCATCACGGCTCGAGACCCAGCGCGTCTTCTCGACGCCGCCGCGCACCTCGCGCACCGCGACGAAGAGGACCCCGTCCAGCGCGCGCAGATCGGTGGCGCCGAGCCCGCGGACCGACCCGTCATTGGCGAGCCCGAGGTCCGCTTCGACCTTGGTCCAGGTCTCGAGATCGGTGCTGGTGTAGAGGTCGCCGCCGGCGCGATCGGCGCCCGTCGAGCACACGGCCGACAGCGCGAACCAGCGTCCGCCGCCGTCGCCGGGCAGGTGCGCGAGGCGCGCGATCGGCAGGCCCGTGCCGATGGGATGGCGGGTCCAGGAGGTCAGATCCTGCGCCGTAGGGCTGGCGGAGCCAGGTTGCCCCACGACTTTTCCACGCGACACCCAGACGCCCGCGTCGAGGCGCGAGCAGCTCCCGGCCGCGACGACGATGGCATCGTCGTGAGCGATCACGTCCGAGATCTCGACGCGCTTCCGGTAGATGCCGCGCGCGAGATCCAGGACGTGGGGGGCCATCGTCATGTCGCCCTCGTAGCCGCACGCGCCGCCGCGCAGAAACGGCAGCTCGGATGCGTGGAGCCCCGCGCGCAGGTCCGGCACGTCGGCCCCGGGGGCAGGCTTGTCGTCGGTAGCGCTCCAGCAGGCACCCGCCGGGTAGGTCGGTGCCGTGGTCAGCGGGGTCAACCTGGCGATGGCCTCGGGTGGGGCTTCGGGCCGCAGGTCGAGCTCCAGGATGCGCAGCCCACCCCAACCCCCGACGACGAATCGACCGTCGGGCAGCCCCATCGCGGTCCCGAAGTCGACCCCCTTCGCGGTCAGCGCGACGCGTATGGACGCCGGCGCCGGCTTCCCCGGGCAGCGCACCTCGAACAGCTCGCCCAGCCCCGCCGCCCCGCGCACGGTCCAGTCCTCACGGATCCCGACGAACAACAGGGTCGGATCGGAGGTCGCGATGACACCCACCGACGGCGCCTCGACCCCGGGCTGGGTCGGCAGTCGCGCGGGCTCGAGCGGCAAGCGTCCGACCACCTGCGCGCCGTTCAGGACGACCAGGCTCTCGTCGCGCACCGCGATGGTA
>JAEUKJ010000180.1 GCA_016792665.1 Deltaproteobacteria bacterium | reverse complement strand
AGCTTCTTCAGAGGTGCCAGAGGGGCTCGGGTTCCACGCGGTGAGCGCTGAGCAAGATGTTGGCGGCGTGGATCCCCGAGGTCACCGCGCGCTCCATGAGTGCGGACGGGAAGGGCAGGCGGACGAAGTCGCCGGCCAGCGTCAGGCCCGCGGTGTCGGTCTCGACCGTGGGGCGGCTCGTGTAGGAGCCGGGCGGGAAGGCCGGGCAGTCCTGGCGCACGAGCCACTCGTCGTGCAGCACCCTGGCGCCCGCGAGCTCGGGATAGAGACGGTCGAGGCCGGCGCGGAGCTCGGCTTTGAGTGCGTCCTCGTCGAACGGCGTGTCGAGCCCGTAGGCGTGGAGCTCGACGATCGACGCCGCGGACGCGGTCGATGACGGTCCGCCGCGGCTCTGCAGGTAGCGTCGGGACTCGCCCTCGAGGCGCTCGTAGATCGAGATGTTGTCGAGGCGGCCAAGCCCCGCCGTGCCCGCGAAGGGGTCGCGATGCGCGGCCGCGGGGCGGTCGAGGAAGAGGCGCCAGACCGCGAAGGGGGCGGTCACGTCGAGGGACTCGAGGCGGGTGCGGTCGCGCGCGCTGAAGACGTCGCTCGTCTTGGCGAGGGCGTGGAGCCCCGGGACCTCGGTCGCCAAGACGACCAGGTCGGCGAGGTGGGGACCCGCCGCGGTCTCGACCGCAAAGCCACGGTCGCGGCGCTGGATGGACTGCGCCGCGGTCCCCGTCGCGAGGGTGACGCCGAGCAGCTCCAGGTGGCGGGCCCACGGCCCGATGAACGAGGCGGAGAAGGGCTCGTCCAGGACGTCGAAGACCAGGCCCTCGGGGTTGGCCGTGAAGTAGTAGCGGAACATCATGAGCAGCTCGGCGGCGCTCATGGTCTCTTCCGGGTTGAAGAACGAGTGCGCGAAGACATCGAAGAGCATGCGCCGCGCTTCGGGCGGGAAGTTGAGGCCGTCGAGGTAGGCCTTCGCCGTTTCGCGGTCGCGCGTGAGGGTCGCCGACTCGGAGGCCGAGACCATCGCCAGGGCGCGGCCGATGTCGACCTTGGTGAGGTCGCGCAGCGTCAACCAGTGGCGCGCACGCAGCGCGGCCGCCGCCACGTTCCAAGGGGGGCGGCGCGGCAGGCGATCGAAGCGCAAGAGCTCGCCACCCGGGCCGAGGATCGGGTAGTCGCGCAGCGGCACGAGGTGCGAGAGCGCGGGGTCCCAGCGCCGCATCATCTGGCGGACGTTGTAGTACTGGCGGAAGAATGCGTGGAAGCCGCGCTCCATCTCGAGGCGCGCGCCGTCGGGGAGCGTGATGGGCCACGAGGCGAGGCGGCCCCCGAGCGTCGCTTCGCGCTCGAGGAGGGTCGTCTTGACGCCGCGCTCGGCGAGGATCGTGGCCGCGGCGAGGCCCGCGAGCCCGCCGCCGATGACCACGGCCGAGAGGCCCGCGGGGGCCTGGCGTGAGGCGCCCGATGGGCTCGCGAAGCGCTTGGCGTGCGGGCTCGGGGCGCCGGCCTCGGGGCGCTTCTTGCGAAGGAAAGCGGGCAGGGGCAGCGACATCACGAGCGGGGCCTCCGCGCGATGAACGAGTGCACGATGCCGCGCTGCCAGCCGCTCATCGGGAGCGTCTCGATGTCGGTGAAGCCGTGCGCGGCGAGTCGACGCTCGAAGGCGCTGACGCCGTCCATGCGGTTGACCGACTCACGCAGGTAGTTCCACATGCGCACGTTGCGCGTCGCGGCGATGCCGAGCGGCGCGATGACCGACAGCGAGACCGCGTTCCACACGGCTTTGGCGACCTTCGAGTCGGCGACCGAATACTCGTGGAAGCAGATCGGCGCGCCCGGGGCGAGCAGCGGCAACAGCGCCGCGAGACAGTGGTCGGCGTTCGGGACGTTGCGGATGCCGTAGGCCATGAGGATGCCGTCGAAGGGGCCGGTGGCCCCCGCCGCGGCCGGGTCCATCGCATCGCCGACGACGAAGCGGACATTGGCGCGGGTCTTCGGCGCGGGCAGCGTGGTGAGGCGCGCGAGGCCGCGGGGCCGGGGCGTGCCCGGGGTGAGCGTGTCCATGGCGAAGCGGATCATGCCGGCCGAGGCGTCGAGCCCGGTGATCTCCTGGGCGTCGGGGTAGGTCGCCATGAGCGCGCGGGTCGAAAGTCCGGTGCCGCAGCAGAGGTCGAGGATGCGCGCGCCGGGGGCGAGGCGCAGGCGCTCGGCGCTCCAGCGGAGGTGTTGGAGGTAGCCGGGGTTCATGCGGGTGAGCAGGTCGTAGCGGCCGGCGATCGCATCGAAGTCGTCGATGACCTCGGCCTTGCCGTCGGGGTGGACGCTCGTGGGAGTGGCTTGGGGCGCGGTCATGGAGGCTCCGGGCGGCAATGAGGCGGTGGGGTCGACGGGCGAGGCGGCGGCGCACCGCGGGCCTGGCAGAGGAGGCTGGCCGTCGGCTCGACGTGGACCCTACGCGGGCGGCGGCAACTCGGTTACTCTGCGTCGTGAGGGCGCCGCGCCAGGGCCTTCGACATAGCTGGAAGCTGGGGCCTCAGTCGATTGTTTTGGGCCTCTTCGGCCGATGGAGCGCGAGATGGAGCAGTGGGGGCACGGGAGATGGCGGAAGCGCACGCGGCTGGCGCGGCGCGTGAGCATGGCGTTCCTGCTCGCGTGGGCAGCCTGGGCGTGTGGATTGGCCCAGTCGGCGCACGCGCAGACCTTGCCGACCTTGCCTCCGCCGGCGGCACCGGCGTCGTCCACGGCGACCCTGGCGGCGCAGCTCGCGCGTGCGCTGTTCAGGGGGCCTCCGGTCATCGATGGCGCGCGCCTCGCGTTCGCGGTCACGCGTGAGGCGGGCGCATCGATCGCGGCACCATCGGGCGCGACGCCGCCGGGGCCCGACCTGTCGGCCTTCCTGGCCGATGCGCTGGAGGCCGCGATGCGCGCGGGGCCGGTGCCGGGCTCGTGGCTGCGGGTGCGCGAGGGGGATCCGGCGGCGCGCGTCGACGAGCGCATCGAGCTCGAGCTGGCGGTGCGCGAGGGGCACCTCGTCGTCACGGCGCGACGGCGGGTCCTGCCGAAGAACGTGTGGGAGGCGATGTCGAACCGGGCTGGGGAGGTCGTCGCGACTGCCTATGCCAACGTGTCGATCGATCTGGAGCTGCGAACCTTGCTGGGGCTCGGGCGGCGCGAGGTGCGCCTCGACGATCTGCGGCTGGTGCCGGTCGGCAAGAAGAGCGTCGCCACGCTGGGGACCGCGCGGGTGCTCGACTGCCTCGTGGCCGATCTCGATCAAGACCGACGACCCGAGCTCGTCGTGTTGCAGCCCGACACGGTGCGGGTGCTGCGCTGGGCCGAAGGCGGACTCTCGCAGGAGCTCGGGTCCTACTCGCTGAGGACCCTCGGCCCTGCCGAGGCCAAGCTGCGCGAGCCCCTGGGACGCCTCGTGCTGGTGACCCGCGCCGACGGTCGCCAGGTGGTCGTGGCAGCGAGCTCGGACCGCAGCGAGCCGGCCGTCCTGGGCTATGGGCCAGGCGGGTTCGATAGGCTCGCCCTCTTGTTCCAGAAGGGCTGGCCTCTCTACGCGACGGGCGTCGATAGCTTCGTGGTCGGCCCGTGGCCGAGCGGCATCGACACGCTGGAGGGCGGGCTGACCGAGGCCAAGATCGGCACTGCGGGAGCCGCATGGCTGGGCGGCGCATCGAAAGTGTACGACGTGCGCGCGGCAGCGGGCGACGGTCGCGGCATGGTCGTGGCAGCGCTGGCCGGGGGGCGCCTGCGCCTCGCAGGGGCCGGCCTCGCGAAGTCGGCGGCCGGAGATGGGCGCCCGCGTGGCGCGCGACCCGCGTCGATGGGCTCGGGTGCGAGCACCGTCGAGGGCGTCGATAGTGTCGGGGTCGCGGCCGCGATGATCGACTTCGACGGTGATGGCCTGTTCGAGTTGGTCACCACGTCGGCCGGTCTGGGGCCGGGCGATCGGCTGGCCCTGGCGCGCGGGACGAACCTCGCGAAGGCGAGCTGGAGCGCGGGCGTGGGCGGTGTGGTGACGGCGCTCTGCGGAGGCGACGTGGACCGCGATGGCTTCGGCGAGGTCTTCGCGGCGACCTGGAGCGGCAATACCGGCGAGGTGTACGTGGCGGTCCCGAAGTGAAGGGACGAGGACTCAGGGCGGGCCTCTGTTGCGCCGCGATCATCGCGCTGCTGGTCGTGAGCGGGGGCGCGCGGGCGGGTGGGCGACGGCCCTACGGAGGGGCCCTCGAGGTGCCGGTGCGGGACTTCAGCGGGCTCGTCGATCCCCACACGGTCGAGACGCGCTCGGGTCGACTGGTGGCGACGCTGGCTCACGGCCACCTCTTTCGCGTGGGCGCGGTCGGGGTCGTCCCCGAGCTGGCGGCAGGCCTCGGGACCGTCGCCGGGGACGTGCTCACCGTGACGCTTGGCGACTCGGCGCGCTTTCACGATGGCAGCCCGGTGATGGCCCAGGACGTCGTGGCGAGCTTCAGGCGCATCGCCGGGCTCGGCGATCAGTCGCCGGTCGGTCGGCTGGTGGCGGCCCTCGGGGTGAGCGAGGCCGGGCCCCGCATGGTGGCGATCGCGTTCCCGCGCGGCACGCTGCTGGACGAGCTGCGCGCGTTGCTGGCCCGGCCCGAGGTGGCGATCGTGAAGGGCGGGCAGCCCGGGGTCGGGGCCGGGACCTTCCGGCCGACGACCGGTGACGGCGACCGGCGGACGTTGGTCGCGTGGGAAGGACACGCCGAGGGGCGGCCCTGGCTGCAGGAGGTGCGCCTCGTGCGGGTGTCGCGCACGGCCGAGGAGGGGGCCTTCCGATACGGTGACGTCGAGCTCGCGTTCGAGCCGCTGCGCATGACGCCAGCCGGGACGCAGAGCGCGCGCGGCGGGTGGTCGAGCTGGCTCCTGGTGTTCCATCCGCGCTATCGCGGTTCGGGCGCCTCGGGCGGGGCCGGGGCGCTGCGCGGGTGGGTGCAGGGCGCGGCGCTGGAGGCGCGGCTGGGGCGCTTCGTCGACGGGCGGACGGTGCCAGGAGAGGTGCCGTGGCCGGACGCGCTGTCGCCGGTGACGGCCGGCACGCGCGGTGCCAAGGCGATGCTGGCGCGCGAGCAGATGGTCGTGTCGTACGCCGATGGCGAGCCCGACTCCGAGGAGCTGGCCAAGGCGGTGCGCGACCTGGTGCGGCCGGTGACCCGCGGCGAGGCGCGCGTCTTGCCGGTGCGTGGCCTCGACGCGGGGGATGCACGACGTGCGGGCGATCCGCCCTGGGACCTGGCGGTGGTGCGCTGGGAGTGGGCTGCGCTGACAGCGTCGCAGGCGGCCTTCGAGCTGGCGCGGGCCTTGGGGTTGTCACCGCCCTCTGCGGCCGAGGTGCTGTCGCGGCGCGTGACCGAGTGGGCCCGCGGGGTGGTGCAGCGGGACGAGGCGATAGCGCTGGTGCATGCCGAGCGGCCGGTCGCGCTGCACGCCAAGGTGCGCGGCGTCGGTGGGAGCGGCGCGGGGATCTTGAACCTGCCCAATCTGGTCGACGCGTACGTGCCGGGGGCCCGCTGATGAAGCTCGTCTTCAAGCTGACCCTGGCCTTCTTGTTCGTGGCCTTGTTGATCCTCGGCGGCGGTGGCGTGCTCTTCGTGCAGAGCACACAGCGCGCCTTCGAGAGCGGGTTCGAGCAGCGCGTGAGCGCCATCGCCGACGCGGTGCAGGAGCGGCTCGGCGGCACCGAGCGGGATCTGCAGCAGGCGCTGGCGCGCATCGCGGTCGACCCCATCATCACGCGCGAGCTCATCGAGCCGCTGGGGCGCAAGCGCTTCTACGGGGCGACCGACGTGAACTACGAGCGGTCCATCGTGAGGGATGCCGAGCGGCTCATGAAGTCGGCGGTGCTCGACACGCTGCGCATCGTCGACCTCGAGAGGAAGGGGCACCTCATCGCGTTGGGGCATCGCGCCGGCTTCGAGGAGACCGATCCCGATCTGGTCGAGCTCATCGAGAAGCACAGCGACTCGAAGTTCTTTCGCTACGAGCGCATCGAGAACGCGGCGACCGGCGGGACCGACGCGGTCTGGACGCTGCAGGTGGCGCGCTTGATCGAAGAGCCCGGGGTGCGGGTGGCGCTGGTCGGCGGGCGCATCGTCGACCGTAGGTTGGTCGATGATCTCCGGGCCGTGGCCGGCGAGGGGACCGCGGTCGTGCTGGTCGATGTCGGCGAGCGGCGCGTCGTGGCGACCTTCGAAGGGGCCGAGCCGCCGCCGGTTCCAGGCGGCTATGCGTCCCAGGATCGGGCGATGAAGAACCCGACCAGCCCGGGGGCGATGGCGACCTTGCGGGTCTATGTGCCGCGCACCGAGCTCGTCCTGTGGCGCGAGCAGCTCTGGGAGACGGGGGCGTGGTTTGCGGGCGGGGCGGCAGGCGTGGCGTTGCTGATGGGGTTCCTCATCGCGCGGCGCATGTCGAAGCCGCTGGAGGGGCTGGCGAAGGCGGCGGGCGAGGTGGCCGAGGGGCGGCGCGACGTGACCGTGAAGCCGCTGAAGGGGCGCGACGAGGTGGCGCAGCTCACGCGGGCCTTCGACCAGATGACCCAGGATCTCGTCCTGAGCGAGGAGCGGCTGCGGCAGACCGAGCGCGTGGCGGCTTGGAGTGAAATCGCGCGGCGCATCGCGCACGAGATCAAGAATCCGCTCTCGCCGATCCAGATGTCCATCGAGACGCTGAAGAAGGTCTGGGATCGGAAGCACCCCGACTTCGAGGTGATCTTCCGCGAGTCGACCGCGACCGTGCTGGAAGAGGTGCAGCGCATGAAGCGCATCGTGTCGGAGTTCTCGGACTTCGCGCGCATGCCCGCGCCGCGGCCGGCGCCGACCGACTTGTACGATGTGGCGTCGCAGGTGGTGTCGCTGTTCAAGGACACGGCCCCCGACGTCGAGTGCAAGGTCGTCGGCGTGCCGCTGGTGCTGGACGTCGACGGCGACCAGGTGCGGCAGGCCCTCATCAACCTGGTCAAGAACGGGCTCGAAGCGCTGACGCAGGCCAAGACCCCGACCGGGGCCGAGACGGCCGGCGAGCCGAAGCGCCTCGAGGTGCGCGTGGAGCGCGAGATCGACAAGGACGGCGAGCGGGCCCGCATCGTGGTGACCGACAACGGGCCGGGCATGAGCGAGATCACGCGCCAGAAGCTGTTCACGCCGTACTTCACGACCAAGCAGGCGGGCACGGGGCTCGGGCTGGCCATCACGCATCGCATCGTGCAGGAGCACGGCGGGCGTATCCGCGTGGACTCCGAGCTCGGCGTCGGGACCCGCTTCATCGTGAGGTTGCCGGGGCGCACGCCAGGGAGTCCAGGTCGCGCTCAGCCGTCGTGAGGCCGCCGCCGAGCGCGCCCGCATCAAGATGAGCGCCGAATTGCGCGAATGTGATGGCCTCGGCGCGGGGGCTCGACGTGGATCCTCGCGCGGACGAGCGGCACGCCGCTTGCTCTCTCTTAGGGCTCGCCCCCCGGTGTGTGCACGCCAGGGACGGTCGTTGCTTCTCGGACAGCCTCACTGCCGGGATCGCCGCGAATGAGTCGCGCCCACGAAGCGCATAGTCATGCCGAGACGAGCAAGGCGAAGGCACGTCTCTGCGTGACCCCTCCATCCTGAGCGACCCCATCACTTCGATGGGCCCGCGCGCCCCTCACACGTGAAGGAACCGCCCGATGAAGCAGCACAACCAGAAGACGGCCAAGAAGGACGCGAAGAAGGCCGGCAAGAAGCCGGGTGACGCCACGAAGGCCGCGCCGCCGCAGACCGAGGCCACGCGTCAGACCCTGGCCAACATGAACAAGGGACCCGCCAAGGGCGGCCGCTGAGACGTCGCGCGATGGGGCTTCACCACGGTGCGGTGGTGGAGCCCACCGGGCGGCTCAGAAGGCCGCCTGGCCGACGGCGCGCGGGAAGGGCACGACGTCGCGGATATTGACCATGCCGGTGCAGAACATGACGGCGCGCTCGAAGCCGAGGCCGAAGCCGGCGTGCGGGACGGCGCCGAAGCGGTTGAGGTCGAGGTACCAGGTGTAGTCCTCGAGCTTCATGCCGAGCTCGACGATGCGCTTCTCGAGGCGGTCGAGGCGGTGCTCACGCTGCGAGCCGCCGATGATCTCGCCGATGCGCGGGACCAGCACGTCCATCGCGGCGACGGTCTTGTCGTCGTCGTTCTGGAACATGTAGAACGACTTGATCTCCTTCGGGTAGGCCGTGAGGATGACCGGCAGCTTGAAGTGCTCCTCCGTCAGGTAGCGCTCGTGCTCGGACTGGAGGTCGGAGCCCCAGGCGACCGGGAACTCGAAGGCGCGGCCGCCCTTCTGGGCAGCCAACAGGATGTCGACGGCCTCGGTGTAGGTGAGGCGCACGAACGTCGCGTTCTTGGTCGTCTCGAGGGTCTTGATGAGGTCCTTGTCGACGAAGCTGTTGAGCAGCTCGAGGTCGTCTCGCCGCTCGGCGAAGACGGCTTCGATGAGGGCCTTGAGGTAGGCCTCGGCCAGGTCCATGTCGTCGTGGATGTCGAAGAAGGCGGCCTCGGGCTCGATCATCCAGAACTCGGCGAGGTGCCGGTTCGTGTTGGAGTTCTCGGCGCGGAAGGTCGGCCCGAAGGTGTAGACGCGGCCGAGGCCGTAGGCCAGGGCTTCGGCGTTCAGCTGCCCGGACACGGTGAGCATCGCGGGGCGCCCGAAGAAGTGGTCCTTCGTGTTGGCCTTCACCTCGAACATCGCACCGGCGCCTTCGCAGTCGCTGGCGGTGATGATGGGGGTGTGGACGTAGTTGAAGCCCTGGCCCGAGAGGAAGCGATGGGTCGCCTGGGCGAGGGTCGAACGGATGCGGAAGACCGCGCCGAAGACGTTGCTGCGCGAGCGCAGGTGCGCGATGGAGCGCAGGAACTCCATCGAGTGCCCCTTCTTCTGGAGGGGGTAGGTCTCCTGATCGGCGAGGCCGTAGATGCTGACCTTGTCGGCCTTGAGCTCGACGGTCTGGCCCTTGCCGGGTGAGGCGACCAGCTCGCCCTCGACGGCGACCGAGGCGCCCGTCCCGACGAGCTGGAGCTGCGCGGCCTCGCGCACGGCTTCGTCGACGACGACCTGCAGGGTCTTGACCGAGGACCCGTCGCCCAGCACGAGGAAGGTCACGGCCTTCGAGTCGCGGCGGCTCTTGACCCAGCCCTTGGCCGTGATGCGCTGCCCGACCTGCCCCTGCTCCAAGATGTCGATGATGCGTTGCGTCGTCATGGGCGGTTGATTACCGGGAACGCGCGCGGTCGGCAACGGTCGGATGGGGAGGGTGGGGCGCGGGCGGTGCGCAGGCCCAAAAGCAAGAAGCCGCCCCGGTTTCCCGGAGCGGCCCCTGCGTTCTTTCTCAGGTCGCGAATCTCAGAGGTTCAGAGCGCGGCGCAGGCCGCCCAGGATCTTGAACTCGGTGCGGCGATTCTGCGCGCGGCCCGCGGCCTTCTTGTTGTCGCCGACGGGCACGGTCTCGCCGTAGCCCTTGGCGTCGAGGCGCTCTGCTGCGATGCCCTTGCCGACGAGGTAGGCCTTCACGGCCTCCGCGCGGTCCTGCGACAGCTTGAGGTTCACGTCGTCCGGACCCTGGTCATCGGTGTGACCCTGGATCTCGACGCGCAGCGACGGGTACTGGGCCAGGGCCGCGACGGCCTCGTCCAGGGTCCTGTTCGAGCTCTTGGCGATGGTCGCCTTGCCGGCCGCGAACGTGATGCCCTTGATCGAGCCCGAGAACTTCTGCACGGCCTTCGGGAGGCAGCCGGCCTCTTCGGGGACGCCGGCCTGGTCGGGGCACTTGTCGTCCGCGTCGCGAACGCCGTCGCCGTCCTTGTCGGGGCAGCCCTTCGTCTCGACCGGGCCGGCCTCGTTCGGGCAGGCGTCGTCGGCGTCGATGATGCCGTCCTTGTCGGTGTCGGGCGGCGGGCAGCCCTTTTCGGCCGCGATGCCCTTCACGTCCGGGCAGCGGTCGACGTCGTCGGGGATCCCGTCGCCGTCGTTGTCCGGGCAGCCGCCGTACTCGAGCACTCCGGCCACGGCCGGGCAGCGGTCGTCGGCGTCGATGACCCCATCGCCATCCTGATCCGGCGGCGGCGCGACGACCTTCGGCTCCTCTTTGACGAGGGGCTCGGGGCAACAGGCCGGGGCCATGATGCCGAGCGAGGCCGTCGTGAAGACGAGGGCCGAACGGGTGAAGGCGCCGGGAAACGCGGTGACGAGTCGCTTGAGCATGACGATGTCCTCCAAGGCAGCGAACGTCCGAGAACCTTGCACGAACCACCCCGCATGGCAAGCGCAGTGGGGGCGATTCTCAAGGGCTCGACCTGCCCTCGCCACGCCTTCGGAAGACCTCAGAAAGTGTACGCAAGCGGCTCCACGGGCGCGTCGGAGAAGGCTGCCCAACGGCCCGAAAAAAGCCGTGGGCAACCTCACTCGCGAACGCAACGAATCACCGAAGGCCTGGCGGAACCAGGCTTCCCACGGGCTTGCTCAGAGCGGCTCGATGCGCAGCGTGGCGTCGCCGCACTCGGTCGTCGAGTAGTTGCTGCCGACGACGAGCCAGAGCGTGTCCCCGGCCGTGGCCGTGAAGGTGCTCGTCGAGGTGCCACTCGACGACGAGTTCTGGGACGACGCGAGGCAGGTGCCGAGCGGGCTCGTGGGGCAGGTCTCGCTCTTGACCACGTTGACCACCGACTCGTAGCTGAGCCAGGTCGAGATGAGCGTGACCTTGTACGACCCGGTGGTCGCCACCACGTGCTTGAAGAGGAGGTCCTTCGAGCGCGCCGCGCGGCACCCATTCGCGGTGGTCGAGCTGTAGTCCGCAGCGGCGTCGCAGGTGTTGAGGCTGGTCGTGGTCGACAGCGGCAGGATGCTCGGCGTGGCGCACGAGTCGCCGGGGGCCGCCGGGCAAAGGACCGGCTCACGCGTCCGGCACTCCGAGTCGGCGCAGTCGATGAAGCCGTCTCCGTCGTTGTCGATGAGGTCGTCGCAGATCTCGGGCTCGAGCTGGGTCACGGTCAGGGTCGCGGTGCCGCAGCCCGTGCTGTAGCCGTCGCCGATGACCCAGTAGCTCTGGCCGGCGGTCGCCGAGAAGGTGAGCGTCTCGGTGGCGCTCGTGCTGCCGACGTCGTCGACGCCCTTCAGGCACTGGGCGATCGGGACGACCGGGCAGGTCTCGGCCTGGACGACGTTGATGGTGCTGTCGAAGGTCGAGGTCCCCCCGATGCCCGAGGTCAGCTTGACCCGGAAGTCACCGGACACCTCGGGCTTGATCTGCGCGAGGATGTCGCCGGCCGAGCCCATCGCCTTGCAGGTCGCGTTCGAGGCCTGCTGGAAGTCGTTGGTGTAGCCGCAGGTGTTGAAGGTCCCCACGTACGAGCCGGTCAGCACCAGCGCCCCGGCGCAGGCGTCGCCCACGAGGCCGTTCGGGCACTCGCTCGAGGTCTTGCAGTCGGGGTCGAAGCAGTCCTCGTAGCCGTCGCCGTCCTCGTCGATCTCGTTGCTGCACGCGCCAGGGCCGTTCGCGCCCTCGTTGCAGAGGGGGCTCGCCGCGCAGTCGGTGTCGGCGCAATCGACCTTGCCATCGATGTCGTTGTCGACCGCGTCGTCGCAGATCTCGGGGCCGATGAGGCCGATGGTGAGGGTCGACTTGCCGCAGCCGGTCGAGTAGCCGCCGGCGATGATCCAGAGGGTCTCACCCGCGGTCGCACCGACGGTCACAGCCTCGGGGTTGCCGCTGTCCGAGGCCGCCGTGCACAGGGTGACCGGCGAGGCAGGGCAGGCATCGCCCTTCACGACGTTCAGGAGCGCGTCGTAGGTCGAGCTGCCCTGGACGCCGGTGCGGAACTCGATGCGGTAGGCGCCGGTCTGCGGCACGACGAACTTCGCGAGCACGTCCTTCGATGCGACGCCAGTCGAGTTCTGCTGGCAGCCCCCGACCTCCTGCACCGCGAAGTCGTTGGCCAGCGTGCAGGTGTCGACGAGGCGGGTCCACGCGGTGCCGGTGACCTCGAGGGGGCCAAGGCAGCCGTCGCCGGGGATGCCGTTGGGGCAGGCTGCCGTGCCGGCGCAGTCGCGGTCGCTGCAGTCGGTGAAGCCGTCGGTGTCGTTGTCGACGCCGTCGCCGCAGGCGTTGTCGCCGTTGGCGGCCTCGTTGCAACGCGGGGCGCTGGCGCAGTCCGTGTCCGCGCAGTCGGTCTTGCCGTCGCGGTCGTTGTCGATGTTGTCGGTGCAGACCTCGGCGTCGACCTTGGTCACGAGCACGTTGGCCTGGCCGCAGTCGAAGTAGTCACCCCACGAGTCCTCGTAGCCGCTCACGATGAGCCACACGACGTCACCGGCAAGGGCGGTCACGGACAGGGACTCGGTCTCGGTGGCGCGGTCGCTGCCCGCGGCACACACCAGGAGCGGGCCCGGGGCCGGGCAGGCGCCGACCACGGCGTTGATGACGACGTCGAAGTCGGTCTCGCCGGTGACATCGAAGAAGTAGGTGCCGTCCGTGGGGGCGACGAAGGTGAGGAGCCCGTCGGGCGAGTCGGTGGTTGCATACTCGCAGCCGTCGTCGGGGGCGTAATCCGCCCCGAGGCTGCAGGTCTCGATGCTCTTGGTGACGCCCTGCTCGAGCAGGATGGGGGTACCGCACGAGTCGCCGAGGTCGGCGGGGCAGGCCGGGTCGATGCCACGGCAGTCCGAGTCACCGCAGTCGGTCTTGCCGTCGCCGTCCTCGTCGATGCCGCCGGTGCAGACCTCGGGCGAGACCTCGATGATGCTCACGATCGCGTCGCCGCAGCGGTAGGAACCGCTGCTGGTCGCGCCGACCACGGCGTAGATGGTGTCGTTGGCGGCAAGCGCGAAGCTCGCGCCGACGAGGTTCGCGTCGCCGTCGTTCTCTCCGCTGGCGATGCAGCTCGCGAGCAGCTCGCCCGGGCAGGCGCCCTTGACGACGTTGAAGCCCATCTCGTAGTCGGCCCAGTCGGCGTCCACCGAGAAGCGATAGGAGCCGTCGCGCGGGGCCTTGAACGAGTAGACGAGGTCGGGCGCGAACGCGGTGCTGGTGCAGCCGCCCTCGCCGTCCGAGGTGTAGTTGGCCTCGTAGGGGCAGGTGTCGACCGCGACGGGCGTGCCGAGCGCGAGCTGCACGGGGGCCGAGCAGTTGTCGCCGGGGGCGGCGGGCAGGCAGGCCGAGTAGGACGCGCAGTCGCCGTCCTCGCAGTCGGTCTTGCCGTTGCCGTCGTCGTCGATGCCGTTGGCGCAGCCGTTCGACGCGCGCGACTCATCGCAGGCGAGGACGGTGTCGCAGTTCGAGTCGGCGCAGTCGGTCTTGCCGTCGCCGTCGTCGTCGATGCCGTTGGCGCAACCGTTGGGCGCGTTGGTCTCGTTGCACTGCGGGGCGTCGTCGCACTGCGAGTCGGCGCAGTCGGTCTTGCTGTTGCCGTCGTTGTCGATGCCGTCGACGCAGTTCTCGCCGATGCCGAACTCGAGCGTGAAGGCGCCGGCCGACGGGGTGTCATTGCCGAAGCCGTCGACCAGGAGGTAGTAGGTCTTGCCGGCGGTCAGGTCGAGGCGCAGCCACTCGGCGCCGTTGCCCCGGTCGGAGGCGCCAAGGCAGGTCAACGACGAGAAGGCGTCCTCGCCGATCGGCGGGCACTTGTCGGTGAGCATGAGGCCGAGGTCGATGCCGGCCGCGGGCAGGAGGGCCACTCGGTAGGTCGCCGTGATGGCGGGGGTGATCTGGTAGACGAGGTCGGGGGAGGCATCGCCGAGGATCCCCTGACCCAGCGAGCCACCACAGGCCGCGCCGACGGTGTAGACGTAGTCGTCGTTCGCCCCGACGGTCGAGGCGGCGTCGGTGAAGGGGAGCTCGGCCCCCTCGATGGTCGCGAGGTCGGCGCAGCGGTCGCCCTTCTTGATGACGAGGGTGGGCGGGACGACGACGTCGGTGGTGTCGGCCGTGTCTGCGACGTCGGCGGTGTCTGCGGCGTCCGCGGTGTCAGCCACGTCCGCGACATCCGCCGTGTCATCGGAGTCCGGCGCGGTGTCCGCCGTGTCGGGGGTGGTGTCCGGTGTCGTGTCGGGCGCGGTGTCGGCCGTGTCCGCGGTGTCGTTCGTGTCGGGCTCGACGTCCGTCGAGTCGCTCGAGTCGGTCGAGTCGTTGGAAGTGTCGGTCGTGTCGGGAGGCGGGGCGGTGTCCCCGGTCTTTTCGACATCACTGCCGCAGGCCGCGAGGCCAACGGTCAAGAACAACACGGCGCTACGAAGCGTCATCGCATCCCCACAGGCAAACGGCCGAGCCCGAGCGCTCGGCGACGGCTGAACCCTAAGTGGGGCACCGCGGCCGTTGCAAGGTTTATATGCGCGGGTGGGTCACCAACGCGCGGGCGAGGAGGCGCTCGACCAGCGCGGTGAAGTCCATGCCCGCGACGGCCGCGGAGCGCGGCATGAGGCTCTCCGCGGTGAGGCCGGGGAGGGTGTTGACCTCGAGCAGGGCGACCTCGCCCAAGGGGGTTACGATGCAGTCGGTGCGGCTATAGCCACGACAACCGAGGGCCTGGTGCGCGCGCAGTCCGAGGTCGCCGAGGATGGCCTCGAGCGCGGGCGGGATGGGGGCCGGGCAGATCTCGTCGGTGGCCCCGGGCGTGTATTTCGCCGCGTAATCAAAAAAGGCCGCCTCGCGCGGGCGGATCTCGACGACGGGCAACGCGGTCGGGGTGCCGTCGGGGTCCTCGAGGACGGGCAGCGTGAACTCGCGCCCCTTGACGTATTGCTCGAGGAGGACGCGGCCGGCCTCGTCGAGGAGGGCCTCACCGCGGGCCTCGGCGGCGTCGCGCGTGGGGACGATCTCGACGCCGACCGAGGAGCCCGAGGCCGGGGTCTTCATGACGAGCGGCAGGCCGAGCTCGGCGACGAGGGCGCCCCAGTCGCGAGGCGCGGTGCCGTCGATGACGCGCTCGCGTGCGAGCGGCAGGCCCGCGGCGCGCAGCAGTTGCTTGGTGCGGACCTTGTCGAGGCCGACGGCCGAGGCCTGGATGCCGGAGCCCTGATAGGGGATGCCCAGGAGCTCGAGGACACCCTGGATCTTGCCGTCCTCTCCGTCCTCGCCGTGCATGGCGATGAAGGCGCAGGCCGGGCCCCAGGCTTCGAGCGCGACCAGCGACGCGGCGATGGAGCCCTCGGTCTCGGCATCGGCGCCGTCCCCGACCGGGCCGAAGGTCGCGCCGCCATGACGCCCGAAGGTCAGCGCGAACACGGCGTGACCACGCCCGAGCAGGGCTCCGATGACCGCGCGTCCCGAGCGCAGGGACACCTCGTGCTCGCCGCTCCGTCCACCCATCAGCACCGCGATCTTCATCCGCGTTCCTCCCTCGAGCTGGCCTCGAGCCGGCGTCGACCTGGCTCGCTTAGCATCCCCGCGCGTCCTCGGAAACCGGTTGTCTCGGCGGGCGCGACGTGGAATGCACGAGCGCCATGGAACCCTCCGCCCCGTCCGAGCCCGCATCATTCGAGCCCGCGCCGCAAACGCCCAGCCCGTCGGCGCGACCGGCCTGGCGGCGGCACGCGGCGGTCGCGTTCCTGGTCGCCTTCGGCATCGGGGGCTGGTTGCTCTTCGGGCCGAAGGTCCCCAAGCAGGTCGAGCTCGCCCTCGAGCTCTCGCCCACCTTGAGGTCGCCGGCGGTGGTGATGTCGCGGAGCGAGGTCGTCCAGGTCGACGTGGCCATCGTCGATCAGCGCGGGATCCGCGTCGCGGTCGTGTCGCTGCCGAGCCCGGGCGGACTCGAGGGGCCGCGCACGGTGACCGCGGTCGTGTCGCTGCCGCCCGGGACCTACGACGTGCGGGCCAAGGCGCGATCGCGCGGGGGCAACACCATCGAGCTACGCGGCACGATGACGCCGGTCGACGGGCGCGCGATCATCGACGTTCGATAGGAAGCGGTCGCAACTCGCAACTCACCCGCACGCGACCTGTTGCGCGCTCAGGCCACGGCCGGGACGACCACGAGCTCGCCTTCCCACATCTGGAGGACGAGGTGGTCTCCGGACTGGGCCTGTCCGCGCAGGACGGCGCGCGCGATGGCGGTCTCGCAGGTGCGCTGCACGGCGCGGCGCAGGGGGCGCGCCCCGAGCGTCGGGTCGAGGCCGCTCTTCTCGATGAGGTGGTCACGCACCTCGGGGCTGACCTCGTAGGTGATGTCGCGCTCTTTCGAGAGCTGGGCCGAGCTCTCGGCGACGAGCAGCTCGACGATGCGCGCGAGCTCGTCGCGGCCGAGCGGCGCGAACACGCACTTCTCGTCGACGCGGCCCCAGAGCTCGGGGGGCAGGGACTTCTGCGCGGCGTTGAGCACGGCCTCGAGGTCGCCCGGGTCCATGCGGGCCGGGACCTCGGTGCTGCCGACCGCGTTGCGCCCGAAGCCGATCCCCTTCCTGCGCTGGCGGAGCACGTCGGCCCCGAGGTTCGAGGTCATGATGATGACCGTGCTCTGGAAGGAGAGGGGGCGCCCTTTGGCGTCGGTGAGGCGGCCTTCGTCGAGCACCTGCAAGAGCAGGTTCAGGACGTCGGGGTGGGCCTTCTCGACCTCGTCGAAGAGGATGATCTGATAGGGGCGTCGGGCGAGCGCGGCGGTGAGCTGGCCGGCCTCTTCGTGGCCAACGTAGCCCGGGGCCGCACCGAGGAGGCGCGAGACAGCGTGGCGCTCCATGAGCTCGCTCATGTCGATGCGCGTCATCGCGTCTTTCGAACAGAACAGGAAGTCGGCCAGGACCTTCGCGGTCTCGGTCTTGCCGACGCCCGACGGCCCGAGGAAGAGGAAGGAGCCGATGGGGCGCTTCGACTGGAAGCCGGCCGAGTTGCGCTCGATCACGTCGGCCACCGCGTCGAGCACGTCGTCGTGCCCGATGATGCGCTCGCCGAGGAAGCCCCGCAGCGACAAGATGCGCTCGGCGTCGGTCATCATCAGACGATCGACTGGGATCTTGGTGAGCTCGGAGACGACCGCCGCGATGTCCTCGACCTCGACCACTTCCTTGCCACGGCGCACGACGCGCGCGGCCGCCGTGTCGATGAGGTTGAAGGCCTTGTCGGGCAGGCGGCGCTCGACCAGGTAGCGTCGCGAGAGGCGCACGGCGGCGGCCAGCGACTCGGGCTGGAAGAGGACGCCGTGGTGGTTCTCGTACTTCTCGATGACGCCCTGGAGGATGAGGAGGGCGTCGTCTTCGGAGGGCTCGGGGACGTCGATGATCTGGAAGCGGCGCTCGAGGGCCGGGTCCTTCTCGATGTAGCGATGGAACTCGGAAGGGGTCGTCGCGCCGACGCACGGGAACTCGCCGCGGGACAGGGCGGCCTTGAGGTCGTTGGCGGCATCCAGCGCGCCTTCGCCACTGCCGGCGCCGACCAGCGTGTGCAGCTCGTCGATGAAGACGATGACGCGACCCTCGGCCGCGCGCACCTCGTCCTTCAGCTTGGCCATGCGCCGCGAGAAGGCACCGCGCAGCTCGGTGCCCGCGACGAGGGACCCGACGTCCAGCGAGATGAGCACCTTTTCGCGCAAGAGCGCGCTCGGGTCGTTGGGGCGCCCGTCGCCCGCGTGCTCGGGCGGGCGGGCATCTTCCGGCGTGGGCTGGCCGAGCATGGCGAGGGCCAGGCCTTCGACGATGGCGGTCTTGCCGACGCCGGGCTCGCCGACCAGGCAGGGGTTGTTGGCGCGGCGCTTGTGGAGGACGTCGAGGACGGTCTCGATGATCGCGTCGCGGCCGATGACCGGGTCGATGCGTCCGCGCGCCGCGTCCACCGTGAGGTTGCGACCGAGGCCGGTGAGGAGCGGGAACTGCTCGGGGTCGAGCAGCCAGGGCGCGCCGGGATCGTCGGGGTCCGGCTCGGGGCGCTTGTCCCCCTGCGGGGCGAGGAGGGGGCCGGTCGGCGGCGGGCTCCAGCCCTCGGTGCGCGGGGCGGACGTCGCGGGAGCGCGCGCCTCGGGGGAGGACGCGGGGCGCGAATCCGAGGTCGTGCCGTGGCTCGCGGAGGCAGCCGGGACCGGCTGGGAGCGCGGGCGCGGAGCCGGCTCGGCGTAGGCGACCTGGGCGGCCGGCTCGCCGTGGAAGGCGCGCGACGAGTCGGGGCGGATGGTGCGCTCGATGCTGCGCGGGACCGGACCGTTGATGCCGCCCAGCGCCAGGGTGCGCACCTGGACCGGCGGGATCCCCAGGAAGGCGAAGGCCTTGTAGGCGACCGAGTGCTTCTCGCGCGTGACGGCGAGCAAGAGGTGGAGCGACGAGACGAGCGCGGCCGACGAGCGGTTGGCGGCCTCGACCATGTGGGCTTCGATGGCGGTGATGAGCTCGTCGGTTTCCTCGAGGCGGCCGTCGGCGCGCTTCACCTGCGAGAGCGCGTGCAGGACCTTCTCGGGGTCGAGGCGCAGCTCCTGGAGGACACGCCCCGCGCGCGAGGTCTGGGTGATCATCCCGAGCAGGATGTGGCCGGTCGTGAGCGGCTGCTTGGCGCCGTCAGCGTACTGTTGAGCGGCGCGAAGGATGCGCTGCACCTCGGTCGAGAACATCATCGCGCGACGGATTAGCACCGAACGGTGATCTTGGGTAGGCCGGCCCGGGCGGCCACGCTAAGATGCGGGCATGGCTCGTGTGAACGCAGACGAGAGCTGCGGCCCGGGGTACGCGTTGGCCGCGTGGTGCCGCGTTGTCTCGCGTCGATCACGGGGCCTCGTCGTGTCGCTGGTCGCGCTGATGGGCTGCGCGGGCGAAGGGGCGCGTTCGCTGGATGCGGATGCGGAGGATGTCGTCGAGGTGAGCGACACGACCGAGGTCGGAGAGGAGGCCGAGGTCGCGCCGGTCTGCGGCGAGGTCACGCTGACCCTGACCGGGAACACGTGGCCCGGCGAGACGGTGGAGCTCGAGGTGCGAGGCGCGGACGACGCGGCGTGGAAGTTCGAAGGGCTCGGGTCGATCTATCCCCAAGGACTCCGCGCGCGCTGGACGTTCTACGAGGGCTCGGCCGTCCACGTGCCGGAGACCGCTCGCGTGAGCGTCGCGGCCGTGCGACCTGGCTGTGAGCCGGTGGTCCTCGAGCGTGAGGTGGTGGTCGACTGGCCCGACGCGCGACGCACTGTGGTCCTCACGAACCCGTCGGTGCCGGGCTCGGACACCGTGGCCAAGGCCTACGCGGCGTGGCGTGAGATCCCGGAGGCACAGATCTGCGCAGTGGCGTCGCCCGACCGTGACGAGCTCGCGGGCGAGGACTACGAGCGCTGGCTCGGCGAGGTCCTGGCCTGCGTCGATCGCGTCGGTCCGCACGTGCACTTCGTGGTGCCGGTCTATGGCGTGCCCTACAAGGTGCGCGGTCGCATCGCCGACATCGTCGACCCGACCGTCAAGGTGACCACCTCCCTCGACGCGTTGCTGGCCTTCGGCCGCGGGTCGGCGAGCTTCGGGCTGCACGCGCAGAACCCGTATTACCAGCGCGGAGACAGCCGCAC
>JAEUKJ010000176.1 GCA_016792665.1 Deltaproteobacteria bacterium | reverse complement strand
GATGTCCCGCGCGCCCGACCACGGCGCGTTCGGATCACGCGGCTGGTTCGGCCCCGGAGACGGGGTCGGCGTGGGGGTCGGCGTCGGCGTGGGGGTCGGCGTCGGCGTGGGGGTCGGCGTCCGGGTCTCCGGCGTCGGCGTCGGCGTGGGCGTCGGCTCCGTGCGCGGGGTCGGCGTCGGCTCCTTCCAGATGCCCAGCGCTTTCAGGATGTTCTTGAAGATGCCTGGCGGCGGGCCATAGGCATTCGGGGGCGGCAGGATCTCCTCAGAGGTACTTCCGCTGCTGCTCGCTCGCTGTGAATCACCTTCGGGCATGCTCTTCTCCGATTCTGCAGCCGCACGTCTCGTGCCGCGTCGCGGTCTCGCCCTCACCGGTCCACGCGTGGAGGCTCAGGTCGAAAACGCGGCCCTCGAGGTGGGCGACTGCGTTGAGACCAGGACCGACCGTGACCTGGCGCGAGTCTTTCGAACCCGCGGCCGTCGGAGCGTGCCATATCACTCCCGCGAACGCAATGAGCCGACCCTTCGGATTGCTCAGGGCCTTTGACGTATGCCACCGTGCCCGTCTCCCTCCGGCAACCGCCACCGCTCGGCTCCGCCAGCCCCCGGCGCGGCGCTCGCTCTTCGACCTCATGGAGTCCCCATGTTCCCCTCGAAACTCTGCTTCATCATCTCCGGCCTGATCGCATGCGTGCTTGGTCCCTCCGCACGTGCCGACGTCGTCCCGGAGGGCCAGCGCTACATCCCGGTCACCCACGTGCTCCAGGGGACGGTCAAGGCCGCCGGGCGGACCCTCCTCCTCGTGACCATCAACGGCCGCAACCGCGCCCAGTGCGACACCCTCGCCGTCACCGGCGACGGGCCGATCGCCGTGCCCTCGGGCTACATGAACCGCACCTTCCTGGTCGCCCTCACCGCGGCTCAGCTCCCCGAGATGGAGGCCGCGAAGCAAGCCTCGGCGGGCCTGACCGATGACACGAAGAGCTCGCCGCTGCGCGCCTTCTTCGAGCGCGACGACGTCGCCGCCTCGGACGTCCTGCCGTTCCGCGCGCTGGTCGCGACCGGCTCCGAGGCCCAGTCCCAGGCCATCGTGTGGACCCTCGCCGAGGTCGGCCCGAAGGCCCTGACCCTCTCCGCCCTCGCGACCAACCTCGACGCCTCGGGCGCCCCGCTCCGCGCCGGGGCCTTCCCGTGGATACCGGCCGTGCTCGGCGCTCTCCTCGCGCTGGCCCTGGCCGCCTGGCTCGTCCGGAAGAAGAGGGTCTGAGCCCGACCTCGCAGCGCCTCGCGCCGCCTCTCGACCTCGACGCCCCACGCGTGTATCTCCCTCCGAGGTGATGAACGCGCTCTCCCATCCGCTCCCTCACACCCATCTCCAGGTCGAGCTCGACTGGATCTGGGCCCTCCTCCAGCATCGCCTCCGGGTCATGCAGGCCTCTGGCATCGCGCCGCTGCCCGAGGATCCCTATCCCGGCACGACCGTGACGCCCTTCCTGGTCGAGGCGCGCCTCCTCGCACGCGCCGCCGCCGCGCCGCCTGGCTCGACCGAAGCTCCGGCCAGCGACGACCCACCCGAGGCGAAGGACCCGGCGCTGCGCTTCATCGCGCAGGCCCAGGCGGAGCTCAACGCAGCGCTCGTCGCCCGGCAAGAGGTCGTCGCCCGGCGCCGCGCCCGCGACGCGACCCCGCTGCTCGCGCTGCGCGAGGCCTATCAGCTCGACGACCTCGCCTACCTCGCGCTGGCGCTGGCCGTCGCGGTCGAGCTCGACTCGGGTGTCGCCGCCTTCATGAGCTACCTCCAGGGCAACTACGAGAAGCGCCAGCCGACGCTGTCCCTGGTCGGCGACATCCTCGGCGATCCCAGCGCGCGCCTCCGCGCACGCCGCATCCTCGACGCGCACGAGGTCCTCGTCTCCAATCGCCTCATCGAGCTCGATCCGAACCGCACCTTCGAGCCGCTCCTTCACCGCACCTACCGCGTCGTGCCGCGCGTGCTGCGCTACGTCGAAGGGCAGCTCGGTCGCGGTGAGCGCCTGGCCGCCGACCCCGAGATCGCCGCCTACGCCGAGCTCGTCGAGACCGCCGACCCACGCGAAGACCTCGTCCTCGGGCCGGCGATGCACGAGGCCTGGGACCGCTTCCGCCAGTTGCTCGGGACCCCGGCCGAGGGCTTGCCGCACCTGCCGATCCTCGCGCTGCGCGGCCTGCGCGGCTCGGGGCGTCGACGCTGGGCCTTCGAGCTCGCGCGCCGCTACGACCAGCGCCTGCTCGTGGTCGATCTCCACAAGCTCGGCGAGCGCAACAAGGAGCTCTCCGAAGGACTCGCCCTGATCCTCCGCGAAGCGATGATCATGAACGCGGTCATCTGCTTCACCGAGTGGGAAGAGCTCCTCGACACCCACGTTCCCAACCCCAACGAGAGCTCGCCGGAGCTCGCGCGCGACCGCCACCGCCAGCGCATCATCCAGGCATTCGACCACGCCACCTTCAACCACCGCGGCGCCGTCACCCTCTCGGTGCTGGCCGACACCGACAAGCTCCCGCGCTTCTCGCGCGGGACGCAGATCCACGACGTCCCCGGCATGGACTTCGAGGCGCGCAAGACCCTCTGGGGACGCCTCGTCACGCCCGCCATCCGCAAGCCCAACGTCGACCCGCGCGACCTCGCGCGCCGCTTCGACCTCACCCCGGGGCGCACCTACGAGGCCGTCTCGCTCGCGCGTGAGCTCGCGGGTCTGGCCGGCGAGTCGCGCGTCAGCCTCGATGTCCTCGTCAGCGCCGTGCGCGAGCAGATCCAGGCCCGCATGGGCGCCATCGCTCGCCTCCGCAAGACCACCGACACCTGGGACGACCTCATCACCACCCCCGAGGTCGGCATCCAGCTCCGCGAGCTGTGTCATCGCTATCGCTTCCGCGACAAGGTGCTCGGCGAGTGGGGCCTCGGCAAGCGCTTCTCCTCGGCCATGGGTGTCTCGGCGCTGTTCGAGGGCCCGCCCGGCACCGGCAAGACCATGTCGGCCGGCGTCATCGCCAAGGAGCTCGGCCTCGACCTCTACCAGGTCGAGCTCTCGCAGATCGTGTCGAAGTGGATCGGCGAGACGGAGAAGAACCTCTCGCGCGTCTTCGACGAGGCCGAGCGCTCGGGCGCGATGCTGCTCTTCGACGAGGCCGACTCGCTCTTCTCGAAGCGCACCAGTGTCTCGTCCGCCAACGACCGCTACGCCAACCTCGAGGTGAACTACCTCCTCCAGCGGGTCGAGCGCTTCTCCGGCATCGCCATCCTCACGACCAACTTCGCCGACTCGATCGACTCGGCCTTCGCGCGCCGCTTGAGCATGCGCGTGACCTTCCCGCAGCCCTCCATCGAAGAGCGCGAGGCGCTCTGGAAGACGATGATCGATCTCCCCAACCTGCCGATCGCTGGCGTCGACTCGCGTCAGCTCGCGACCGACTTCGAGCTCGCCGGCGGTCTCATCAAGAACGCCGTCCTGCGCGCGGCCTTCTTGTCCGCCGCGCGTGACCTGGAGATCACCCACGAGCTCCTCCACCTCTCGGCCCGCATCGAGATGAAAGAGCACGGCATGCTCATCAAGGGGAACCCGCACGCCGAGCTCGTCGACCTGCTCATGCGGATGCCCGCCGCCTCCTGATGTTGGTCGACCTCGATGCCGCGCGCGGTCGCGAGACCTGCCTCCGTTGCCTGCGCCCACTTGCCCACTGCCCCTGCGCGGCCATCGTTCCGTTCCCGCTCGCCTTCGACCTCGCGCTCGTCATGCACCCGAGCGAGCGCCGCGTCCCGATCGGCACGGCCCGCCTCGCGCACCTCGCGGTCACCGGCTCGACCCTCGTCGTGACCGCCGACGCGGACGCAGAGCCCCGCCTCCACCGCCGCATCGACGACCCGCACGCCTTCCCCTTCGTCCTCTTCCCGCCGGGCGATGGGGTCTCGACTCTGGATCTCGGCCGCGCGACCGTTGCCGATGCGCGCGCCTTCTTCCCCGCGGACCGCCGCCCCCTCGCCCTCGTCCCCGACGGCACCTGGACCACCGCGCGCAAGCTCGTGCGCGAGAGCTCGCGCCTCCGCACCCTGCCGCGCGTCGCGTTCGCCCCGACCGATGCGCCGATCTACGATCGCATCCGCAAGGAGCCCCACGCGCACTGCCGCTCCACCATCGAAGCGGTCCACGCCCTCATCGAGCACCTCGGCCGCCTCGGCGTCGCGCGCCTGCCCGCCGATCGCGCCCACGATCAGCTCCTCGGACTGGTCCGCACCCTCGTCTCGCGCCAGGTCACCTTCGAGCCCGAGAGCCATCGCGGCGCCACGCGCGGGCCGCGCTCGGGCCGCCCGGATGAAGGGCCTCTCGGAAAGCCGTGACCTGAGGCGTCGCCGCTGGTAGTCGTCCAGACCGTGAAGCTTCGCTCGTGCCTCGTCTCACTCTTCCTCGTCGCCACCGCGTGCGGCGATTCGTCCTCGACCCTCGACACGAAGGACTCGGCCGCGCCGCCTGACGGCGATGTCACGAGCGACGTCGAGCCCGACGCCCCCGACAGCGCCGAGCCCTCCGATGGCGTGCCCGACGGCGCATCCGACACCTCCCCCGAGGTCGTGGACGATACCTCCGACACCGCCGACAGCAGCGACGCGCCCGACACGACGCCGCCGCGACCCTCGTCGTTTCGCGCCATCGGCGGCATGTCGATGGGGGCCGCTGCGATCGACATCGCCCTCGAAGAGCCCGCCACGTTCGACATGGTCGGCGCGCTCGGCGGCTATGCCGACACGACCTACATGATGGCCCAGATGTTGCGCCTCCACTTCCAGGGCTTCTGCCCGTTGGAAGCCCTCGAGACCGCCGCCCGGGCCGGCACCCTCGACGACCCGACGGCCTCCCCGCCGGTCACTTGCGGCCCGTCCGTGACGCGTCATGCGCTCGAGGTCCCGATGGACTGGAACCACCTGCGCTACGACACCAACGGCATCACGATGACGCGCGGCTTCTACGGCGAGATCATCGACAACTTCTCGGCCGCCTACGGCAACCTCTCGGTCATCCAGCACCCCGACGCGCCGCTCCTTCCCGATGGCATCGACCTGGCGTGGTGGAACAGCACCTCTCCCGCCGAGCGCTGCGCCCACCCGCGCCCCATCGAGACGCGCCGCGCATTCAACGCTGAGTACAACCCCGACGGCCTCTACCCGGTCATCCCCCTCTGCGACATCGACCAGCCCGTGACACCCGGCCTCCTCCCCTCGGAGTTCGACGTCGCCGCGCCGCGCAACCGCTCCATCGCGGCACTGCTCGCCGTGGACATCAACGGCAACGGGCGTCGCGACCTCGGCGAGCCGCTGTTCTTGAACCCGTGGGAGCGCTATCAGGACGTCGGCCTCGACGGCTGCCCCAACGCCTACGAAGACGGCCTCGGCGGCTGCATCGACGCGACCTCACGCCCCATCGCCCCGCCGCCCTCGGACCCCAACGGCGACGACTTCGACTGGGTCGCGAACCCCGACGGGCTCGAGAACAACGACCGCTACGACCTCGGCGAGCCCTTCCAGGACTTCGGCCTCGACGGCGTCCCCGCGTCGCGCTCGGGCTTCGCCGACGACGGCGAGGGCAACGGGGTCTGGGACGCGGTCCCGGCCTTCCAGCGCCTCCTGACCCACGACGCGGACACCAAGCTCCGCACCTTGCCGGCCGCATCCCTGGAGCACCTCGACGTGTGGGTCGACGCCGGGATCCGCGACGTCCTCGACGCCGGCGTGGTCGCGCGCAACCTCGTCGCGGCCCTGCGCTCGCGCGGGCGCGAGCCGGTCGTCTATCACGACTTCGCCGGCAAGCCCGGCGCGTTGGTGCCGTCGGTTGCGCCCAACGATCTCGTCAACGCCGTCTTCTCGATCGACTGGTCCCCCGCGGCCGTCGGTCGCGACCTCTATATCGAGTACGGCGACCCCGCCGCCACCCAGGCCCAGATCGACGCGGGCGACGGCAAGCACGTCGGCACCGAGATCGACGCGCTGAACCGCATTGCAACCTTCCTCTCGGCCGCGATCCTGCGCATGCCCGAGCCCGACTACACCCCTTACGAGCTCCCGACGCCGCTGTCGGCCACGCCGAGCTTCTACTCCGCGGGACTCCACGCGCGCCGCGGCTACACCATCGCCTTTCCCCCGGGCTATTGGGAGCCCGAGAACGCCGAGCGCCGCTACCCGGTCATCTACTTTCTGCATGGCCTCGGACAGGCCGCCTCCGACCTCGGCCCGGCCGCCCTGGTCACGGGCATCCTCATGAGCGATGGCCGCCTGCCCAAGGCCCTCATCGTCTTCCCGGACGGCGCCTGCTGCTTCGTCGACAAGGAGACGGGCCTTCGTGAATGCGCCTGCGGCACGCCGTCCCAGGGCGTGCGCATGTGCGTCGACCCGGCCTGCGAAGGCCCCGAGGAGACCTGCGCGGTGCGCCCCATCCCCGACTCACGCCTCGAGCGCGAGTGCCACAAGGGCAGCCTCTTCGCCGACATGGCGGCCAACCGTTGGGGCGAGCCGCGCACCGATCTCGGCTACAAGACCAGCGTGCGCGAGCTGGTGCACGAGGTCGACAAGACCTTCCGCGTGCGGCACCCCACGCGCTGAGGACGGCTCAGAGGCCGAGCGTCTGGCGCAGGCGATCGGCCTCGTCGAGGGCTCCTCGGACGACCTGCACGAAGCGCGCATCGACGTTGTAGCCCTCGAGCACCGCGGCCTTGGCCAGCGTCTCGCGAACGGCCGAGTCACTCATCGCGCGACATCCCCCGCGCTTCATCAAGGCGACGTCGATCCAGTCGGCCGCCCTCACGACCTCGATGAGGCGCGCCAGTGGCTGCGGCGTCGAGGCCGGAGGCGGCTCGTGATGGAAGCGGATGACCTCGGACATGCTCGCCGGCAGTCCCCACTTCTGGGCCGCGATGCCGCCGAGCTCGGCGTGCGTGAAGCCGCACACCTGTTGCTCGGCGAAGACGAGCTCGGCCGGGGTGCCCCACTCGAGCTCGTCGATCTGGCGCAGGGACTCTGGCGCCTCGAGGTAGAGGATGAAGCGGCCGATGTCGTGGAGGAGTCCGCAGACGTACGCCTCCTCGAGGTCGACCTTCGGGCTGCGCGGCGCAAGGGGGCAGAGCGCCTTGGCGAGGGCCGCGACGTCGAGCGCGTGCACCCAGAGCTCCTTGGCCCAGGCGTGCCGCGGCACGAAGACCTTGGCCGCGCTGGCCGCCAGGATGAGGTTCACGGCCATGGTACAGCCGAGCCGTGACAGCGCCTCGTGCACCTTCATGATCGATCGGCCGGGCGCCGACGCGGCCGAGTTCGCGTAGCGCAGGAGGCGAGTCGCGAAGGCCGGATCGCTCGAGACGAGGTGCTCGACCTCCTCGAAGTAGGTGTCGCCGTCGGGGTTCGCGTTCAAGAGGCCGACAAGCACGACAGGCAGCACCGGAAGCTCGTCCAAGTGCCGCTGCAACTTGGCGATGGTCGTCGTTTGGCGAGAGTCCATTCAACCTGCGACACTACGCCGCCCCGACGCGAGTGGCAAACCGCCCTCGGGCGTCTCAGCCCCGACGATCACGCCGGGAGCGTCGAGCCGCACCCCCGAGAACGACCAGGGCCGCGACGAAGACCGAGCCCACGGGCGCGTCGGCCCCCGCGCAGCCCCCGGAGTCGGCCCCTTCTTCCGGTGGTGCCACGGCGTCATCGACGACCTGCGCGATGACCGGGGGTGTCGCCTTGAAGTAGGGAGGCAGCGTCGGGATCCCGGGCTGGGCCGCGTCGAGCAGGCCATCGACGGTCGGCACCTGGCTCACGGCGAACTTCACGGGCGCGCCCTCTTCGTCGAGGATCTCCGGGTAGAGCAGGGCAGGGGCATCGGCGGCCCCACCGACCGACGCGAAGCCGCGCGCGCAGCCCGAGCACGTCGTCACGCGATCGAAGCCCTCCGCGTAGCGCACGCGCGTGGCGCCGCTGTCGCAGTCCAGGAGATCCCAGGTCGCCCGATGCACGTTCGACACGCCGGGCAGGTCGGTGTTGAAGGCGAAGATGGGGTCGCGGGTCATCTCGTCGGGCGAGAGCAGCGTGAAGAAGCGGGTGAGCGTCCAGGCGTCGGCGAAGAGGGTCGCGAGCTTGCGGCGCGGCGACACGATCTCGCGCTCGGCGGCCGCGACCAGTGCCGGCACGTCGACGCCGAGGTCGAGCTCGGTCTCGGCATCGAGCTGGGCCCAGTAGCTGATGAAGCCGTAGAACTCGGCCTCGGTCGTGAGGTGCTCGGCATTGGGGAGGCCCTGGCGCTCGCACTCCGTCTCGGCCCAGGAGCAGCTCGGGCACTGCATGCAGTTGCCGAACGGGTAGCCGCGGAGGCCGGCCGGCATGGGCACGCGCTCACGCAAGAGGGTCGAGACGTCGAGGTCGTTGCCGAGGGCCTGGACGACGTCCAACAGCGTCCGCGCTTCGGACCAACCGGGTCGGGGCACGGGCGGCACGACGTAGGCGAAGTTCGCGGCCGGCCCCGCGAGCTCGGTCACGAAGGCCCGGCCCGAGGCCGCGTCGATCGCCTCGGAGACCTTCTGCTGATAGTCGGCGCCGCTGGGCAGGCTGATGGCGCGCGGGTCGACCACCGCGTGGATGAAGTTCTTCGGCACTGCGCGGCCGGGCCCGAGGACCCACACCAGGATCGGCATCGCTGGGGTCGCCGCGATCTGCGTCAGCACCAGCGGCACGCACGGGGCGCCCTCGGACAGCGTGATGGCGAGCGGCCGGAGGTCGCGCGTGTCGCGCCCCGAGCGCAGCTTGATGCCGAGGAACTTGAAGCGCTTCGAGACGTAGTGGTCGAGGATCGGCTGGGCCTTGGGGTCCTGGATGTAGCCGTGCTCGCCGAGCCACGCGTAGAGCGCGTCGGATCGTGAGGCCTCGATGAGCTCGGCGTCGTAGGGGCCGATGGCCGCGCTCTGCAGGACCACGACCGGCGGGGTCGGGTCTGGCGTGTTCGCGTCCTGGAAGGACGTGCCGGTGTCCTGCACCGAGGTGACGTCCGTGCCTGTGAAGGGACACGAGGTCGTATCGTGCGGGTCGCGGGTGAAGACGAACTGCGGATCGGTCGCGGCCTGGAGGCTCGGGAACAGGAGCTGCGAGCTCACCTCGACGACCTTGTCCAGCGGCAGCGGCACGCCCATCGTGTCCATCGGCGCCTCGGGCATCGGCAGGATCCAGCCGAAGCTCGTCGGATCGCCCTGGTAGGTGATCTCGATGTGCATCGTCACGAGGCCGTCGTGCGCCGCGAAGAGGATCCGCTCTCCGGCCTGGACGATGGGAACCGGTGTCTGCGCATTGCAGAAGAACCCTCCGCACGCGCGGCTCGGCGAGGGCTCGGTCAAGATAAGGATCGGCGCCAGGGCGAGCACGAGGGACGCAGTCTTCATGGTGGGTCTCCATTGCCGAGGTGCAGCCCGCGAGCGCGAGCGGAACGTCGACCCGCCGGAGCCTCATGGTGCCGCGCTGCCGTGATGCCGACCCTGGCGATCGATGCACGGACCGATCCGCCCGAGACGACCAGTGAACAGCCTTGATCAACGCCGAAGGCCTGGCAGGGCCAGGCTGCCCAACAGCTTGATCCAGGCGGTGCCAAGCCCTCTCGGCGCCCATAGGACAGGCGTCCTGATCACCATCGCCGGCCCAACGGCCTGCTCACAATGTGATCATGGACGCCTACTCACTGGTCGGTCTCGCCCGGCCCGGTCAGCTCACGCGGCGTCGACGCACGAGCCCCATCCCGAGGCCGAGGCCCAGCAGCGCGCCGAGCCCACCGAGTCCGCCCGCATCGCAGCCCGCACCACCCTCGGCGATGAAGGCCGGGGCCTCCCCGGAGTCGTCGGCCCCGACGTTCGGGTCGAGCTCGTCGGGGTCGATGCGCCCGTTGAAGTTCGGATCCTCGGTGCCATCGGGGATGCCACCGTCGTCGGTGTCGCGGTCGAGGGGATCGGTCGTCGTGCTCGGGTCGAGGTCGGGGCGGAACTTGAAGAGGTCGGTGTCGTTGCCCTCGGGCGTATCCAGACCCAGCTCGGTGCCGTCCCAGATCCCGTCGCCGTCGGTGTCGGGGTTGTTCGGATCGGTCTCGCCGCTGCCCGCGGTCCCGGTGTCCCCGATCGTGTTCTCGACCTTGCCGTCGTGGTTCTTGTCCTCGTTGCCGTCCTTGATGCCGTCGTCGTCGCTGTCGTCGTCGCGCGGATCGGTGCGGGTCGACGGGTCGGCGTCGGGCACGAACTTGTCGGGATCGGTCCCCTCGAAGGGGATCCCGCGGCTCACGCCGCCGGGGATCGGCTCGGTCACGCCGACTTCGGTGCCGTCGTTGATCCCGTCGCCGTCGGTGTCGGGGTTCAGCGGATCGGTGGAGCCGTAGTTGATGTTCGGGCCACCGCCCTTCACCTCGTCGCCGTCGCTGATGCCGTCGTCGTCCGTGTCCGCGTCGAGCGGGTTGGTGTCGATGCCGATCTCGTAGCGGAACGGGTCGTTGCCGCCCGCGACCTCGTCTCCATCGAGGAGGCCGTCGCCGTCGGTGTCCGGGTTGTCGGGGTCGGTCCCGGTCTCGACGACCTCCCAGTCGTCGCCCAGCCCGTCCCCGTCACGGTCCCCGATGTAGAGGTCGACGAAGGCCGAGTCGACGCCGCCGCGCCCATCGCTGATCGTGTACTTGAAGCGGTCGCGCCCCCAGAACCCGACGTTGGGCACGTAGTTGAGCTGCCCGTCCGAGGTCAGTCGGACCGTGCCGAAGCGCGGCTGCGTCACGTCGATGATGAAGAACGTGTCCCCGTCGGGGTCGCTGTCGTTGTCCATGACGCGCAGGATCTTCGGCTGCGACGGCAGGTTGTACGAGTCGTCGACCGCGTCCGGCGCGTGGTTGTCGCCCTCCAGGACCACCACCACCACGCGCTGCGTGCTCGTCCCACCGCGCCCGTCGGAGATCGTCACCGTGAAGTCGTCGGTGCCGACGTAGCCGGTCTCCGGCGTATAGGTCACGGTGCCGTCATTGTTCAGCACCACCGCGCCATGCTCGGGCTGGGTCACCTCGGTCACGCTCAGCGGGTCGCCATCGGGGTCGATGTCGTTGGAGGTCGTGTCGATCGTGACGGGCGTGTTGACCTTGGTCGAGACCGTGTCGTCCACCGCGGTCGGCGGCACGTTGACGGCCTCCTGCACCTCGACGACCACGAACGCCGTCGCGCACGCGCCCTTCGAGTCGCACGCCGTGTAGAAGAAGATGTCGAAGCCGACGAAGTCGAGGTCGGGCGTGTAGACGATGACGCCATCGACGATGGCCGTCGTCCCGTGCGCCGGGTCCTCGACCTGCTCGATGGTGAGCGGATCGCTGTCGGGGTCGCTGTCGTTGGCCAGCGCATCGATCTCGGTCGGCTCGTTCTCACGGGTCGTCGCCTCGTCGTCCTTGGCGCTCGGGTTGCGGTTGTTCGAGCCGACGAAGACCGTGACCAGGGCCGTGTCGCAGAGGCCGCTCGGGTCGCACACCTGGTAGATGAAGCTGTCGGTCCCGACGTAGTCGGCCTGCGGCTCGTAGGTGATGGTGTTGTCGGGGTTGATGTACGCCGTGCCGTGGGCCGGCACCTCGGTGATGCGCCGCACCTCGAGCAGATCCAGGTCGGGGTCGCTGTCGTTCAGCGTGATCTCGAGGATCGACGACTCGTTGGCCGGCACCGACGTCGCGTCGTCGTTGGCGACCGGGCGGTCGTTGACCGGGTTGACCTGGATCACCACCGCCGCCTGGTCGCAGAGGCCGCTCGGGTCGCAGACGCGGTAGCTGAAGTCGTCGCTGCCGCTGTAGTCGGCGCTCGGCTCGTACAGCACGGTCTGGTCGGGGAGGATCGTGACCTGGCCGTGGCGCGGCGCGATGGTGATCCCCGAGAGGGTCAGCGGGTCGCGGTCCGGGTCGAAGTCGTTGGCGAGCACGACGATGATGACGCCGATGTCCTCGGGCGTGGTCGCGAAGTCACCCACGGCGCGCGGGGCCTGGTTGGTCGAGCGCTCGACGCACACATGGTCGACCGTGCAGCGCTTGTCGGCCGGGCAGTGCGCATCGACGATGCACTCGAAGCACACGCGCTGCTGCGGGTCGCAGTGCAGGGCACCCGGGCAGTTCGCGTCGACGATGCACTCGTTGCACGAGCCACCGCCGAGCGCCGTCGTGTCGCAGATCGGCTTCTGCACGATGCAGCCATTGTCGACCCCGTTGCCGAGGTCGGTGTCCTCGCACACGAGGCACTGGTGCGGGTCGACGCCCTCGTTGCACAGCGGGTTGTCGTTGGTGCAGCCCGAGTCGCGTGCCGCGCCGGCCTGGTCGTCCACGCAGACGACGCAGCGGTTGGTCGCCGTGTCGCAGACCGCGCCCGCGCCGCAGTCGGCGTTGACCTGGCACTCGACGCAGAGGTGTCCGCCGCCGACCGCGCTCTCGTTGCACACCTTCTTGGCCGCATCGCAGCCCGTGTCGGTCTGGCCCGCCGGCTTGTCGTCGATGCACGGCACGCAGTCGTCGTTGCCGACCGTCGGGCGCTTGTCGCACATCGGGTTCTGTACGCTGCAGCCCTGGTCGCGCGCGGCGCCCGCTGCGGTGTCGACGCACTCGGTGCAGGTGTGGGTGCCCTGGTTGCAGACCTTGCCAGCCCCGCAGTCGCCATCGACGATGCACTCGTAGCAGGTGTTGCCCTGGCCGTTGGCGGTCTCGGAGCAGGCCGGCTTGTTCACGCTGCAGCCCTCGTCGATGCCCGACGCGACCGTGTCCTGGCAGTAGACGCAGCGGTTCGCGCCGTGGTCGTCGTCGCAGACCGGGTTCGTGTTGATGCAGCCCGCGTCGATGGTCGGGAAGGTCGCGCTGTCGCGGCAGTCGATGCAGCGGTTGGTCGCCACATCGCAGAGATCACCCGCCGCGCAGTCGCCGTCGCCCAGGCACTCGACCACGGTCACGCCGACGGTCGCCACGCTGCAGACGCGCGTGTCGCTCACCGGGAGCTCCTCGCAGATGCGCACGAAGCAGCTCGTCACGCCCGAGGTCGAGGCCGCGGTGACGACCACGTTGGCGAGGTCGGCGTCGGCACCGGTGGCGGGGTTGATGCCGCAGGTGACCGAGCTCCCGAGGGGGGCCGTGGCCGCGAAGGCGCCGTTGGCGGCCGAGGACACCAGCGTCGAGCCGACGCCGTCGGTGTCGCCGTCACCCGCGCT
>JAEUKJ010000174.1 GCA_016792665.1 Deltaproteobacteria bacterium | reverse complement strand
AAAGAGCCGCATGACCTGGTGCTTGCCGTCATCGCCCAGGCGCGCAAATGGCACGAGCGCCCTCACCTCGCCCTTGACCCGCTCGAGCTCGGCCTCTTGCCATGCCAAGATCCGCGCCCGCTCGGCGCGATAGGCGTCGCTCACCCGCTGCGTCGCGGCGCGGAGGGCGTCGACTTCCAGCCAGGGGCGACGGGTCGACAGCGTTGCGCGCAGGCTCTCGAGCGCGGCGGCCACCTCGGGCTCGCTCGCCAGGTAGCCCGGCACGTGCCCGAGCTGGGCGCCCTGGTTCCTCGCCACGCGGCGCGCCTCGAGGATGGCGGTGGCGTGGGCGTCGGTGAGCTCGACACCGATCGACTTCAACGCCTGGAACCCGTCGCGCAGGACGTCGAGGTCCTTCTCGGCGGCCTTCATGGTGCGCTCGGTGTAGCGGGCGACGCTGGCCAGGTGCTCGGCCGAGGTCGCGAAGCGCTCGAGATCGTGGAGGACCGGGTCCACGTGTTCGAGGGAAAGGCGCGCGTGGCGGGCCAGGACCTCGCGTGCCTGCCGCGCCACCTGCGGCATGTGCTTGCCGATCGTGTCGACGATGCGGTCCTCGTCGCGTTCGAGGACGAGGCCGAGCCCGTCTTCGAGGACCTGCGCGATGCGGTTCCTGGGGCGAGGTCCAATCGGCTCATCGGCGAGGTAGAAGTTGGCGGCCCGGAACGCGCGGTCTTTCTCGAAGAGGTCACGGACCCCCGGCTCGTGGAGGCGCGTCACCTTGTCGCCGTCTTCGGGTTGGATCTCGAGGCGGCGCGCGCGAACGAGACCCGCGATCGCGGCCATGACCATGTAGTTCGTCCACGCGAAGGGCGGGGCGGCAAAGACCTGGAAGAGGTCCGAGCCGCTCATGCCGCTGCGGCGCCGGATCTCGTCGAGGATGCGCGTCGGGACCGTGCCGGTGGCGGTGGCGATGTACTTTCCGGCCTCGAGGTCGAAGAGCTGGAGGGGCCCACTCATGAACTGGACGCCGAGCCCCGAGAGGTTGTCGTCGATGAGCTGCTTGATGTGGCTTGGCTGCACATCGACCGACTCGAAGTGCTTGTAGATCTCGGCCAGGTAGCGCGTCGCCACGGCGGTGAGTGCGGTGCCGACCGCCTGGCCGTGTTCGCGTGGGTCGATGGGCAGACCGCCGAAGTAGACCTTGCCTTCCATGAGCTGGCTGCCGAGCTCGGTGACGAGCGCGGTCTGGAGGTCTTCGCTGCGGGATTCCTCGTAGTTGAGGAGGTTCTTCTTCGCGACCGACAGGGAGTCGCGGCGCGGGCGGTAGCGGGCGACCATGTCGCGGCTGCGCGCGAGCTCGCGTGCGGTCCGGGCGGTGCGCGTGTCGTCGCCGGCGACCCATACGATACGCGTCCTGAGTGCCGTCTCGGCGCTGCGGGCGATCCACTGGGCTTCGCTGGCTTCGTCCTTCTGCAGCCAGCGGAAGTCGACGGCGACCGCGGCCTGGTCACGGGTCTCCCCGACGAGCTGTCCTTCGTCGATGAGGCGCGTGGCGAAGGTGATCTTGAACGGGAACTCGCGCTTGCCCAGCTTGGGCCGGACGAAGGCCGGGAGCCGCGTCAGCGCGTCCTTGACGAGGGCGGCGAGCTGTTCGCGGGTGTGGCCGAGACGCTGCTTTTCTTGTTCCCACTCTTCGGCGGAGGTCGACTGGATCTTGTAGCCCGTCTTGTCACCGTGGCCGAGCAGGTTCTGGTGATGGAGCGCTTCCAGAGCCGCCTTGACCTCGGCGAGACGATCCCCGCAGTCGACCCGATCATAGAGGCACTGGGCGACGAGCTCGGCGGTCGTCGGCAGGTTCTCCTGGATGTGTTCGAGGAGTGCCACGACCTTCGCGCAGCGGAGGTGGAGCGGGTCGGCGTTGACCGTCTGCGCGAGGACGCGCGCCATCGAGGCCTGCAGATCGCTGTCGAGGGCCGTGTGGATGATCTCGTAGATGCGGTCGAAGGTGACCAGCGTCCCCACAGGCGCATCCGCCAGGCCCTGCGAGCGGAAGAGCTCGCCGAGCAACTGGAGCACGCCGCGGATCCCGTGGTCGTCACCCTGGGCGCGCGAGGTGCGCTGGCGCATGGCGGAGGTGATCTGCAAGAGCAGGTCGATGTGGTTGGGGAGCAGCGGGTAGACCTCGACGAAGTCGTCAGGGGTGAGGTCGGCCGCGGCGTAGGCGTACATCGCGATGAGCGATCGATGGCGGGTGAAGAGCGCGCGGAGCTCGTCCTGCGCGGCCTCGGTCTTGGCGAGCAGGCGGCGGTGGATGACGTCGCGGATATTGGTCGGGGCGAGGTGGAGGCGGAGCTTCTGGGGGAAGCGGTCCTTCATCCAGCCGAGGTTGTTCTGGTCGGCCTGTTCGTCGAGCTTCTGTTGGCCGAGCGCGATGAGCCAGACCTTGCCCTTCAGGACGGCGCCGAGCTCGGTGGCGAAAGCGCGGAGGCGGTCGATGCGGTCGGAGTGACCGATGACGTACTGACTGACCTCATCGACGACGAGGAAGAGCGTGGCGTCGGGGGCGCGCAAGGCGAGCATGTCGCGAATGGCGAGCGTGGCCTCTTGCGGCGACGTGCTGGCGCTGCCGCGGGTGCTGCCGCGGCTCGCGTACCAGGCCATCGGGTCGGGGTAGCGCTGGGGGAAGAGGTGATGGAGGACGAGGGAGAAGTCCTCCTCGGCCAGCGCCTTGTCCTTCACCGTGGACCAGGGCACGCCCAGGACCTCCTGGGCCTTGGTCAGGAAGCGATCGTACTCGCCGTCGCGCTCGAGGCGCAGCTCGAAGTCGGCGACATGGGGGTCGGTGAGCGAGTAGCCGAGACGCCTCTGGAGCTGGCGCACGGCGACCATGTGGATGTGTTCCTGGTCGCGGGCGGTGCCGCCGACGTCGAAGACGACCGACAAGGGGCGGACGCGGGCAACGAGGGCCTCGAACGAGCGAGCCAAGGTGGAGGCGTCCGGGGACTGGTCACGCGCGATGAGCGCCGCGTGGAGAGGGCGTCCGTCGGGCAGGGTGACGCCCGGATAGCGGTCGAGCGCCAGCCCGATGAGCTTGGCGAAGCTCGACTTGCCAGAGCCGTAGAAGCCCGAGAGCCAAGCGGTCGGAAGGCTCGGACCGCCTGGGGTGTCGAGCTCGCCGAGGATCCCTTGCAACAGCGCAACGTATTGTTCGTGGATCCCGATGGGCACGCGCTTCTGGCTCGCGTGGCCGATGGGGTAGCCGCCGGTGATGATGTACTCGTCGACCTCGGCCATGAGCTTGTGCGGGTCTTGCTCGTGGAAGTAGACGACGGGGGGAATGGCGCGGGTGACGTCGCGCGCGAACAGGTGCCGCATGTGGGGGCCTCTTCAGGGATAGATACGGGGGCGGTAGTCCGAGTCGCCGGGCATGACCCCCATGAAAGACAGAGCATTGGGGGTCTGCACGTCGCGCGTCCCCGGGTAGAGGATGACCACCGGGACGTCATGGGTGTGGCCGTCGAGGTGGCGTAAGAGCGCAGAGACGCGAAAGAACGGGTAGAGCGCGCCGACCCGGCCGATGAGCACCAGCATGCGGTCTCTGCGCTCGGGGTGGGCGTGGACGTGGTCGCCGATGAGCTGGGAGATGTCGCCGGCCAGGCCGCGGTCCATCGGGGTGCCGGTGCCCTCGATGAGGGGTTCTAGCTTGGCGCGCAGGTAGTCGAGCCCATCGTCGAAGGACCGGCGGGACTTGGCCTTCTCCATCGCGGTGACGCTCGCGGTGAAGCGCGGCTCCTTGCGGATGCGGTCGTGGAGGAGCTGCTGGAGGGAGATCGGGAGGACGTACCAGCCGCTCGCCACGAGGTTGCGAGAGAGATCCTGGGCGGCCTGACGCTGTTCGTACTCGAGGGTCGGGTCGTACTGGAGGAGGGCGAAGCGATAGGCACGCATGGTCGAGATGCGGGGGCCGTCGAGGTGGACGAGGTCCTTCTCGAGGGCCTGGAAGCCTTCGATCATCCGGGCGTGCGCGGCCGACGGGGTGAGGACGAGCTGGGTCATGCGGCGTCCTGGATGGTGAGCGACCAGGTCCTGAAGTCCGGCTCGCGGAGGGTGAGGTCGATGACGTCGCCGAGGCGGGCCAGGCGGATCGAGGCGGTTCGGGCGAGGCGGGCGTCGAGCGTGCCGTCGGCGAGCGTCAGGCCGACCGAGGCGAGGAGGTCATTGTCGAGGTCGAGGTCGGCGAGGCGGCTGAGATGGATGGCGTAGGCCAAGGCGTCATCGGGGACGCGCGGGGTGATGAGCGGGCGCGGCTTGCGGTCGCTGTTGGAGGCCACGAGGCCGGCGGCGTAGGCGGCGGAGAGGAGCTTGCTGGCGAACTGGACGCGGGTCGACATCGTCCACGGCCCGGCGTCGGGGAAGGCCGAGACCCAGGTGAGGGCGACGTCGCGCGTGATGGTGGGATTGGCCGAGGCGCGTCGCTCGGAGAGGTAGCGGGTGAAGGCGCGGTAGAGCGGGTCGGTGAGCTGCGTGTGCCAGTGGCAGATGAGCGGAGCGGCCGCATGCAGCGATGCCGGGGCGGCGAGACTCCAGTGGTGGAGCGCCGCGAGAGCGGATGGGAACGCGTCGAAGCGATAGCGGAAGTTGAGGAGGAGGACGGTCACCCGCGGCAGTGACTTGGGGCCGAACCAGAGGTCTGACAGGGCGGCCGACGCGGTCGGCG
>JAEUKJ010000429.1 GCA_016792665.1 Deltaproteobacteria bacterium | reverse complement strand
TCGCTCAGGCCATCGAGGCTCAAGGCCGAGACGGTGACGCGCAGCGTGCTCTCGGGAGAGCCGCCGGGCTGGGCTTGTTCGCCGCAGGCGGACGCGGCCAGCGCCGCGAACGTGAGAGAAAGGGACCGGGAAAGCTTCATGGGAGGGGGAGCCTTTGCGGCGCGCGGCCGCGTTGTGACGGGGGACAGAGGACGGACGAAGGGCGCACGGGGCCGACCCCGCGTGGCGGGGGCAGCTCCGAGCCCTGGGGGGGAAAGAGAGGTTCGAGACCGACCAGGCGTTTGCGGTCGCCGTGGCGATCTCGAACCGAGGCCTACCCGCACCCGCTGCGGATAGACCGAGTGACCTCAACGACCGTTGGTCGGGTAGACCGAGATCGCGATCCCGGCCGGGCCGCCCGCGGCCGAGTACGCGCACGGCGCGGCGCCGCCCGAGCCTTGATAGGCGCCGAAGTTCGGGGCGTAGAGGCAGTCCTCGTTCGCCTCGCACAGGCCGTTCAGGTTGCCGCCGCTCGCGCCGCTCTCGATGGCACTCGGCAGGAACGTGATCGACCCGTCGTAGCTCGTCACCGCGGTGGAGCCGGCGACCGCCGCCGGGCAAGTGCCGCCCGAGCCGGCGGCGTTCTGCGCACTGCCGTCGAAGGACGTATTGCGGAGCACGGTGTCGCTCGCCGCCAACGCGAAGTCCCAGATCTGGCAGTTGCCGCTCGCGCAGCGGCCGCGCTGGTCGGCGCTCGGGAAGGCGCTGGCGCCGGCCAGGCCCCAGGTGCGCTCGGGGTGGTCGAAGCCGAGCCAGTCGGTGAGCGCCGCGAACGCTGCGATACCGCTCGCGTCCGAGGCGTTGGTGAGGTCGTTTGTGCCGACGCGTCCAAGGAAGCTCGACCCGAAGCCCGTGACCCCGTGGTGCACGGTGCCGGTCGACGGCGCCAGCAGGTCGCAGGGCTTGCTACCGCCGGCCCCTTGCGCGATGCCGTCAGTCGGGGCCGTGGGCAGGTCGCACTCCCAGAGGTTGCCGCCAAAGAGGAGCTGGCCGACGACCTTCACGGTGCTCGGGCCACCGAAGTGCAGGCCCGCCGTGTTGGCGAAGGCCGCGACCTGCGACAGGGTGATGGACCCGGCCGCGTTGCTCACGTCGAGCCCCATCATGAGGTGGTTGGCGACGACGAGGTCGTGCAGGATGACCGGCTGCGCGGCCGTGACGTTCACCACGATGCCGCTCACGCCGTTGTTGACGACGGTCGCCCCGGCGATGGTGACGCCGGCGCTGATGCTCACGCCGCCCGCCCCGTTGTTGGCGATGAAGGCGTTTTGCAGCGAGAGGCCCGTGCTGTTGACGACGAGGCCGAAGCCCTCGTTGTTGAAGGTGCGGAGGTTGCGCAGGATGTTGTTCGGCCCGCCGTTGTAGAGCACGCCGACGCCGGCATTCGCGAGGCCCGAGCTCGCGTCGCGGTTGGCGACGACCACGTCCTCCACGATGTTGTTGATGGTGTGGCTGGCTTCGAAGATGAGACCGACCGTGCTGCCGCCGTCGATATTGATCCCGCGGATGACGTTGCC
>JAEUKJ010000140.1 GCA_016792665.1 Deltaproteobacteria bacterium | reverse complement strand
GAGCGTCAGCTCGAGGGCAGCGTCGACGTCGAGCCAGATCCGGAGCGGCGGGATGTCGCCGATGGCGAGGGGGTTCGGGATCTCCGCGCCGAGCGACAGCTTAGGCTTGAACTTGATGTTCCCCCGGAGGTTCGAGTCGGCCTTGAAGCCGGCTTGGATGGGCAAGGTGCCGCTCTCGTTGAAGGTCTTCTTGAGGTCGTACTTCAGGATGGACAGGTTGATGGCGTTGAAGTCGAAGCTCGGGTCGAAGGTCGCCTCGCCCGAGAGGCTCTTCGGCATGATCTTCTCGTAGAGGGTGCGCGCCCCTTCGTAGATGGCGCCGGCGATCGAGGTCGCGGTCTTCGCGCTGGCGCTGGCGACCCCGCCGACGAAGCCGCCGATGGCCTTGCCGGCCGTGACGACCGCCCCGCCGACCGCGTTGCCGGCCGTGGCGACCGCACCGCCGACCGCCTTGCCTGCGTCGACGACGGCGCCGGCAGCGGACTTGGCGACGTTGACGACCGAGTTGGCGGCCGACCCGATCTTGTCGCCGAGCGACGACGCCGCGCTCTTCACGACGTCCAGGCCACAGCAGAGTGGGTCACCGGGGGCGTCGGGCTGCGGGGCCGCGGCCGCGGGGCCGTCGTCGCGCAGCATCTCGGGCCAGGTGTCGGTGAGTGGGCCGCTGTTCGTGTAGAGGCGGTCGGCGACCCACTCGGCCTGGGGCTCGAGCGCCGCCCAGTCGACCTCGTGCGCGGCCTCGGGGTCGAACTCGACCTGGAGCTCGCCTTGGATGATCTCCTCGAGAGCGGGGGCCGTGGTCGTGACGACGATGTCCTCGCCGACCTGCTCGACGCGCTCGACCTTGCGGGCGAAGCCGAGTGGGTTCCGCCCAGGCGAGCCAGGAGCGGCGGGCGCCGACACGAGGACCTTGCCTTTCGGCCATGCGAGCACGTCGGGGTGATCGGCCGCCTTGAAGCGCAACCGCTCAGGGCTGACGACGACCTGGTTCTGCTGGGCCTCGGTGAGTACCTCGACTCCGGGCACCGGCGTGACGTCGAGCTTGTTCGGCGGGAGGCTCGGTTGCCACGCGTTCCAGGCGGCCTCGAGCTCCTCGGGCGATGCGCCTGCCGTCAGCGTCGTTCCCGTCGCGGCCAGGTCGGGGTTGGTCGGCGTCGGGTCGGTCGGGGCGGGTGCCGTGTCCGTGACGGGCGGCTGCGCGGCGTCGGCCGGTGCGGGCGGCGGGGCTTCGGGGGGCTTGTCCTTGCTGCAACCCGCGAAGAGGGAGACCGCGACAGCCGCGGCCAAGAGGTGGGTACGAGATGGGAATGTCACTCAGGCTCCTGATCGAGGACCAAAAAGGGGGTGGACCCTACCTCAATGGGGACGGCCTGTCGTGCGGTTTGTCGGTCGGGCGCGGATTTGGACAACGCCGAGTCGCCGCGAATGTGATTTTCGCCTTTCGAGTCGAAAGGTTGTTCCGCAGCGGCGGAACGAGGACCCGAGGTGGGTCAGAGCTGGGTGGTGAGCTCGAATCCGTCGCGCGTGACGATGACGGTGTGCTCCCATTGGGCGGAGAGACTTCCGTCGGCGGTCACGACGGTCCAGCCGTCGTCGAGAGCGCGAGTCGCCGCGCCTCCGAGGTTGAGCATCGGCTCGACGGTGATCGCCATCCCGGCCTTCAAGCGAGGCCCTGTCCCGCGCTTGCCGACGTGGGGCACGTGCGGGTCGGCGTGCATGCGGCGGCCGATGCCATGCCCGCCGTACTCGGTGACGACGCTCACGCCTTCCCTCTGCGCGAGCTCGTCGATGGCGGCCCCGATATCTCCCAGGCGCGCGCCGTCCCGGATGACCGCGATGCCCGCGTCTCGGCAGCGACGTGCGACCTCGACGAGTCGGCGCGCCTCGGGGCCGACGTCTCCGATGAGGAACATCGCGCTCGTGTCGCCGTGGTAGCCGTCGAGCTCGGTGGTGACGTCGACATTGACGATGTCGCCGGGCGCGAGGTGCTCGCGGGGGCTCGGGACCCCGTGACACACGACGTGGTTTCGGCTCGTGCAGACGGTCGCGGGAAATCCCAGGTACCCGAGCTGGCTCGGCCGGCCACCACGTCGCGCGGTGTCCTCGCGCACCAGGCGGTCGATGTCGGCGGTCGACATGCCGGGTCGCAGGTGGGCACCCACGAAGGCGAGGGTCTCGGCGGCCGCGCGGCCGGCACGCCGCATGCGCTCGATCTGCGATGAACTCAGGATCTCGATGGCCATGGGCTCTTGTGCGCGACCGCGGTGGGCGCCGTCCAATGCCGTTTTGATCTGGCCGGACTCGCGCGTCGGCCTTGCCAAGCGAGGGACTTCGACGGCAAGGTGCACGCGTGAGCTTGTCGCAGATCCGATATTTCGTGACCGTTGCCGAGGAAGGCAACGTCGGGCGCGCCGCCCAGCGACTCTACGTGGCGCAGCCGGCGGTGAGCCGTCAGATTCGCGCCCTCGAGGACGAAATCGGAACGCGCCTCTTCTCGCGCACGCCGCGCGGCATGACGTTGCTGCCGCCGGGTCGGGTCTTTCTCGACCACGCGCGCGCCATCCTCGCGGCGGTCGACGACGCCGCGGACGCGGCCCGGGCCGAGGGCGTGACGCCGCCTGTCGGTGCGTCGTCTCCGGCCGCGTCGCGCCGACCTCCTGGCTGAGGCGCGCGGCCCGCGTTCGGCCGTGCAGGCTTCAGGCGGGTAGGGTCTTCCGCATCTTGAGGCCCGTCGTGCGAAATCCGCGACGCTGATAGAGCGCGATCGCTGCGTGGTTGTCGGCGTAGACATGGAGGTCGAGGTGGGGGCGACCGCAGGCGCGCACTTCGTCCTCGACCTTGGCGAGGGCCGCGTCGCCGATGCCGCGCCCGCGGTGCTTGGGGTTCACGCTGAGGTCGTCCAGGAAGGCGCCGTCGTCGCTGAGCGAGTACCAGAGGGTGCCGAGCTCGCCCTCGGCGCCGACGATGACGCGCAGGTGATGTCCCGGGGTCGCTGCGCCCGATGTCAGGTCCGCGTCGGTCCGTCGTGCCGCCTCGCGCAGGGCGTCTTCGTGCGAGAGGTCTTCGACGCGCGCGAGGTCCTCGCCCCAGTCGCGGACGAAGCGCTCGCGCCACGCGGCGAACTCGGCAGGGAGCATGGGTCGGAGCTGGACGATCGCGGGCGTCTGCATGTCGTCATTGTAGGGGTTTCCGGTCGGATTGTCGTCTGCATCGGTTCGCAGTTCCGAGCCCATGTTCGGGATTCGGGTCTTGCGGTCGCGCCGGGCTGCGTCAATATCGGCACATGCCAATTTGCGCTCCGTCGCTCGTGTTCGTGGTGGCCTGCATGGGCCTCGGGTGCGCCCCCGACGCGGCTGCGCCGTCGCTCGAGACGACCGATGCGGAGGACGGGGAGGAGGCCCAGGAGGTCGACGCGACCGAAGACGGGTCGGACGCGGTCGACGCGGCGAGCGATGCCTGCACGGCCGACTGCGAGGCGTCGATCGTCTGGGCACCGTGCCCCCTCTACTATGATCATCGCGACGGACCGATGGCCGAATGTGCCACGGTGGAGGTCCCGCTGCGTTGGGACGAACCGGCGGGTCCGACGCTCGGCGTCTTTGTGCAGCGCTTGCGGGGCGGCGAAGGGCAGGCGCGCGGTCAGCTCTGGCTCTTGAATGGCGGACCCGGCGGATCGGGCGCCGATTTCGATGACTGGATGGAGGCCTTCCGCGTGCTCGATCCGACGCTGGATGTCTACACCGTAGACCACCGCGGCACGGGGCGATCTGCACGGCTGAGCTGTCCCGACCAGGAGTCGGAGGCCAGCGAGTCGGGCTTCTACCTGACCGCGCAGGAGACCGCGGCCTGCTATGAGGCCGAGCGCGCCGAGTGGGGCGAAGACCTTGCGCGCTTCACCACCACCGCGGCGGCGCGTGACGTCGGGCAGCTCATCGCGCGCGCTGCGGTGCCGGGTCAGGACGTCTTCGTGTACGGCGTGTCCTACGGGACGTACTGGGCCCACCGCTATCTGCAGCTCTTTCCGGATCAGGCGGACGCGGTGGTGCTCGACTCGATCGCGCCACCCACCCAGGACTTCACGATTTATGATCGGACTTTCGATTCGGTCGGGCAGGATTTTCTGAGGCTCTGCGGCGCCGACGCGGTCTGCGGTGCAAAGCTCGGGGCGGACCCGTGGCGCGCGGTCAAGGCGCTATTCACGTCGGTGAAGCGCGGCCACTGCCCCGAGCTCGTGGCGGACTGGGGACTGGATGCGACGAGCCTGCGCACGGTGCTCGGGACCTTGCTGACGGGGGTCGAGACGCGCACGTATCTGCCGGCGGTGGTCTATCGTATGGCGCGCTGCGAACCGGGTGACGTGGAGGCGGTTGGCAATCTGCTGCAGCTCTTCTTCGGTGGGGACGAAGGGCCGAGCTATCATGACACGCTCGGGTCTGATTCCCTTTTCTACAATGTGACACTCTCCGAACTCTGGCCGGAGGACCCGCCCACAGCGGCAGAGATCGCCGCCGAGCAGGCGACGCTGTATGTCAGCACGGGGCTGACCTCGGAGATTGCCGCAGCGACCTGGGGAAAATACGCGGATGACGCGTGGGTCGGGCGCTGGGCCGAGACGGACACGCCCCTGCTGATGATGAACGGGGACCTCGATCCGCAGACGCCTCTCGCCGTCGCCCGCGAGATGGCAACGCACTTCACGGGACCTCACCAACAATTCGTGACCGTGCCCCGTGCGGCCCACGCGGTGACCGTGCGGACGCCGGTCGCGCCCGGGGCGACATCGTGCGGGATGCAGCTCTTCCTCGCTTTCCTGGCTGCTCCCGAGGCACCGCTCGACCTGCGCTGCCTCGACGAGATTCCCGCCGAGTCGTTCGTCGGCGACCCCGCGCTGAACCGCATCGTGTTCGGAATGGACGATCTCTGGGAGAACGAGCCATGAGGTTCCGCTGACGCTCGGCGCGTCGACTTCCAGGTCACTCCGGGGGGCAGGCTACCGCATCGATGGCGGCGACCAGCGGCTCGTAGTCGAACGCTTCGATCAGCTTTCGCACGCGCTGCGCGGCCTTCGTGGAGTGGGCTTCGAGGGCGGTAGCGAGCGCTCCGAGGGTCTCGACGCGGGCCCTCAGTGCGGCCTCTCTCATAGGTTCGAGCAATGAGGGTGGGGCGCCAGCGAGCAGGATGCTCAGTGCCTCGCTCGGGGGTTCCGGATCGGCGTGAGCGGCGGTATTCGTGAGCGCGCTCCGGTATACATAGGAGACGCCGAGGCGCGTGCGGATTCGCTCGAGGAGCTCCGCTTCTTTGTAGGGCTTCCACCAGACGTCGTCGGCCCCCGCGGCGCGCGCTTCGTCGGCGATATTGTCGAGGCCGCTGGCGGTGAGTGCCACGAGTGAGGTGCGTGAGCCGGCGGCGCGCAGGCGGCGGAGGGCCTCGACACCGCCGATCCCCGGCATGCGCAGGTCCATCAGGACGAGCTCAGGCTGCCATGCGTCGTGGAGGACGATGGCCTCTTCGCCAGAGGCCGCGGTGCGGGTCTGGAAGCCGACGGTGGTCAAGAGCTCGGCGAGGAGGGCTCGGTTCTCGAGCTGGTCATCGACGACCAGGATCTTCGGACTGCCAGAGCCGGGTTCGAGCCCGACGGCAAGCCCCGGGGCGTCGCCGCGGATGTCGGCCCGCGAGACGGCGCTGGCGCGAAACGAGAACACGAAGGTGCTGCCCGCGCCGACCTGACTCGTCGCGATGAGGTCGCCTCCCATGAGGCGTGCGAGCTCTCGACCAATGGCGAGGCCGAGTCCCGCGCCGCCCGCCTGGGCCCCGTCACGCGACTGTTCGAAGGCCGCGAAGATGCGGTGCAGGTCCGCGGCGTCGATGCCCGGGCCGGTGTCCTGCACGGAGATGACGATGTCATGCTCGGGTGCGGTGCGCCCGGCCGCGGACGCGCGTACTCGGATCGCACCTGCGCTGGTGAACTTCAGGGCGTTGCTCACGAGGTTGATGAGCACCTGGCGCACCTTGCCCGCGTCCCCCAGGACCGCGCGCGGCACCAGCGGGTCGACCTCGAAGGTGAGCTCGAGACCCTTGGTGCGCGCGGCTCCGAGGAACATGAGGCGGACCGTCTCGAGCAGCGTGTGCAGGTCGAAGCCGCCGACCATCAACGTCACGCGCCCCGCTTCGATCCGTGACATGTGCAGGACGTCGTTCAACAGGGTCAGGAGGTGGTCGCCGCTCGCGAGGATCATGTCGACTTTCTGGCGCTGCTCGGCGCTCAGGCTGTCGCCGCGCTGCAGCAACTGCGAGCACCCGAGAATCGCATTCATCGGCGTGCGAATCTCGTGCGACATGGTTGCGAGGAAGGTGCTCTTGGCACGCGTGGCCTGCTCGGCCTGCTCCTTGGCGGCTCGGAGCTCGCGCGTGCGCGTGGCGACCAGGTCCTCCAGATGACCCTGGTGCTTGCGCAGCTCGGTGTGGGTCACGATGCGCTCGGTGATCGAGTCGAGCAGCGAGCGCTCCTCGGCGAGGAAGGGGCCTTCCTGAGCGGCCGGCCGCTCCTCGAGATAGACCACCTCGATGGAGCCCTCGCCCTCACTGGTGCGGAATGTGACCGATTGGGTCCAGGGCGAGTCGCGAAATCCCGGCGTGGACGCCTGCAGATCGAGGTAGCGGATGCGCGCCTCGCAGCATTCGGGAAATTGCCACGCGGCAGGGATCTCGACGACGAGCGCGTCGAGCAGGGCTTGCCCCTCCAGGGGGCCATGCAGGAGCGTCCCTACCGTGTGGAGCAGCCGGAGCTCCTTGACGCGCTCGCCGAGCGAATGGACGAGCCGCGCGCGCTCGCGCTCGGAGCTGCGCTCGGCCGTGACGTCGCGATTGACCCCCACGACGAGGACGACGCGACCGTCGTTGTCACGCACCGCGGCGCCGGCCCCTTCGAGGTGGAGGACCGAGCCGTCGCGCCTCACGACGCGAAACTCCGTGTGCACGAGCGGCTTGCCGGCACCGAGGTCGTCCAGCATTGCTCGCGCGCGCGCGAGGTCGTCGGGGTGGAGTCGCTCGGCCCATGTCTCGAAGGGGACGGTGCCGTCGGGGTCGGGCGTCACGTCGTACATCGCGTAGAGCTCGGGGTCCGCGGTGAAGCGTCGCGTCCTGGGGTCTTGGCTCCAGACGGCGATGTGGCCTGCGTCGAGGGCCATGCGCAGGCGTTGCTCGGCGCTCTCGCGGGCGCGGACCTCGTGTATGGCGCGGTCCAGTGAGCGGCCAAGCATCTGGCTGAACTGGAGCTGGAGCACCACCGCGAGGCCGATGGTCATGACGCTGTAGAGCCAGGTCGAGAGTGGCGTGAAGATCAGCCGCGACGGTGGAAGGAGGCCTGCGTCCTCGGCGACGACGAAGCCCAGTCCGATGGCGAGGCACAGGGCGCCGACGGCGATACCGGCGCGTGGGCCCGTGACGACGCCGGCGGTCAGCACCATCGCCAGATAGAGCTGCATCGCGGGGGCCGACACCCCGCCCGAGGTCCACGCGCGGAACGTGAGCAGTCCGACCATCGCCATCACGAACAGGATGCCGGCGAGCCTCGTGTGGCCCCGGCGGTTCATCGCGAGGAGTGCGATGGCCTGCGAGAACAAGATGACGACGGTCCCGACGCGCCGCGCGAGTGACTCGGGCTGCTCGAAGATGAGGAAGAGGAGGCCCGCGCCGAGGACGGAGGTCACGGAGAAGATCACCCGGTGGAGATCTCGCGCACGCTCGGTGTGCTCGATGGTGGCGAGCTCGGGCGGGCGCAGCCAACGTCCCAGTGTGGCGCGCGCGCTCGAGATCACGAGGGCTCCGTCCTGTTGGGCAAGGAGAACCAGAACTCGCTGCCGACGCCGACCTCGCTCTCGACGCCGATGCGTCCGCCGTGCGCGCGCACGGCCAGTTTGCAGAAGGCGAGACCGAGTCCGACCGAGTGGTAGGCCCCTTCGTCGCGAGCCTGTGCGGTGCCGTATTTGTCGAAGATGACTTCGCGAAACTCCGCGGGAATTCCTTGTCCTTCGTCGCGGACCGACACGCGCGGCTCGTCGATGTGCTCGATGCGGATGCGGAGGGGGCGATCGCGCGGGGTGTGCTTGAAGCCGTTGCTGACGAGGTTCTCCACCACGCGGCGGATGAGTGCCGCGTCGAAAACGGCGTGGGTCGGGCCATCGGCTTCGATGACGACCTGTCGTCCCGGCTGCATGCCGCGGACGGCGTCGACCGCCTTGTGGACGACTTGAACGAGGTCGTCGGTCGCGAGCTGGACCGGCATGTGGCTGTCTTCGAGGCGGCTCACGTCGAGGAGGTCGTTCGCCATGCCAACGATGGTCTTGGCCGCGGCCTCGCTGGTCGTGAGGTCCAGCATGACGTCCTCGGAGACGGTGCCGGTGAGCTCTTCTCGAAGCGAGGCGAGCCCGAAGAGGAGCGCGGTCAGCGGCGAGCGCAGGTCGTGCACGACCATGTGCACGAGGCTGTCGCGCATCGCCTCGAGCTTGCGCAGGGTCTCGTAGGACTGTTCGAGCTTGGCGTGGGCCTGCTCGAGCTGGAGGTGGGTCCGTACGCGGGCCAGGACCTCGGCCACCTGGAAGGGCTTGGTCACGTAGTCGACGGCGCCGAGCGCGAAGGCGCGGACTTTGTCGATCGCTTCGTCGAGTGCGCTGACGAAGATGATGGGGATGTGCTGCGTGGCGGGGTTCGCCTTCAGGCGTTGGCAGACCTCGTAGCCCCCCATCGGCGCCATGTTGATGTCGAGCAGGATGAGGTCGGGCGGGTCGGCCTCGACCGCCTGGAGCGCCATCGCCCCGCTCGACACGGGCCGAGCCTCGTACCCGTCCGCATTCAGGATGCGGGAGAGGAGCTGGAGGTTCTCGAGCGTGTCGTCGACGATCAACACGTTGGCCTTGGTCGTGCCGCCGAAGGTCATGATGCGCACCGCGTGTGAGAGTGGCGTGGTTGGTTGGGGTGGTTCCGCTCGTTGAATTTGACGCACGATATCGGCTTTCCGGTCGTTTGTCTCGCCGCTGATCGGCCGGGCTCGATCACGGAGGCGGGGCGAGAGGATCGCGCTTCTTCGCGGCGACGCCAAGCGGTCGGAATGGCTCGCGAGATCGAGCAGTCTTCGGATTGCGTGTGGAGCGAGGCACACGGCCAGTCGTATGTCGCGCCCCCACGTGGCCCCGGGACGGACTCGAATGGGCACGTGGGGAGCATGTGTGGAACCTGAGATTCTGAATTCGAACATGCGAGATCTGCTGGACGCGTACGTGCAGGATCTGCTGATCGGCGGCCGTGCGCGCCGCACCGCCAAGTGCTACGCGGCATGTGTCGGCGACTTCGCCTCGCGACTGGGTAGGCCGCCGGAAAAGGCGACTCGTGGTGACGTGGTGTCGTTCATCAATCACCTCACTCTCGAGCGACAGCTCGCCCCGTCGACCATCAAGATCAATGTGTATGCGCTGCGCTTCTTCTTTGAGGTCACGCTGCGGAATCCCGCGCTGGTCGAGGGCCTGAAAGCGCCGCGGGTCGACGCCAAGACCGCCGTGGTGCTGAGCCAGGACGAGGCGACGCGGCTCTTGAAGTGCTTCCGCTCGGCGACGCAATTCGCCCTGGCGAGCCTGCTCTACGCGACGGGCATGCGTATCGGGGAGGCCCTCGGGGTGCGCGTCGACGATATCGACGCGGCGCGCGGTGTCATCGTGGTCCGCCAGACCAAGACGCGGCGGCCGCGCCTCGTGCGCCTCTCGGACGAGCTCCTGGCGCGGCTCCGCGCGTACTGGCGCGTGAAGCGGCCGGAGGGGCCGCTGCTCTTTCCCAGCAAGGACCCGACCCAGCGGCCGGACCCGACACTCATTCGGAGGGCGCTCCGGGATGCGGGGCGCGAGGCGGGGATCAAGAAGTCCATCACGCCGCACGTGCTACGGCACAGCTATGCGACGCACCTCCTGGAGGGTGGGGTCGACCTGCACACGGTGCAGATGCTGCTGGGGCATGCCAGCATCATGACGACGCTGCACTACCTGCACGTGAGCACGGCGCACCTCGCGGGTCGTCCGCAGGAGCTGCCGGCGTTGCTGCAGTGTGAGAGTCGCAGGTCGGTCGGGCTCGGGCCGCGCGTGGGTGCGAGCTCGCGCATGCCGGCCTGAGTCGGGTCAGCCTCGGATGAGGTCGGGAGTCGGGCTCGGGGTGGCGAGCTCGGCGACCTGGCCGAGGTGGCGCCACCATGGGGCGAGCGGCAGTGGACCCTCGAGCTGCCCCGGCTCGAAGGGCTGGCCGAGCTTCGGGGTGAGCACGCGTGTGCCGCGTTGCTCGGCGAGGGTGACGAGGGTCTCGGCCGGCTCGTTCCAGGCGTGAAGGGCCAGGTTGAAGGTGCCCCAGTGGACCGGCAGGAGGGATTTCCCGCGCAACATGTCGAAGGCGGTCAGGGCATTCTCCGGGCCGAGGTGGATGGTACCCCAGGACGGGTGG
>JAEUKJ010000131.1 GCA_016792665.1 Deltaproteobacteria bacterium | reverse complement strand
GGCGCGCCGTCGGGCCAGGCCACGGCGACGACCGTCCTGCCGGCCCCGGGCTACGATGTGGTCGGCGGGCACGGGCTCGTGAACGTGCGCTGGGACGACGTCGACAACGCCGACACCTACCGCGTCTACTAAGGTGCGCTTCGCGGGTCAGACCGGGTGGGCCGTGGCGGCGGGTGGCAAGATCTACCGCAGCGTGGACGGTGGGCAGAGCTGGGCGACCCAGGACTCGACCACGACCGGCGACCTCTACGCGGTGTGGGCGGTCTCGGCGAGCGAGGCCTGGGCCGCGGGCGCGGCGGGCAAGATCCTCCGGACGACCGATGGCGGCACGATCTGGTCGAGCATCGACGGCCCGTCGATTCGCACGCTGCGGGACCTCGTGTGCAACGGCACCCGCTGCCTCGCGGTGGGCGAGCAGGGGACGATCCTCGAGTACGCGAGCGGGACCTGGGCCAGCAAGGTCTCGGGGACGCCGCAGACCTTGAACCGGGTCGTGTTCGTCGGTGGCCTGGGCGTGGTCGTGGGAAGCCAGCGGACGGTCGTGACCGAGGCGGCGGGCGGGGCGTGGTCGGCGACGACCAAGGACCTCGGGCTCGGCTCGACCCAGACCGGGGCCTGGTTCGCGCTGGCGACGCGGGCGGCCGGCGGTGCGTGGGTGGCTGGCGAGGCCGGGTCGCTCGGGCGCATCTCCGGGAGCGGTGGGGCCGACGAGGGCGCAGTCACGACCTACCTGACGAAGTCGGATCTCCGCGGCCTCTCCGGCAAGGGCGACGTGTCGGTCGCGGTCGGGGCACAGACCATCCTCAGGTCGGGAGACGGGGCGGCCTGGACGGCGGTGGCCGGCGCGGGCGCGCGCAACCTGAACGACGTCGTCTTCGCGAGCGCGACGGTGGTCTTCGCGGTGGGCAGCAGCGGGGCCATCCTGAAGTCGACCGATGCCGGGCAGACCTTTGGAGACCTGACGAGCGGCCAGAACTTCGAGCTTCGCGGCGTGACGTGCCTGGACGCGAACCTGTGCTGGGCAGGCGGCGCCGGCGAGGTGATGCTGAAGACCAGCAACGGCGGCACGAGCTGGGGCACGAAGCTCGGCGTCTACGGGACCAACGCGGTTTCGTTCGCCGACCCGTTGAACGGGGTGCTGGTCATCGACAACCAGTACGTCGGCAACCAGTACACCGGCGTCCTCTACTCGATCGACGGCGGCGATACGTGGACCTCGTACCAGAACTACTCGACCGGGCGCGGGGTCTCGATGGCCAGCGGCACCAGCGGCTACTACGTCGGCAACTCGGGCTCGAACTACTGCCAGGAGAAGGCGGGCCTCTCGAGCGGGGGCGGCGGGGTCGCGGCGACGATCTTCCAGTTGGTGCCCAACGGCGGCGGTGGCGTGCGCTGGGAGACGGCGCTCTCGGCGGGCATCGACTACGCGGGCGACTGCTTCTTCGGGGTCGTGCCGAGGAGCGGGGGCAAGGTCATCGCGGCGGGCACGCAGGGCCTCTTCGGGCGCGACCTCGGCGAGCGCGGCTGGGTGCAGTTGCCGCCGCCGACGCGCGAGCGGGACCTCTTCGACCTGCGCGAGTCGTCACCGGGCAAGATCATCGCGGTCGGCGAGCGCGGCACCATCCTCACGAGCGACACCGGCGGGCTGTAGGCGTCCTCGGGTGGCTCGGTCCCGGCGCGCGAAATGTGCAATTGGGGTGGCGTAGACGGTCAGAGCCAGGCCATCGACAGGGGGATGGGGTGGCAGTGACTCCCATGGGCGGGTCGACGACGGCGTGATGGGCAACGGATGACTGCCTGTGTGACGCCAATGACACGTCGATGGGATGGCCATGACTCTGGGGTGAGGGGTCGATCCGATGTCATTGGCCTCATCCTGGCTGTACATCGTGGCCTTAAACCCAGGCGGAGCAACGCACCCGGGGTTTGTGACGTCAGTCGCAGCGGTTCGGCAGCGCGCGGGCGACCGGGACCAGGCGGGCGTAGTCGTCGACGCGGGTGCCGGCGCTGGCCGGGTCGAACTGGTAGAGGTAGGCGCTGCCCGAGGGCAGGCCGACGTTGTGGTAGGCGGCCTCGTCCGAGGCGGTGTTGCCGATGCCGACCACGATGCTGCCCGGGAAGCGCGCGAGCAGGGCGTTCATCTCGTCGGTCTTGAAGGTCTCGGCCGAGCCGCCAAACGAGCCCGTGAAGGTCAGCGTCGTGTGCACGAGGCCGGGCGGGTAGCCGTGGGCGTCGAGCCACTCGTGGGTGCGGGCGGCGAGCCACTCGGGGCGGGCGGTGAGGTAGAAGATGTGGTAGCCGCGGGCGGCGAACGCGCTGAGTGCCTCGGCGCCGTGGGGTTGTGCGGCCGGGTCGGTGCCGAAGAAGACGGCGGTGAACTCGGCGGTCTCGGTCTCGGTCTGGGTGCCGTCGACGTCGGAGACGACGAAGCGTGCGTCGGCGGGCAGGACCTCGATGAACTGGTCGGTCTGGGAGTGGTCGCCGCGCACGACGAAGCGGAGACGATGGCGGCCGAGGCCGAGCGTCTTGTCGCCGGGGATCGGGAAGTAGACCCAGCCGCCCGAGTCGGCGATGCCCTCGACGGTGCCATGGTCGCCGTCGTCGGTGGTCGTCGCGGTGCCGAGCAGCTCCCAGGTCGGCGACGTCGAGCCGCAGTCGCGGAGGAGGTAGATGTCGATGTCCTCGTCGACGAGGTCGTCGTCGAAGGGGCCGTAGGCGAACTTGGCGAGCGCCCACTGGGCGTCTCCCTCGCGCAGGTAGAGGTCGCGTCCGCGGTGGCGCGCCGAGCCCTGGAGCGTCACGAAGCCGGTGCCGACGGGGTGGCGCCAGTCGCTGACGGCGCCGAGGGCGGGTGGCGCTGCGGCGCAGGTCGCCGGAGGGCAGGTCGGGTCGGACTGGACCTCGGTGTCCGAGGTCTCGGTGGTATCGGGCGTGACCGTCGTATCGGGCGTGACCGTCGTATCGGGGCCCGCGTCGCGGGTGTCGTCGACGCGGGTATCGGCGCTGTCGGGGTCGCGCGTGTCGGCGCTGTCCGGGTCGCGCGTGTCGGCGCTGTCGGGGTTGCGCGTGTCGGTGCTGTCGGCCGTGTCGGCGCTGTCGGCCGTGTCATGGACGTCGGCGACGTCCGAGCCCGTGTCGCCTCGACCCGAGAGGGCGTCGTCACCGCAGCCGAGGCAGAGCGTGACGAGGCAGAGCGACGGCAGACGGAGCTTGTTCCCCGCCGAAGGCCTGGCGAGGCCAGGCTGCCCCAATGGCATGTTCACCGCCGAAGGCCTGGCGAAGCCAGGCTGCCCCAATGGAGTTTTCACACGCGACCTCCGGGAACCCCACCCAGCGCGGGTGGAGCCCCTTCGTACCGCAGTTCGCGAGGCGGATGAAGCCAGCGCGTCAAGGCGCGGCGATGAGCCCCACGTCGTCGAGGATCACGGCGCCACCGGTCGCCGTGCCGCCGCTCTGTTGATAGATGCGCGTCGAAATACGGACCCGGGTCGCGCCGGTCGGGGCGACCACCACGCGCGTGATGTTCTGCCAGCTGGCCTGGTCCGCCGTGTACACGCCGCCGAAGCTGGTGGCCCCGACGGGGGCGTCGGCCGCGTCGTAGAACGCGTAGACGACGTTGGCGCGGGCGTTGGGGTCCGTGTCCAGAAACCACATCGAGACCGTGTAGCTCTTGCCCGCGGCGACCGCGATGGGGGCGGCCGTGAAGTCGGTGTCGGCGTTGACCGTGCTCACCCGGGTGAGGCGCACCGAGCGCCCGCCGCTGTGGACCCGGTCGGTCTCGGCCTCGACGTCGAGCCCGAGGTCGGCGACCCAGCGATCGAGCGGCGAGTCGATGGCCTCGAAGCCGCCGTTGTCGACGTTGTAGATCGTCGCGGTGCCGGGCTTCATGGTCGCGGTCGCGATGCCGTCGGGGTCGCATGCGGTCCAGGTCGTCCCACCGTTGCCCGAAAACGCCGCCACGAACTTGAAGAGGCCGATCTTCGGGAACGAGAGGGTCGCGGCGTAGCGCTCGCCCGCGGCCTGGTCGACCACGTAGCTCGCGTTCGCGCAGGTCAGGTCGCCGTAGACGATGGGCCAGGCGATCGCCGCCTCACGCCAGCAGATGCGGCCGTCGACCCCGGGCTGCCTGCCCGCGGCCGACATGTCGCCGGTCGAGACGCTGGCCGACAGCGTGAGGGCCTCGCCCGGCGAACCCCAGACCGTCCCGGTCTGGAGCTGGCACGCGTTGATGGTCCGGTTCAGCGCGCAGACCCCGTCCTCGAGGTGCGCTCCCGCCGCGCAGCTCTCGCAGTTGGCCCCGGCGTAGCCCTCGGCGCAGACCCCACAGGTCGGCCCGGCGAAGTGCCCGGTGCACGCGCACTCGAACGCGCCGGGCCCACGCATGGCACACGTCC
>JAEUKJ010000107.1 GCA_016792665.1 Deltaproteobacteria bacterium | reverse complement strand
TCGAGTCCTATGACGACACGCTCGAGAACATTGCGCTCACCCGCACGCCCGACGCCCAGCAGCTCCTCGACGGGGACGCGGCGCTGCGCGAGCAGTACACGCTGAGGTACATGCTCGACCTCGAGTCGCGTGGCTCGCTGCTGAACCTCACGAAGTTCGACAAGCCGTGGAGCTACACCATCAAGGTCCGAAAGGACGGGGTCGTGCAGGACTCGCCGGTGGACCTCGTCGAGACCTTCAACTACCTGCTCGGCCTGCACGTGAAGCGCTACGACACCTTTGGGCACGAGCACCTGTTGTTCGTCGAGGGCACCGTGAAGACGACGACCGAGCGGGACGAGCGCGTGCTGGTCATCTGGCGCGACTGTACCGTCTGGACCCACGAGGCGCTGGAGCCGGTGCTGGCCAGGATGTTGGGGACGCGGTCGCCGGGCACGCGGATCTATCTCGAGGACTACGACACCATCTACATCAACGGCGACCACCACATCGACGTGACCAAGGTCGGCGAGGACGCGCGCCTCAAGGTGCTACCCATCGAGGAGACCTTCCACGCCCGGATGTTCGACACCTCGGACGTCGACTGATGGCCGGCCGCAAGAAGACGAAGGCCGGCGAGACGCCGCTGCTCGACCACGCCGCGAGCGCCCCGACGCCCGGGGCGACTTCGACCGAGGCGGCGGCGGCCAAGCCGGTCGCGGCGCGCGCGCCCAAGGCGGCCAAGGCCGCCGACAAGGCCACGGCGAAGGCGGGCGGCGCGAAGACGGCCAAGGCTCCCAAGGGGCTGCCGAGCTTCTCGCAGCAGACGGTGCTGTTCCACTGGCTGCTCGGCCAGCTCGACGTGCCGTCCTTGCCCGCGAGCGCCAGCGCGGAGAAGCGCTGGGACGCGCTCAAGGAGGCGCTCGAGGCCGTCGAGGCCGAGGCCTGGATCACCGCGCCGACGCCGATGGGCCAAGCACTGGTGACCGTCCTGGGGTTGGAGCTCGGTGCGGGGGCGGGCAAGAAGGTCGGGGCCGATGACGTGTTGCGCTGGGACGCGCGGGTCTTCGCGATCACCGACCGGCTCAACCACGCGGGGCGGCCCGAGCCGATCCAGTGGAAGTATTTTCAGTACCTGGCGCTGGTCTTCACCGAGCTCTATCTCGAGCGCTACTTCACCGACGCCGAGGCGCTGAGAGCCGACCTCGACGCGTTCCTCGCGGGGTTTACGCCTGGTGGCGTGAACCTCGGGCTGTCGCCGTATCGGGTCGACCCCGAGACGGAGATCGACGACCTCGCCAAGTTGGCGTTCTGGATGGCGACAGGCTCGGGCAAGACCTGGCTCCTGCACGCGAACCTCCTGCAGTTCCTGGCGGCGCTGGAACGACATGGACGGAAGAAGCCCGAGCGGATCCTGCTCGTGAGCCCGAACGCCGGCCTTTCGGCCCAGCACAAGGCCGAGCTGGATCTGGCCAACATACCGGCGCGACTCTTCCGGAAGGGCGAGGGCTCCAACCGCGGCGACGTGGTGCAGATCATCGAGATCACCAAGTTCTCGAAGAAGCCCGGCCCCGATACGATCGCCGTCGAGAGCCTGGGCGACGGCGAGAACCTCGTCTTCGTCGACGAGGGGCACCGGGGCAGCTCGAGCGTGGACGGCGAGTGGCGGGCTATCCGGCAGGCGCTCGCGAGGCAGGGCTTCTGCTTCGAGTACTCGGCGACGTTTGCGCAGGCCGCGGCCAAGAACGAAGAGATCCGGCGCGAGTACGCCAAGAGCATCCTGGTCGACTACGCCTACCGGAAGTTCTACGGCGACGGGTACGGCAAACACTTCCGCATCATGAACATCCGGGGCAGCGCTTCCGTGAAGGCGCGCGAGCTCGAAGGCCATCATCGGCGGGCGTACCTGACGGGCGCGCTGGTCGTCTTGGCCCAGCAGCTCATGACCTGGGACGACGACCAGCCGCTCGCGGCCAAGCATGGGCTCGATCGGCCCTTCTGCGTGTTCGTCGGGGCCAGCGTCACCGGCGGCGAGGGCGACGCGGCCAAGAGCGACGTGGTGCTGGTCCTGGAGCTCATCGCGCGGCTCGTGCGCGAGCGCGACGCGACCGAGGTGATCCTCGACGACCTCTTGCACGGCCGATCGGGCTTCGCGACGAGGCGCGGTCAGGACGTCTTCGACGTGACGTCGGTGCTGCCGGAGCTGAACCGGCGCGGCCACGACAAGGCGTCGCTCTACGAGGACATGCTGAAGCGGGTGTTCAATGCGGGGCCGCAGGGAGGGCTCCTGCACCTGCAGCAGCTCTCGGATGGCGAGGGGGAGATCGGCCTCTACGTCGGCGACCCGACCCGAACGGCGCCGTTCGGCGTCATCAACGTGGGCGAGCCGGCCAAGCTCTTGAAGCTCGTCGAGCAGACGCTGGACCCGCGGCTCGTGCACGTCGAAGAAAAGGCCTTCAAGGGGTCTTTGTTCGCGACGATCAACGCGCCGGGCTCGACACTGACCATGCTCATCGGCGCGAAGAAGTTTACCGAGGGGTGGTCGAGCTGGCGCGTGAGCCTCATGGGGCTGCTCAACATCGGCCGGAGCGCGGGGACGCAGATCGTGCAGCTCTTCGGGCGCGGGGTGCGGCTGCGTGGCCAGAACCGGTCGCTCAAGCGCGCGACGCAGGCCAGCGACAAGCTCGCGGTCGCGGGGACGCCGGCCTCGAAGCTGAGGGTCTTGGAGACCCTCAACATCTTCGGAGTGCGCGCGGACTACATGGAGCTCTTCGAGGAGGAGCTGCGCCAGGATGGGATCGAAGAAGAGCCCGAGCCGCATCTGGAGGTCCTGCCGGTCTTGAGGCTCGATCCGATGCCGCATCTCAGGGTCTTGAGGCTGCCGGATGAGCGCGAATGGAAGCGGCTCGAGCGGCCGGCCTTCGCGCCCGGGTCGATGGGCTCAGGGGTAGGGCGGGTGGTAATCGATGCGTATGCACGGGTCGACATCAAGGGGCGGGCGACGGCCGGCGTGCAGGCGGCGGCGGCCAATGTCGAACGCGGGCCGCTCTCGTGCTTCGTGTTCGTCGACCACGACCGGCTCTATCGCGACCTCATCGAGCACAAGACCCGGCAGGGCTGGTCGAACCTCGGGTTGCCGCGCGAGGTGGACTGGGGTGGGGCGCGGGTGCCGCTGACGCGGGCGCTGCTCTCGGGGGGGTGGTACGAGCTGAAGATCCCCAAGCGCGAGGTGGAGCCGGGTCGGCTGGAGAACCTCGGGCTCTGGCAGCAGCTCGCGAGCGAGCTCTTGTTGAAGTACCTGGCGCGGTTCCGGTCGACGATGCTGGGGCGGTACCAGGCGGCGCGAGCGGAGATCGTGTGGCTCTCGGAGCTCGCGGAGGACAAGCGCGAGGCGCTCTTCCCGAGCCAGTACACGATCACGGTCGCGCCCGACCAGGCGCTCGCGGAAACGG
>JAEUKJ010000066.1 GCA_016792665.1 Deltaproteobacteria bacterium | reverse complement strand
AGCGACGAGACCAACTCTTCCGAGTGGCTGGGGTCGATCTGACGCGCATCGACGGGCTCGGCGTCGACGCCGCCTCGACCATCATCGACGAGCTCGGCCCCGACCTGAGCGCCTTCCCGACCGAGCATCACTTCGTGTCGTGGCTGCGCCTGTGTCCCAACCGAGCGTACTCGGCCGGGGTACCGCTCCCGAAGAAGCGCCAGAACGGCGCGGGTTCGAGTCGCGTCGGAGCCGTCCTGCGCATGGCGGCCACAGCCTTGGCCCGGTCCCAAACCGCACTCGGCGCCTACTACCGCCACATCGCCAAGCGCAAAGACGCCGCCGTCGCCGCATTCGCCACAGCGCGCAAGCTCGCGTGCCTGGTGTATCGCGCCCTTCGCTGCGGCACGGAGTACACCGACCAGGGCGCCGAGGCCTATGAGCGAGCCTACCATGAGCGGCGCCTCAAGTCCCTGAAGCACGCTGCCATCAGCCTCGGATTCGACCTCGTGCCTGCGACACCAACAGGCGCGTCGGCACCATCGGCTGGATAGCAGAGAGCCGCTAAACGGCCGCACCAGAACAGCTTTTGTTCTGGATGGTTGGCGGGAGTTTCAGGTTAGGCGGCCCAGGCTCCAGCTCCCAAGCCGGCAGAGGCTCAGGCTCCGGCTCCCAAGCCGGCCGAGGCTCAGGCTCCGGCTCCCAAGCCGGCCGAGGCGCCGGTCGACAAGGCTGCCGCAGCGCCTGTCGATGCGGTCGCGCACGCCGTCGCTCCGGCGCCGGCCCAGGCCGCGCCAGCCGGCCTCTGGGATGCGCCAACGGCGGCGCAGGCCGCCGACGACGAGCTGAAGAAGAAGAACGATGCCCTCGCGAAGTATTGGACGCGCGGCAAGGACGATGCCGGGACCGTGATCTACGTCGCGGGCAAGGGCTCGACGCCCGAGATGCTGGATGCGTTTCGAACGAGCGCGAACAGCCACGCCACCAAGCTCAAGCAGAAGCCCGAGTACGCCCGCTACAAGAAGGTGATGAGCGACAAGGAGATCGCGCTCGTGTTCCTCTACACGACGCAGGCCGCGTACGCGATGAACGCGATCCTGCGCGGCCAGCTCGCGAGTGAGCGCTGGATGAAGTCGTACGGGCAGATCCTCGGGCCCACGATGAAGGCGCTCGAGAAGGTGCCGCGCGGCGCCGCGAACTTGCAGTACGACGAGATGCTCGACCCGAGCCAGGCCCCCGTTGACGTCGTCAAGTTCGACAAGACCTATCGTTCGGACGCGTGGAACGGGGCCTTCGAGGAGGTCTTCGCCAACGACTACTGCGTGGGCAGGGGCTTCGAAGAGCCCGGCTTCTTCAGCACGTCGACCGTAGCCGGCGCCTACAACAAAGACTTCCCGGTGCACCGCACGATCACCGATGTGACGACCGCGAAGAGCATCTCCCAGCTCTCGGATCAGGCCAAGGAGAAGGAGGCCGTCTTCCCGCCGGGCACACGCTTCCGAATCACCTCGATCGAGGCCCAGGACGAGAAGACCGGCAAGCGCACGCCGGTGGCCGATCCCAAGGCCCTCTTCCAGGAGCGCGACAAGGGCCCTCAGGCCTTCAACCGCGACGGCCTGCACTGGCACGTCACGATGAAGCAGATCGCGGTCGCCAAGGGGAAGAAAGAGAAGAAGCAGGACAGGAAGGACAACAAGGACATCAAGAGGGCGCCGCAGATCAACACGAAGGAGCCCGGCTTGCTCGAGCGCCTCCTCGGCCTGAAGCACGCCGATGGTTGACGGCGGTGCGGTAGGCGTGCGCCCCGACGGCACGCCCTTCCTGGTCCACGCGAGCGCCGCCCCCGAGTACGCACGTGGCGCGATCTACGGCCTGGTCGCAGGCGCGACCTTCCTCCGCGAAGGCATCTTCGCCGACACGGTGACACCCGTCGTCGAGCACGCGGGACACCTCGCGGCGAGCCTCATGACCCGCGGCCGCTTCGTCGTCGAAGACTTCGCCAATCGCCTCGAGGGAGCGCACCCCGACCCCGCGAACCTGCCGGTCCTGATCCTGCCGCTGGCCCTCTTCCATGCGAGCGAGGACGACGAGCGACGCGCGGCGATCGAGGCGCTCGCGGCGTTCTCGGGCGCAGACCGACCGACAGTCCTGGCCGCACACGCCATGGCCGGAGCCATCGCCGCCGGCACCTTCGACCTGGCCGAACCTTACGACATGGCGGTAGCCGCGGTCGTGGCCCTCGACGGTTGCGAGCCTGGTGCGGCCCGCGACCTCTTGCGCGCCGAGCTGCGCCGCGCGGTCGAGTCCGAGGTCGATCCCGGAGCCGACGT
>JAEUKJ010000064.1 GCA_016792665.1 Deltaproteobacteria bacterium | reverse complement strand
TGACGTTCACGTCCCTCCACCACGCGACCCGCTCCGCCACGCGCTACGCGGCCGTGTCGTTTGGCCTCGACGCAGCGCTCCTCGCGCTCGCCTTCGCCTTCGCCCCGCTCGACTGGGAGGTCGGCGTCGACCGCGCACCGGTCGCCCTCACCCTCGCCACGGCAGGCCTGGTCGGCCTCTTCCTGGCGGGCGGCTATCGCCTGACCCAGCCCGTGCGCCTCGCCCCCGCGCGTCTCGCTCCGTTGGGCCTCTCCCTCGGCATCGCCCTCGCGTGGCTCGTCCTGAAGCTCGCCTTCCAGAAGGCGCGCATCTACGACCTGAACCCCCCGGCCCTCGAGGGCTTCGTCCCGACCGTCCTGGCCCTCGCGGCGCTCACAGCATTGCACCGCGCCCTCCACCTCCGCGCCCTCCACCGCGCCGAGGCCGCGCGTCCCGTCTTCCTCCTGGCCGACCCGTCGACCGCGACCTCCCTCATCGCTCGCCTCCGCGCGCGTGGCTTCACCGGCGAGGTCCGCGAGGTCGACGCGACCCAGCTCCAGGCCCTTGGCACACGTCCGCCCCCAGGCACCGCGCCCACCGCGCCACCGCGCGCCATCGTGCTCGCGCGCCCGCTCTCCTCGCTGGCCCGCCCCGAGCTCGAGGCCCTGGCCGTGACCCGCGCCAGCGGCCTCCCGGTCTCCAGCGCCGCGCGCTTCGAGGAAGACCTCTTTGGCTACACGCCGCTGCGCACGCCCGACGATCCGTGGCTCTTGATGGACGAGGCCCTCGTCCGCCGAGCGCCCCTCTACCTCGGCGCCAAGCGCCTCCTCGACCTCATCCTCACCGTCCTCGCCCTCCCACTCGCCCTCCCGCTGGTCCTCGCGTGCGCCGTCGTCGTCCGCCTCACCAGTCGCGGCCCGGCCTTCTACCGCCAGACCCGCGCGGGTCTCCATCGTCGCCCCTTCTCGCTCTGGAAGCTCCGCACCATGGTGGCCGACGCCGAGGCCGCGACCGGCCCGGTCTTCGCGGGCCAGGACGACCCGCGCGTCACGCGTCTGGGTCGCTTCCTCAGGCGCTCGCGCCTCGATGAGCTCCCCCAACTCTGGAACGTGCTCATCGGCGACATGAGCCTCGTCGGCCCACGCCCCGAGCGCCCCGAGCTCGACCACCTGCTCGCCCCCGAGATCCCGTTCTACGCGCTGCGCCACCTCGTGCGCCCGGGCCTCACCGGCTGGGCCCAGGTGCACCTCGGCTACGGGGCCTCCACCGAGGACGCCTTCCGCAAGCTCGAGCACGACGTCTACTACCTCAAGCGCGCGTCCTTCAGCTTCGACCTGGCCATCCTCGTCCGCACCGTCCCGGTCGTCCTCGGTCTTCGCGGTCGCTGAGGACCCGGCGTCGATCACGCACTCGGGCCACTGGCTTCGCCTTCGGCGCCGATCACTCACCCGGGCCGCGGCCGTGGAGCCTCGCGTCAGCGTTTGGCGCGATAGGGCTCGTAGCGCCCATCCAAGGCGCCGTAGGCCTGCCCGGCGACCCGCACGAGCTGGCTCACGACGGCGGTCGGTCGCACCCGCGTCGGTGCCAGACCGACCTTCAGCGCGATCCAGGCGAGCTTCGCGGCGACCTCCGCGAGCTCGGCGCCGGTGCTCGCGCCGAGGGTGCGTCGCGCCAGGAGCGCCCCGGTCACGCCGACCCGGAAGTCGTACCGATACAGGTGGGCGAGGCTCGCGCGCTCGGGCGGGATCCGCTCCCACACGACCACCTCGGGGCACCACGCGATGCGCCCGCCGCGCCGTGTGAGACGCACGAAGAGGTCGGTGTCCTCGGCCCCCGAGAGGTCGAAGAAGCGATCGAACGGGGCCGACCCGAGAGCCAACAAGGCCGCTCTCTCGAGCATGACACCATTGGTCGCGAACTCGAGGCGCGTGACCGGCTGCATGGGCTGGCGGCTCGAGCTGGGCGTCGCATGGAAGCGCGGGTCGGCCCCCGGCTCGTGGCGCGGCAGGACGCGCGGCCTCACCCCGATGAAGCCGTGGGGACGCCGCCGCCACGCGGACTCCAGCCCCGCGAAGAAGCCGGGATCGATGGCCTGGTCGTCGTCGAGGAACAGCACCCGATCGGCCCGCGCCAGGGCCAGGCTGCGATTGCGCGCGCCCGCGATCCCCGGCTCGGGCAGGGCGTCATAACGAAGCTCGAACGGCGCATCCCTGCCGACGACCACGTCGCGTGCCGAGCCAAGCGGGTCATTGTCGACGATGATCACCTCGAGGCTCGGTCGGTCGACCGTGTCGCGCGCGAGGTCGTCCAGCAGGTCACCGAGCCACGCCGATCGCCGCGCCGTACAGACGAGGACCGAGAGCGCCGGAGTCGGGGTGGACATCGGCGCACATCCCACGCGAGCTCGCGCTCGCCGTCAACACCCCGATGCGGCTGGCCCGCTCGACGCGGCCCGAGCGCGGGCGCCCCCGGCTCCGCGAGGCCACCTGCCTGCCCTTGCCAGCGGCCCCGAGCCCCAGTAGATTCATGGGATGAACGACGAATCCAAGCTCGGTCGTCGCGGCTTCCTCGGCACCTCGCTCGCCGTCGCGGCGGGTGCAGGTATCGGGGTCGGGCTCGCCAAGGCCGCTCCTCATCGCGCCGATCGCTCGGCCCGCTTCGACCTCGCCCTGGGCTCCTTCCCAGAGGTCCCGGTCGCGGTCGCCGTCGCCCTGCCTCACGTCCGCGAAGGCGTGCGCGGCCGCGCCTGGCTGCACATCCAGACCCCGCGTGAGCACCTCGTGCGCGACCTCGGCCCGGTCGTCTTCCGTCGGGGCGAAGCCCGCATCGAGACGGCGCTTGCCTACCCGTACGAGGCGCGCGTCGCCGGCGAGTACACCTACCATGTCGAGGTCCTCGCCCAGGGCGAGCGCATCGTCACCGAGGACCCCGCGACCTACGCGCTCAAGACCTTCCACTGGTTCTGCTGAACCGGCTCTGGCCACCCCCGGCCAATGGCGGCACGCCTCTCGCGTTCCCGAGGACCCTGCGAATGCCCCACCTTCGAACTCCCCTGCTCGCGCTGGCCCTCGGCGTTTCGCTCGGCTCCGTCGTCGTCGCCGGTGACGCGGCGCGCGCGGACTTCCCGCTCGCCAAGATCAACTTCATCGACACGAGCCAGGCCCCCAAGATCCGTATCTGGGCCTCGGTCCTGAAGCGCCGCTGGAAGCCACCGGGCGACAAGGACATCGGCGGCATCACGCTCTATCGCAAGCCCGACAAGGGCTCGGCGGAGATGCTCTTCTCGATCGAGAGCTCGGGAGAGATCGGCTGGCCCAAGACGATGTCCGAGGACGACAAGAAGCTGAAGGAGAAGGCTCCGCCCGAGCTGGCCCTCGCAGCCGAGGTCGACCAGGGCTCGGCCATCGCGGTCGTGGTGCCCGGCTTCCAGGACCCCGAGTACCGCAACGGCACCCTGGGTGAGCGTTCGCGCAATGGTGCAGGCCTCTTCTTCAAGAAGCTCGGCAAGACCAACCTGATGAACGCCCTCTGGTACACGGACTTCGTCTTCTCGTACGTGTACACCGAGGGCCGCACCAACTCGCTCACGCGCTTGGAGACCGAGCGCGAGAAATGCGACAAGTGGGACCGCGACAACATCGCCAACTGGGGTCTCACCCCGGAAGAGCTCGCCGCCAAAGAGGCCGAGGCCGGCACCGCGGGTGCGACGGGTCCGAAGAAGAACGAGGCGCGCTGCGGGCTCACGAAGGACTACGGCGAGCTCGGCAAGATGGTCGGCAAGATGTCCTATGACGGCTTCTGGCCGCAGCTCTTCGGCATCTCGCAGCGCATCTGCGTGAAGCCCGAGCACGAGATCAAGTCGACCGGCTTCCCCGGCGAGGGCTCCGAAGGTGGCCCCAAGCGGCTCACCGCCATGGACGCGGCCCTCGAGATGCTCGTGAAGGACGGCACGCCGTCCATGCCGAAGATCCTCATCCTCACCGGGGACGGTCGCGACGGCTACATCAACGCGGCCTCCGACTGCCGCCAGAAGTACACCGTCGAGTGCCAGGGTCGCGACGAGATCAAGGCGCTCACCGGCAAGGACCTCCGCGAGAAGGTCAACGCCTGCGTGCAGGAGCAGCTCGAAAAGGACGTGCGCATCGAGCAGGCGAGCTTCGTCGAGAAGCTCCCGACCTGGATCGGCCTCGCCAAGGCGGCCAACATCCGCATCTACTCGGTGACCCACCCGACTGCACCGCAGTACGCGCGTGAGCGCCTGGACGTGCTCGCGTGGCGCACCGGCGGCACCTCGCGCTACGCGGCCGACGCCAACCAGGTCGGCGACTACTACGACGACCTCATCACCGAGCTGAACAACCAGGTCGTCATCACCTTCGTCGACGACGAGGCCAAGCCCAACGCCGAGCTCCAGTACGAGGTCGAGGTCCGCGGGTTGCTGGGCGATGCGAGCAGCAGCGCCACGGCCCGCTCGGAGCCCTTCAAGGCGGTCGTGCCGCCGGCCATCGAGAAGTCGATGATCAGCGAGTTCAAGACCTTCGGGCAGGCGAAGCTCGGCAAGACCGGGTTCCTCGCCGCGCTCGCGGGCGTCGGGCTGCTCGTGCTCCTGCTGCTGTTCAAGCTCGGCAAGAAGCTCTTCTCGGACGGCTCGGCCAAGGCTGCCAAGGGCGCCAAGGGTGCTGCCGGCAAGGGCAACGATGCCGCCGCCAAGGCCAAGGCCAAGGCGATCGAGAAAGCGAAGAAGGCCAAGGAAGCCCAGAAGAAGGCCATGGAAAAGGCCAAGAAGGGATAATCGATGCCTACGCCTCCCTGGTTCCCGGTCACGCCGCGGACGGACAAGACGAACGAGATCCTCATCATGGGCCAGCGCTTCGAGCTCGCGTCGGCCGACATCGATGTGCGCACCTACGACATGGAGGGCGCCTACAACTTCTACGGGGCCGACTCCCCCGACGGCATGCCGATGTTCGGCTACCGCTACGAGAAGCCGGGGCTCAAGGTCACCACCATCGAGCAGCTCTTCGAGCAAGTGCACCAGATGGTGATCCACACCGACATCGCGCAGGACGGCGCCGCGTGCTTTCGCGCGCTGACCGCCCGCTCGCTCTCGTCCCACTTCGTCATCGATTGGGACGGGGTCCTCTGGCAGATGCTCGACATCATGGACTGCGGCTATCACGCCGGCGAGGCCAACAATAAGTCGATCGGCCTCGACATGAACAACATGCTGCCGAACCTGGTGCGCGAGCCGGACAAACCGCCGTACTCGCCCGACTACAAGCGCATCAGCGAGGTCGACGCCAAGGTCAAGCACAAGCGCCCCGTGTCCGACATCATGGAGATCAACGGCGCCAAGGTGCGCAGCTACGGGTACACCGACCCGCAGTACGTCGCCCTGATCCAGCTCCTCAAGCTGCTGACCAAGCAGAGCATGTTCAAGAACCTGAAGGCCGCGTACCCCGTGGACCCCAAGGGTGACGTGGTCGGTCGCATCCTGGACGAGCCCATCGGGCACCAGGGCTTCATGGCGCACTGGCACTGGGAGACCCAGCGCTGGGATCCGGGGCCGGGCTTCGACTGGCAGCGCGTCTTCGCGGCGCTCGGCAACGAGTTCAACTCGTTCCCGATCGAGCTCGAGACCGGCAAGAACATCAAGTCGCTGCTCGCCGCCGACAAGGTCAAGGAGTACGCCGAGGAGTACTTCAAGAACAACGAGACGCAGACCTCGGGCTGGTACCCGATGGGGATCAACCAGACCTGGCACGGTGGCATCCACCTCGCGGCCCCGCGCGGCAGCAAGGTCTACGCACTCACCGACGGCGTCATCGTCGCGGCGCGCTTCGGCAAGAACCCGACCAAGCTCGGCCACAACAACTTCGTCCTGCTGAAGCACACGGTGCCCATCCCCGCGAAGAAGAAGGGCCTCGACCCGAAGAAGTTCGTCTTCTACTCGCTCTACATGCACCTCGAGCCGATCGACACCGACAAGCTCGACGACCCCGAGCTCTCGTGGCTGAAGGACCTGAATCGCGTCGACAAGGGCAAGGAGGAAGCGCCTCCCCCGGATGACGAGAAGAAGGACGAGAAGAAGGGCGAGGAGAAGCCCGAGGAAGCCGCTCCCGAGGAACTGCCCGAGGACGAGATCTCGAAGGACGTCTGGCTCGAGGTCGGCAACCACACGGCGGCCTTGAAGCGCGGCTACGTCGCCAAGATCGCCTACGCCGAGGACCCGGTCGTCCTGTCCGCGGGCCAGACCATCGGCCGCGTCGGCATGTTCGGCCCCGAGGGCGACTGGAAGTCGCAGGTCCACATCGAGGTCTTCGCCGACACGGTGGGCTGGAAAGACGCCATCGACATGGGCGTCCACGGGCGCTTCCTGACCGAGCTCGACGACGACGTCGAGAGCGACCTCTTCGTCGAGAACAACGACATCCTGTCCTTGTTCGGGACGACCACGGGCAAGCGCAAGAGTGGCTCGCTCCTGCCCGACAAGGTGCTCGACCAGTCCACCATCGAGTCCTTCTGGCTCGACCCCGAGTACCAGGAGGAGAAGCGTTACCTCCGCAAGATCGTGACGCGGCACGTGAGCGAGTGGAGCGACCAGGTCGACTGGGTCGCGAGCTTGTCGAAGGCCGAGGACTGGGACGGCAAGATCTCGGACTTCAAGAAGATCTTGAAGGGCACCTCGATCGCCAAGGACGCGATCTCGACCGTCCTGCCGTTCACGTGGCTGTCGAAGGACGTGGCCGAGCACATCGGCATCGACGTGAAGGAGTGGCGTGGCATCCTCGACCACTTCCACCCGATTCACTTCCTCATCTGGCTCACGTTCAACTCGAACCAGCGCGTGCAGGTGCTCTCGTCCAGCACGAAGAGCCCCAAGGCCATCAAGAAGCAGGCGGCCGAGGCCGAGAAGCTCGCGGCCGAGTGCAAGTTCCGCTACAAGGACCGGCTCGACGCGCAGACCAAGCGGGACTCGCCCGACAAGAAGGTCGCCGAGGACGCGACCAAGTGCTTCGACTACCTGTCGGACGAGACGCGCGGCAACTCGACGGTCGAGATCACCGAGGCCGAAGAAGTGCCCGACGTCGAGATCATGAACGAGTGGCTCGAGGGGCGCGACCAGGGCGACTGGAAGCGACCGACGGCTGCCGA
>JAEUKJ010000063.1 GCA_016792665.1 Deltaproteobacteria bacterium | reverse complement strand
CGACGTTCACGTGCACCGCGTCGTGGTACAGGATGAAGAGCGCGTGCTGCCGCGTCGCGATCACCACCATCGCCCGCGCGACCGACCACGCGTGCCAGTGGCTCAGGGTGAACACGAGCACAAGGGCGCACACGGCGAGCTCGAGGAGGATCGCCGCGACGGTCCGCGCATGCACGACGGGCCTCGCCTCACGCGCCCGGCTCGGATCGGGCCCCTTCGTCATGGCGCCCTCGCGCGCGCGCCCAGCCCGAACACGCGCAGCGCGATGAACGACCCGACGAGACCCCACGCGAGCCCGCCTATCGCATCTGGGAAGTGGTGCTGCTTGGTCGTCAGGATCACGACGCCGAGCATCGCGGCCCAGACCGCATAGAGCCAGCGCCAGGGCATTCGCCCGGCAAAAGACAGCGCCGCCAACGCCACCGGCAGGGTCACGTGCCCACTCGGCAGCGCGGCCCGCGGCGTGTCCCCCGAGATGATCTGCGCGAGCAACCAGCCGCCAGCATCCTCGGGCCTCAGCGGCTCGGCGATCTCGGTCGGGATCGCCAGGTTGATGACGAGGTTGCCGAGCACCACGAAGCCTGCCGCCATGAGCCAGGCCCCGCGGTCGGGGCGACGGCGCAGGAACCAGACGAAGCTCGGCATCAGGAGGAAGTAGCTGAGGTACGGGCCGGCCGTCTCCGGCACGAGGGGAATCGCGCGATCGATCGCCGTCGCCGCGACGCGGAACGGCGTGTACAGCGGCGCGCGGATCGCCCACTGGTACAACGCCGCAGTCACGACCTCGTAGAGCCCGAGCCACCACCACGGGTGCCGCGTCGCCCACGCGATCGCGACCTCCCGCGGCGACCTCGAGGTCACCTCGTCGCGCGCTTCAGTCGCTCCTTGCGGCCAACGCGGCTCGCTCGCGCTCGAGGATTCGTCAGTTCGCGGGGCAGTCGACATACACGTAGGTCACCGAGCCGGCCACGACCGGCGTCTCGATCCAGCCCGCGCCCTTGCTGCCCGGCCAGTGGAAGGTACCGGGGCAGGTCCGACCGGTGCCCGAGCTGCGCACCTGATAGGTGCCGGCCTCGAGGTTGACGACGGCCCAGGTGCCGGACGTCGAGGTCGAGGTCGCGTCGGTCGGGATGGAGTCGGCGCTGTTGTAGATCGGCCCATCGCCCGCGTCGGGATCGATCTCGCCGACGATGCCTTCGACCGTCGACGTCAAGCCCAACGCCGGGTCGTAGGCACGCACCAACACCGCCCCCTTGGTCGTGTCGAAGGTGACATTGGCCGCCGCGAAGGCGACCTCGACCAGCGCGGTCTTCAGCAGCACCGCGTCGATGGTGAAGTCGGTCGTGCGCGTGATGAAGGCGGCGTTGACGGGGAAGTAGTCGGCCTTCTTGACGGTGGCGGTGACGCGCGTCTCGGCCGGCAGGTTGGGGATCGTGTAGGCGCCGGTGGCGTCGGTGGTGACGCACGGGATCCCGGAGGGGCTGGTGATGCACAGCTCGACCCCGGCCAGCGGCGCCGAGTCCAGGGCATCGAGGATGTGCCCCGAGTAGGTCAGCTTCTTGGCTGCCTCGGTGTCCGAATCGCAGCTCGGGGCGAGCACGCCCACGGCCAGAAAGCTCGCCACTACACCCATGCGCATCATCATTGCTCGGTCCCCTTGTCCGCGTCGTCGCGTCATCGTCATCGGCTCGGTGTGCCGCGAAAATGACGGCAGCCGGTCGAGCCTCGCATCGCGACAAGACCTGCGCAAGCCCGCCAAGTCGATGTAAGGTGCGCGCCATGACGACCCCCGCCCAGGTGCCCGATCGGCCCCCTCGGTCCAATCGGTCCAATCGGCCCGACACCCCGACCCGGAAGCGCGTCTCGCCCGCGGCCCAGCCGGGCGGCGCCGCCCTTCCCGACACCTTCCAGCCCGAGGCGATCCCTTCCAAGAGGAAGGGCCGCTACGGCACCCAGAACCTCGTCGTGCTCGCCCTCCAGGTCGCCGGCTGGGCCGCGCTGCTGACCGCCATCGAGCACACCATCGACCGCGCCCCCGCCCTCGCCGCGCTCTCGGTCTTCGCCTTCTGCATGCTCCTGCAGGGCGTCTTCTCGATGATGCACGAGTACTTCCACGACAACGCCCACCCCGACCAGCGCGTGAACTACGGCATCGGCCTCGTCGGCGCGACGCTGTTCGGCACCTCCGCGACCCTCCACCGCGTCAACCACTGGGGCCACCACGTCCGGAACCGCACCCCGGCCGAGCAAGGCGAGTTCATCCACGAGGGCGAGTCCCCGCTCGGCAAGACCGCGCTCTACTACTTCGCCGTGACCGTCGGCCTCTGGCTCTCGGGCCTCGTCTTCCCCTTCCTGGCCCTCCTCATCCCCTATCGCGCCATCACCTGGCTCAGCGCCAGCGAGCGCTACAACACCTACTCGGCGGCCTTCGCGCAGTTCAAAGCCCGCGACTGGACGCGCATGCGCCTCGAAGCCCTGGGCCTCGCGGCCTTCTGGACCCTCGTCGGCGCCTTCGGCCCCTGGTCGCTGACGACGCTGCTCCTCGCGTACGTCGCCTTCGCGTTCTCGTGGTCGTCACTCCAGTGGGTCTATCACCTCCGCACCCCGCTGCACGTCGTCGAGGGCGCCTACAACCTGCGCCTGCCGACCCCGCTGCGCTGGCTCTGGCTGAGCTTCAACATGAACCTCACCCACCACCGCCGCCCCTACCTCCCCTGGCAAGAGCTCTACGCCGCGTCCGACCGGCGCGAGACCCAGCCCCTCTGGTACCGCTGGCTCTTGATGTTCAAGCCCCCGATGCGCTTCCCCGAGGACCCGGCCGCACTGTCCATGTTCGACAAGCGCTACTTCTGAGGTCGCCCTCATGACGACCTCGACGACCTCGACGACCTCGACGTGCTGGGCCCCCGAGGGCTTCGCGGCGTACCGCGATCGGTTCCCGCGCACTCCGTCGCTTCCGACATTGCC
>JAEUKJ010000051.1 GCA_016792665.1 Deltaproteobacteria bacterium | reverse complement strand
GAGCGTCGACCCCTCGGACGTCAGCCCGCTTCCACCGCGCGCCACGAACGGCACATGCAGCTTCGGCGTCTCGTGCCACGGGAACGCGACCTCCGAGGTCACCCTCTCGGCGCCGATGGCGTCCGTCCCGCGCCGCGGCAGCATGATCTTCCGCTGGTACTGCACCACCACGCGGCCGTCCTGGTTCTCGGCCAGGGTCTCCACCGTGACGATGCCCGGCTTGTCCGCGCCGCGGTCCTTGCGGTCGATGACGCGCGTCTTCCCGACCAGCGTGTCGCCCGCGTACACCGGCCTCAAGAAGCGCACGTCCCAGTAGCCGAGGTTGGCGATGGCCTTCTCGCTGTCGTTCTGCACCCCGAGCGACAGCGCCAGGTTCATCACCATGTGCGGCGCCGCGGGCAGGGACTTGTACCCCTGGCTCACCGCGAATGACTCATTGAGATAGAGCGGGTTGGCCTCCATGAAGGCCCGCGCGTACGCCAGCATCGACCCGCGATCCAGCGTCACCCCGCGCGGATGCACGAACACGGTCCCGGGCACGCAGTCCTCGAGGTAGTGCCCATACTCGCGCCGCACCACCTCGCCCACCGCGATGTCGCCGGCCTCGACGTGTCCCCGGTAGGGCCCGACCTCCAACACGAAGCCCTTGCCCTTGACCTTGACGACCTCGCTCGTGCCGCCCTCGCGCACGGTCTCAGCGACCGGGCCGCCCTCGTTGATCATCGCCTCCGAAGGCCTGGCCAGGCCAGGCTGCCCCATCGCCTCCGAAGGCCTGGCTTCGCCGGGCTGCCCCATCGCCTCGCTGCCCTTCGTCGTCATCGCGCGCCCTCCTGGTTCCTCTTCTCGTCCAGCCACCGCTGCAGCACCTGTCGCGCCACGACCTTCAAGGCCAGGACCTCTTCGGCCCCCTCGAAGATCGAGAACACGCGCGCATCCACGAAGTAGCGGCTCACGTCGTACTCTTCGGCGTAGCCCATGCCCCCGTGGAGCTGCATCGCCTCGCGCGCCACCCACTCGGCCTGCCGGCTCGCCCAGAGCTTCACCATCGACGCCTCGGTCTGCCCCTTGCCGGCATCGAGCAGCGCCGCCACGTCATAGGTGAACTGGCGCGCGACCTGGGTCAGCGTCGACATCTTCGCGAGCTTCATGCGCGTGAGCTGGTAGTTCGCGATCGGCACCCCGAAGACCTTGCGCTCGCGGCTGTAGCGCACGGCCGCGTCCAGCGCCGCCTGCATGAGCCCGGTCGCGCGCGCCGCGGTCTGGAGGCGCCCGCCCGCGAAGCCCTCCATCTGATAGTAGAAGCCGCGCCCGATCCCCGCGAGTCCGCCCAGGACATCCTTGTCCGGCACGAAGAAGTCCTCGAAGAACACATCGAAGCTGTGCATGCCGCGATAGCCGATCGTGTCGATGGCCCGCGCCGTGATCTTGCCGCCGGGCACCTCGCCCCGCGCCGGCTGCTCCCACGCGAAGTCGTGCCCGTCGAAGCGCGGCTTCTCCGCCAGAAAGATCGTGAGCCCGCGGTGTCCCTTCTTCGGATCGGCATCCGAGCGCGCGAGCACCATCAGCACATCGGCGAGCCCCGCGAACGTGCACCAGGTCTTCTGACCGTTGAGCACCCAGCCGTCCTCGACGGGCGTGGCGGCCACCTTCAACCCGGCGACATCACTCCCGAAATCCGGCTCGGTCACGGCCACGGCGCAGAGCTTCTCGCCCGCCGCCAGGGCCGGCAACCAGGTCTCCTTCTGCTCGTCGGTCCCTCCCTTCAAGAGGGCCTTCGACAGGATCTCGGGTCGCGTGATGAGGCTGCCCGCCACGCCCAGTGACCCGCGCGAGAGCTCTTCGGTGACGACGCACATGCCGAGGTTGTCGTGGCGGTCATCGGGCTGGAGGCCGCCATAGCGCTCGGGGATCGAGAGCCCGAAACACCCGAGCTCGGCCACCGCCGAGATGATCTCGGCCGGGATGAGGAGGTCTTCGCGATGCACCGCCTGGGCGACCGGCACGACCTTCTGCTCGGCGAAGCGTCGGAACTGCTGCCTGATCAGCTCGCGCTCCTTGTCGAGCCCGTAGTCCTGCGACTCGCGCAAGACCAGGTCCCCGACGTGCTCGTAGTAGGCCGCGTCCAGCGTGTCGCGCACGAACGCCGCCACGCGCTCCCCGAAGAGGGCCGCCTGCACCACGTCGCGCGAGAGCCCCCAGCTGTCGTGCTTGAACGCCAGCTCGCCCGCGAGCTCACTCGCCAGCTCGGCCACGAAGAGCTTGGCCTGCGCCACCGCCAGCGGGCTCTCGCGCCGCGTCGCGAACCCCAGGATCGAGCGCGCCGCTTGCAGCCGCGACAACATCACCGACAGCCAGTACGCGTCACTCTGCCGCGCATCGAGCCGCGCCTCGTCGAGCGTGTGGTCATTGGCGACCGAGCTCGCGAGCACCCCGGTCATCGCCGACGCGAGTGCCACCGCCGCGTCGAACACCTCGTGCGCCACGTCGAGCGCATCCTGCCCCACCTTCATCGTCGACCTGCCTGCCCGAGAACGGCCACCGGCTCCGGCATAGCGCGCCGAGCGACGTCCGCCAAGGACCGGCTCAGGGCCTCGGGTCGGCCGGGCCCCCCGAGTCGGGCGGCACGAACCCATCCGGCGCCACGAGGCCCGCGGCGGCATCGTTGCCGTCGGGCGCGCGCATCGCGATGAAGGTCGTCGTGAAGCGTCGCGCGCGCTGCCCCTTGGCACCGCGCCGGGCCTCACCTTCGATCGAACCGACGATGACCCGACGGTCGACGCGCTCGAAGCGAAGGCGCGTGGGCGTGATGATCCAGAGGTCCTGGGCCGAGGTGCGCAGCCCGATGGTCGCCCCGACCAGGGCCTTGTCGGGCAGCTCGAGCCCGTCGCGGATGGTGCTCGCGTCGACGCCCGCCGGCAGCTTCAAGGGGATGACCGCGCGCAGCCCGAGCGGCGGCCCGGTCGTGCCCCCCGACTCCTCGCCGTGGGACAACGCCTCGAGCCGCAGGACGACCACGCTCGGTCGACTCGTCACCGAGCTCGGCCCGTCCACCGCGGTCAGCAGAGACCCCCACGTGAACGGGAACAAGAGGTCGTGCGCGTCCAGGCGCGCCCGCGTCCAGTAGCCCGCGAGTGGCACGCGCAGCCCCGG
>JAEUKJ010000046.1 GCA_016792665.1 Deltaproteobacteria bacterium | reverse complement strand
CTCTTCGAGGTCGCCCGTCATGAGGATGGACGACTCGCCGAAGTCGATGCGCAAGACCACGCTGTGGTTGTTCTGGTCGGCGAGGTCGTCGGGCAGCCAGCTCGACCAGAGCGGCGAGGTCTCGTCGATGCGGCCCCAGAGGGCGGTGATGCGCGGGTCGATGGCGGGGCCGTCGCCCTTCGCGCAGGCCGGGAAGGGGTCGATGACCGCGTTGACCTGGCCGAGCGGCGTGGTCTTGCGCTGGAGGACATACCAGCGGCCGACGTCGCTTTCGCTGTCGGCGAAGTCATGGAGCTCGCGCTGCTCGGAGACGCCGGAGCCGGAGCCCTCGGCGCCGTTGGTGACGACGTTCTTGATGGTGAGGTCGCCGCGCTGGACGAGCTCGATGAGGCGCGGCACGCCGCGGGTGTGGTCGATGTGCGGGTGCGTCAGGACCACGAGGTCGAGGGTGTTGTTCAGATCGGGGCGGCCCGCGAAGAACGCGCGGAGCTGGGACTCGAGGGCGGAGACGCTGTCGAAGGCGGGGCTCGAGGCCGAGGCCTCGGTGACCTCGCCGCCGGTGTCGACGAGCATGGCACCGCAGGGGAACTCGACGAGGATCGCCTCGCCCTGCCCGACGTCGAGCAGGTGAACCCGCATGACGGCCGCGGGCGAGGTGGTGTCGGTCGCGACTGTGTCGGTGTCGGTCGCGACAGTGTCGGTGTCGGCCGTGTCGGAGTCGGCCGAGGTGTCGGGCGTGTCGGTCGTGTCCGCGTCGGTGTCGGTCGTGTCCGCGTCGGTGTCGTTCGAGACGTTCGTGTCGGGGTCGCCGGTGTCGCGCGTGTCGGTGGTGTCGACGGCGTCCTGCGTGTCGCTCGTGCCGGTGCGCGTCCCGTCGGCGGGGCACGCCGCGAGCCCGAGGGTGAGCGCCAAGAGGGCGACCGTCGGGCCGAGCTTTCCGAGCTGGGCGATCGTGCTCGCGCGGGAGCCGGGCTCGGTGGTGGTTCGTCTCAGAGCTCGCACGCTGCCTCCGTTCGCGGCCGTCCGCGCCAACCCGAGGTGGTAGCAGCCCGGGACCGTCGGTCGCAAGGGAGACTCACCGGTCGCGCGACAGATCGCAGAGCACCCAGGCCTCGAGCAGCGCCCGGTCCGCCGCCGACACCCCGCCCGCGGGTGGCATCTCGGGCACATTCACTGCTCGTTCGAGGATGCGATCGGCACGCGCCGCAGCGTCCGCCCGCGTGTCGAAGACGACGGCCCGCGGGGCATCGTGCCGGTCTACGGCCCCCGAGGCGTGGCAGGGCTGGCAGTTCTCGACGAGGAAGCCCGCGCCGAAGTTGTCCCACGTGAGGACCGGCGCGAGCTCACACGGGTCGACCTCGCTCGCCCCATCGCTGTCCTGCGCGTCACCCTGCGCGTCGCGCCCGTCCGCCGCGTCATCGCAAGCGCCGAGCGCCGCCACCACGAGCGCCATCACTGCGCGCCTCATGCGAGGAGCCCCTCGAGCGGGGTCGCTCCCGGCCCGAGCACGCCTGGGTCAAGGCCGGCCAGCGCCAAGAGCGTCGCCCCGAGGACGGCCGGGGTCGGGGCTGCACGTTGGTCGTCGATCTCCGCCGTGCGCGGGTCGATCCCCCGTCCCGCATAGCCCGCGTCATAGCCGCCCACGACGCGCCCGCCGGTGAGCCCATCGCCGACGACGAGCGCGCTGGTCCAGGGCCAGTGGTCGCGCCCCTGGTCGGCGTTCAGCTGCGGCGTGCGCCCCATCTCCGAGACCACCACGACCACCACGTCGCGCAGCCGATCCATGACCTGCCCGAGCCCCGCGAAGAGCGCCTCCCACAGCGGCGACTGCTGGTTGTCGCTGTTGGTGTGGGTGTCCCAGCTCACCGGCGGCGACACCGTCACGCACTGCGCGATGCCCCGCTCGAGCGCCTCCACCGCGATCTCGAGCTGGCTCGTGAAGCTGCCATCGGACGCGAAGCTCATGTCCCACTGGAGATCTTCGAGCCGCGCCGCGCGCCCGAGCGCCGTCACCAACGCCTCGCGCCGCGGCCCCGGCGCCGCCGCTGCGAAGGCCGCCGTCCGCCGCGCGACGAAGTCCTCGATGGCCCGCGCCGCCGGTCGCGACGCGCTCGTCACGGCCACGTCGCCGCGCTCCGCGAGGCTGCCCGTGATGAGCTCCTGCAGTTGCCCGGTGCGCCCGCCGCGCGCGACCAACGACGCCAGCGCCCCCGGATAGGTCGGCCCCGACACGACGAAGTGCGGCAGCGCCGCGTCCGTCCCGGCGACCGCGAGCCGCGTCGCGAAGTCCGGCGCGCCGCCCGTCGGGGCGCCCGTCATCATCGTGACCTGGCAGATGTCGTGCGACACGCTGCGCACCGACAGGCCATGCACGATGACACTGCGCGCCGCGTGCGCCGCGAAGAAGGCGCGCACCGCCGGCCGCTGCGCGTGGTCCACGAAGGGTATCCCGCCGAGCGTGGCCCGCGTCGCCCCGACCGGCATCACCACGCGCGCGTTGTCGAACATCGGCGCCAGCGCGCACAGCGGGTCCCAGCCGCCCTGGTTGACGACGAACAAGAAGCGCCGCTTGGCGCCCCCGGCTGCCAGCGCCTGGCCCGCCCGCCCGACCAGTCCCGCGAGACCGGCCCCGCCCGCGACCAGCCCGAGCCCGAAGAGCCCCTGGCCGAGCCGCGACATGAAGGTGCGTCGTGAGTGCGTCATGGCGTGCCTTTCAATAGAGGGTCAGCGACGGGTCGCGGAGCAGCGCGGTCAGGACGCCGGCCCACGCCTCGCGAGGACCGTCGATGCGCGCGAGCTGGTCCCAGAGCGCCAGCGTCGCCCGCACCTCGAGGCCGTCGTCGGCGACCCGCGTGCCAAAGATGCGGAGGAACAGCGTGGCGACCTGCGCGCGCATCGCCGGGTCCTCGACGGCCTTCGCTGCGGGTGGTGTCGGAGGCGCATCCAGCGACACCGTGAACAGCGCGGCGGCCGCGGGTGGGCGCACCGGTTCCTGGACGGCGTAGCGCGCGGCGGCCTCGGCCGTGCGGCGCCAGGCGAGCACCATGGTGGTCGTCGCGAGCGAGGCGGGCTCGGCCCCGGCGCGTCCGTCGCCGCCGCCGGCCAGCGTGCGGAGGCCGCTGAGATCGGTCGTCAGGAGGTCGACCCCACCTTCCTGGAGTCGATAGCCGGTGAGGTCCTGGAGGACGTCGCCCCACTGCTCGGGGGTGACGACGCGCTCGCCGTGGCCCGCGCCGCCGGGGCCTTCGCGATAGCGCGGGTCGCCGACGATCGAGCGCACCAGCGCGCGCAGCGTGAGCCCGCCGGCCAGGAAGGCCTCGCGGTGGCGTGTCAGGGCGTCGAGCTCGGCGCGGTCGGTGGGGTCGACCTTCTTCCGGACGAGCAGCTCGTAGGTGGTCTCGACCGCGCACGTGACGAAGCGCGGGTCGGCCGCGATCTGCCGCCCGAGGTCGCCGAGCGTGTAGCCCGCGGTCCCATAGTAGGCGGGTGCGAGGGCCGTCATGACGCGCCACTGGCGCTCGCGCTCGGGGTGGTAGGCGACCAGCTCGGAGGCGGTCTTGTCGGTGTACTGGAAGCCGGCGAGGTAGCTGGCCAGCGGGTCCAGTGCCACGTGGCACCCGATGCAGCCCGCGTTCTCGCGCACCGCGGCGCGGATCCCGGCCTCGTCCGTGAGGTCGATGTCGCGCGGAAAGTCCACGGGACGGTTCAGGAAATCGGCGCACAGGAAGATGCGCGCGACGGCGTTGGCGCGGCCGCGGCCGTAGCTCACTCCGTCGGACAGGTAGCGCCACCAGAGGCCGTTGGTCGCCAACACGCCCGCTGCGGGGCGCCCGTCGGTATAGCGCGCGGGCCGCCAGCCAGGGCCGGCCTGGCGCTCGACCGGGTAGACCGCGCCGAGCGTCTCGTCGGCCATCGTCCAGTCTGCGGTGACGAGGTCGGTCCACGGGCGGTCCTCGGTCGCGACGCGCGCGATGAGCTCGAGCGGCTCCTCGCCGATCGACTGGAAGAGCTCGCCTTCGTCCGCCGGGTCGAGCCCGAGCGCTGCCGCGCCGACCGGGAAGTCCTCGACGCGGGTGCGGAGCACGCTCGCAAAGAGGTCGCGCACGCGCTTGCCGAAGCGTGCGTCCTGCAGCATCGCGTCGACGATCGCGCCAAGCGTCGCCTCGTCCGGAGTGGCTTCCAGACGCGCGAGCTCGTCCGGGCTCGGCCGCGTGCCGCGCAGATCGAGGGACAGGCGCGTGAGGAGCGCGGCGCCCTCGAGCGTGGCGGCGGGCGCGGGAGAGTCGAAGACCTCGACGAAGCCGGGGTGGGTCGCCGTCGCGTCGTCCTGCGCGTCCGCGTCGAGCGCCTGGGTGTCCGAGGTCTGCCCGGGCGGTGTGGTCGGTTGCGTATCGCAGGCCGCGACCATCAGCCCGAGGCCCCACCCGAGCGCGGCCCGCACGCGTCTGCGCCATGTCGCCGCGGGCCTCACCATGGCTGGAGCTCCCAGCCGATGAACGGCGCGGTCGGCACGCAGGTCGGCGCGAGCAGGTCGCCGCGGAAGAAGGTGTCGCCGCAGCCGTCGCACGCGCTCGCCGGGGTGGCCGCCGGGGCCTCCTCGCTCGGACCGTCGAAGACCACATCGTACCAGTTGCCGTCGGGTCCGCGCACCGATGCCGCGCCGCCGAACTCGCGCTCGCAGGCCGCGCCGGCCGTCAGCGTGCGCACCATGAGGGCGTCCAGGGCGACCGCGCTGACGCCACCCGGGAAGTCGGTGAGCCCGCCGATCCCGCCCGAGAGCACGAGGTTCTTCCCGCCCGTCGGCAGGTACCGCCAGCCGGTCACCGTCATCGCAGGGCGGCGCGTCCCGTCGAGCCAGGGCGAGGCCGGCGCGCGCGGTCCACCCGCCTCGAAGGTGCCGTCGAGCGCCCGCCCGAAGCCGACGATGTCACCGCCCCCGCCGTCGTAGGCCGTGGCGTTGCCCGCGCCTTCGAGCCACGTCCCGTCGGCCGCCTCGATGCGCCCGGCGAGGTAGTAGTCGAAGCCGTCGACGGTGCCGAGCTCGATGGGCTGGTCGTCGTACCAGGTCGCGTAGCCGCGCCCCGAGAAGCGCGTCCCGTCCGCCGCCGTGCACTCGCCCTGCCAGTAGAAGGCCTTGGCCGTGCCGTAGTCGTAGGTCAGGACGAAGGGGCAGCCGTTCGGGTCACCCGTGCCCGGAGCTGGCGGCGGAAAGAGGAGGTCGTGGAGGTCGCGCACGGCGACCGAGTCCAGCTCGAGCGAGGCGCGCACCGCCGCGGCGACCGCGCCCTCCAGCTCGGCCTTGCCCAGCGTCGGCGATGGCCTTGCGTCGTCCTCGAAGATCCAGGGCGTCGGCGTACCTGGGCGGGTGTCGGCGGTGTCGTCGTCGGGGGCCGTGTCGCCGGAGTCGGTCGCGTCGGGCACGCTGGCGGACTCATCGGCGCAGGCGGCCGAGAGCATCGCTGCGAGCCCGAGGAGCGATCGGCCGAGGAACCTTGGACAGGCAGGTTGGAGCACGTCATGGCCTCGCGGTGCGGGTGCGGTGGCGCTACACGTGAGCAATCTAATCGAGGCGCGGCGGCCGTGGCAAAGTCGCTCACGGTTCCTCGTCCCGAACCGGCTCGTGATCACCGCCGGAGCCGTGGTGGAGCCAGCTTGCCGAGCGGCACGATCGCTTGGGCGGCGGCCCGGATGCGGGCTCTGGTCGTGCTCGCAGGCTGGGTGGCGACGTCGCGCTCGCGGTGTGCTACGCCTCCCTCTCACGAGTGTCGTCGGAAGCGACCTCGAGGAGGGAAGACATGCGTACGTTCATCCTGAGCTCGCTCGCGTTGGCGCTGGGGCTCGCCGGCTGTGCCAGTCACGAGACCAAGAAGACCGAGGTACCGCCCGCGCCCGCCGACAACGAGCCGACCCCGCCGGGCTACGTGAAGGTCATCGAGTACGAGGCCAAGACGCGCGACCTCATCATGGCGACCCAGAAGGTCGAGGCGCTCCAGAACGACATCGACGAGCAGCGACGACGGCTACAGACGATCTGCGCCGACTACCCGAAGCACCTCGCCTGCGACCTCTACTCGGCCGCCGCCTTCGCCAAGAAGACCTACTGCTCGGACGAGACCTTCACCAAGCACATCGACGGCATCGTCTCGTCCTGCAACCAGGGCGCTTGCAAGCAGGTCGACGAGGCCGCCTTGCTGGCGCGCGCCGACTACATGCAGCTCGTCCAGCACCTGCCGCACAAGCTCGTCACGTTCAAGTCGGCCGAGACCGCCCTCGACGCCAACGACAAGAAGGCCCTCCAGCAGTACCTCGAGGCGGTCCGCGGCGACGAGGGCTACGTCATCATCGTCGGGCGCGCGAGCCGCGACGGCAAGTGGGAGGACAACCTCCGCTACGCCGTCGACCGCGCCGAGGCGACGCGCAAGTACGTCGTCGAGACGCTGGGCTTCGACCAGAAACGCGTCGGCTACATCACCTACGGGCACGAGAAGATGTACCTCACCGACCTCGACGTCGAGCGCCTCTCCGAGAAGAAGCTGTCGACGACCGAGGCCAACCGCTCGGCCCTCATCTTCACCTACCCGTGCTACAAGCCGTGAGCGGGCTCTGCGTGGCGACCGATCCGCGGGCGCCGCACCTCCGCGGTGCACGCCTCTTCGTGTCGTCGCGGCTCGCGAGCGTCGTGTCGTTCGTGATGGTGCTCGCGGCCTGTGCCGCGCCGAGTCACGCGAAAGACCCGACGCCTGCCGACAAGGTCGAGGTCACGCGCGGCGAGCTCGATCGCCTGCGCGCCCTCGAGCCCGAGCTGGCCCGCGTCAAGGCGCGACAGGCCGAGCTCGAGCGCGCCCTGGCCGACGCGCAGCAGTCGCTCGAGGTCGCCGAGCAGCGTCTCGGCCTGCGCCCGTTCGCGCCGCGCTCGCTGTTGACGGCCGACTTCGCGCTGAAGTCGCCGGCCGATGCCCAGCGCTTGGACGGCCCGGGTGCCTCCGGCAAGCGTCAGAGTCTCGCCAAGGCCCTGGCGTCGACCCGGCGCGGCGCCGTCGTCGCGTTCTGGGCCACGTGGTGCAAGCCCTGCACGTCGCCCGATGAGCTCCAGCGCCTCACGCGCATGAAGCGCGAGCTCGCCAAGGTGGGGGCCGATCTCGTCTTCTTCTCGGTGGACGAGACGCTCTCAGCGGTGACCGCCGACCCACGCTCCCCGACCTGGCTCTATCCACTCTGGCAGGGCAACGACGCCCACCTCGGGATGTTGCCGCGGGCTTGGATCCAGAGCCACGGCGTCGAGCTCCCGGTGATGCTGGTCGTCGCCCCCGACGGGCAGGTCCGCTGGGTCCGAAAGGGCGCTCTCGACGAGGACGCCGAGCGCGACCTCCTGACCGCCGTCATCCGGAGCAACTGACTTCGTCGCATGGTCGGCGCTGTCACCGCCGCCCGTCCTCCAACAGCGGAAATGTGTCGGCATCCCCCGCGAATTGCGCCGAGGCGCGCCGCATCTCGCAGCAATGAGCGTGGAGGTCGCTGAAGCGCTGTTGAAGCGAAAGATCAGGCACAGTCAGCTGACCTGACTCAGCCTGCCCTTTCCCCCAGCTCGCGCTCGATGAGCTCGATACTCGGGAGGCTCGCCTCGAGGTCCTTCGGTAGGGTCTCGACCAACTGATACTCCGCGACGCCCATCGGCTTCTGCATGTCCCTCAGCGCGTATTCGACGACGACCTTGTTCTTGTTCTTGCAGAGCAAGAGCCCGATGGTCGGGGCATCTTCGGCGCGCTTCACCTGGGCGTCGACGGCGCTCAGATAGAACCCGAGCTGCCCGATGTGGGCGGGCTTGAAGTCGCCGGCCTTGAGCTCGATGACGACGTAGGCGCGGAGCTTCAGGTGGTAGAAGAGCAGGTCGAGGTAGAAGTCCTCGCCGCCGACCTCGAGGTGGACCTGACGGCCGACGAAGGCGAAGCCGGCGCCGAGCTCGAGCAGGAAGCGGGTGATGTGCTGGACCAGCGCGCCCTCGATGTCCCGCTCGGTCGCTTCGTCGCCAATGCTCAGGAAGTCGAAGCGATAGGGGTCTTTCAGGCTCTCGCGTGCGAGGTCCGATTGAGGAGGCGGCAAGCGCTCGGCGAAGTTGGTGATCGCCTTGCCCTGACGTTCGACCGTGCGGGCTTCGATGTGGTGGACGAGCACGGCCCGAGACCAGCCATGCTCGACCACTCGCGCGGCATAGGCCAGGCGGGCGTCACGGTCCTTCAGCTTGGTGAGTAGGACGACGTTGTGGCCCCAGGGCAATTGTCCAACAGGCTGTTGGATGATTGCATCCTCGGGCCATGCGTCAGCAAACGCACGCATGTACGAGAGGTTCGAGCGCGAGAAGCCCTTCATGTCGGGGAAGGCTCGTCGCAGGTCCGCCGAGAGCTGCTCGACGATTCCGGCGCCCCACGTACCCTGAGCCTGACGATCTCGGAGATCGCGGCCCAGGCGCCAGTAGAGGTGCAGCAGCTCCTGGTTCACGGCCAACGCGGCGCGCTGCTGCGCGGACACGATACGTGCCTTCAGGTCCGCCAGCCACTCGGCGTATCCTTCCGGTCGCGGCGTCAAGTCGGGACTCGCGTCATCCCCGTGGTCAGCAGCCGGGCTCATAGCAGCGGCTCCAGCGCGTCGAGGTCGGCGGCGATCTCACGCTCGAGGTCGCGCAGCTTGGAGTCGCGCTGGAGGAGCGCTTGCGCGATGGGGCCAAGACCGTTGGTGTCTGGCTCGGTGGGCGCTCGGAGGTCGGCCATGCCGACCCATGCGATGAGGGTGCGACGCACGCTCTGGGATTACAGGCGGGATGGGCGGATCGCAACCCGACTATTGCCGTTCACATCGCGCCACCGGGTCGTCGATCGTCGCCCGAGCATCCGAATCCCTCAGCTGCTGAAACGGGAACTGACCTCAGCGGCTACTTCGACAGGACCTGACCCTCGGCGGCGGAGGCCCAGCTCATCGTGTCGACCGCGGCGGCGTGGGCGTCGATGAGGGACAGGGTCTCGTCGCTGTTGTTGAGCGACAGGGCACCTGACGAGGCCGGGATGCCATCGGCGTGCACGCCGCCGTCGTAGACCTTGATCGTGGCGCCCGGAGCCAGCAGCGTGCCGGCCGCGAAGACATGGCGGTACGGGCTCGCGAGGTCGCCGATGGCCCAGCCCGACAGGTCGACCGTGACGACGCCGCGGTTCTCGATGACGACGTACTCCTCGGGGCGGTCGGTGCCGACGGGGTTCGGCAGGGCCGAGGCCAGGTGGACCTCGGCGTCGTTCGTCTCGCCTGCGGTCTCTTCGGGCTGGACCGGGCCGACGATGACCGTGCTCCAGAGGGACCCGTCGGGGCGGACGCCGGGCGAGCTCAGGAGGCCGGTCGCAGAGACGAGGTGGTGGGCGTCCCAGCGCGAGCCGTCGGCGCGCCCGTCGAAGTCGAGGTCGACGAGGCCGTCCAGCGTGCGGTGCATCGACTCGCCCGAGACCGCCAGGCCGAGGCCGACCTGGTCCACGACGCGGCCGGTCGCGTCGGCGAGGCTCACCGTCTCGACGTCGTTGTTCAGCGCGAGCTGCCCGGTCGAGGCGACCATGCGCACCGCGGTGGCCGAGGCGCCCGAGTAGACGACCAGGCTCTGCTTCGGGGCGATGAAGGTGCCGGCCGCGAAGGTGTGGCGCACGGCGAGGGCGTCCGAGATGGTCCAGCCCGAGACGTCGAGGCTGCCGGTGCCGACGTTCGTGACCTCGACCCACTCTTCGTAGCGGTCGGTGCCCTCGGGGTTGGCCATGACCTCGGTCAGCGCGACGAGGGGTCGAGGGGCGCACAGCGCGGGAGGCGTGCCGGCCCCGCCCGAGCCGTTCTTCCAGACGCGGCAGAACTCGGCGACGTACGGGGCGACGAGGTTCTTGCCGCGCAGGATGGCGAGCGTCTCGTCGTTGCCGGTCGTGGCGCCGGCCGACCAGTTGTACGACCCGGTGACGACCATCGGGTCCGAGCCGCCGGCGTCGACGATCATGACCTTGTCGTGGAGGCGGCCGCCCGCGAAGCCCGAGGTGTTCTCGTTGCCGTCCAGGGCCACGCGCACCCCGGCCGCGGCAAGCGCGTCGTCCTGGCTGTAGGTCGAGCTGGCGTTGCCCTTGTCGAAGACGCCGACCACCTCGACGCCGCGGTTCTTGGCGGCGATGAGGTCGGTCGCGACCTCGGGCAGGGTGAAGCTGTAGATCATGAAATAGATGCGCGTGTCGGCCGAGGCGATGACCTCGCGGAGGCGCGTGGCCGTGTCTTCTTTCGGCGAGAAGTGGAGCTGCACCGAGCCGCCCTCGACGGCGACGGTCGGGCGAACCGCGCGCGCGGCCTTCTTCGCGCCGAACTTGCCGCCGAACATCTGGTCGAACTCGCCCTGGAAGATCTGGGCGAGCTCCGTGGAGTTGGCGAAGACGAAGTTCTCGTCGTTCTGCGTGGCGGCCGCGGTCGTGAAGTTCAGCGACCCGAAGCCGACCGTCTGGCCGTCGACGATGATGAACTTGTGGTGCATGAGCGTGCCGCCCGGTCGCAGCACCATCGGCACGCCGGCCGACTGGATGGCTTTCAGGCCGTTCGACGTCGCGAGCTCTTCACCGTGGCCGACGAGACGCACGCGCAGCCCGCGGGCGTGGGCGCGCAGCACGGCCTGCGTGATGCCGGCGTGGTCGAAGCCGAAGACCGCGATGTCGACCGTGGCCTGCGCCTGGTCGATGGCCTCGATGACGCGGTCGTCGGCCGGCATGTCGACGGCGGTCGCGGCCGAGGTGCCGGGGTTCGTGAACTCGATCTGGTATGCGCCCGGGGCCAGCGGGGCGGAGGTGAGCGCGGCGCCCTCGATCGCGACGGGCGTGGTGTCGACCGTATCGCAGGCCGACGACATGACGAGGCCGAGCACGGCCAGGGCGCGCAGATACCGATTCATCGCGGGACTCCGGGTTGGGTCGCCATCGCGCGGAGGTGCTCGGAGGAGCGGCGCGCTGGGCGGGGCCTCCGGGTGGAGGCGCCTAGGAGACCCGGTCCGTGAGCCGGGTAAACCGCGAAACGTACCTGGACAACTCGCTCGCCCCCGTCAGGTGAGGAGCGCCCAGAGCGGGACGGTCAAAAGCGACGCAAAGGTACCCCAGCCGACGATGGCCGCCACCAACCTCGGAGCCAGCCCGGCCTGGGCGGCCAGGGCTCCGGCGGTGATCATCGGGCCCATGCCCGCTTGCAGGAGGGTCGCGTGCGCGATGGGCGCGGGCGGGGCGAGCCACGCCAGGAGGACCCAGGCCAGGGCGGGAAGGGCGACGAGCTTCAGCCCCAGCGCCAGCCCGAACGGCGCGCGGTCACCCGCCGGCAAGGTGAAGCGCCACCCGAGCCCGACCGCGACCAGCGTCGTCGGCACGAGGCTCGCTCCGATCTTGTCGAGCGCGCCAGCGACCAGCGGCGGCAGCGCGACCTGGGCGACCAGCAGCCCGAGCCCGAGCACCAGCGCGACAAATGGCGGAAAGACCAGGACGCGCCCGAGCGCCGCGCGCAGCGGGTGCTCAATGGAGGCAGGGGATGCGGAGGAGGGCGCCGCGCTCGGTCCGGTCGCGGTCACGCGTGCCGTCGGGTCCTGGGATACGCCAACGGCGGGCGCCCAGGGTCCGTCGGGTGCCGGCGCGGCGGGCACGGCCGGCGTGGCGGGGGCGCGCGGCGCGGCGGTGATGAAGGCGCCGTAGATGGTCAGCGCGAGGAAGCTGCCGAGCTGGTCATAGAGGATCGCATAGGGCAGGGCGTCGGGCCCCGCCAGCGCCGACACGAGCGGCAAGCCGATGAAGGCCGTGTTGCCGAGCGGCACGACCATCATGAGCGCACGCGTCACCTCGCGCGACCATCGGAGGCGACGCGCCACGAGCGCGATGAGGCCCGCCGAGAGCGCCAGCAGCACCCACGGCACGAGTGCCGGCACCAGCAGACCAGCCCCGCTGGCGTGCAGCGTCGGGATCTGCCGCACGATGACGGCGGGCAGCGCGACGTAGATCGCGAACGCGTTCAGCGCTGGGATGGCTGTCTCGCCCGGGAACGCGCGCACGAACCGCAGCGCGACGCCGGCGAAGAGACAGAGCACGACCGCGATGAGGGCACCCACGCGCGCGTCCTAGCCCTCGCGCACCGCGCACACAACTCCTACGTGCTGATCGCCCGCAACCTCTTTAGCCTCCGCCGCGCCACGCACGGTAAGCCCCGCCGGCAGGGCGTCTCGGACTCACTCGTGCTCGTAGTCCTCTCGGGGGTAGTTGGGCCTCTTCTTGCCGAGCTTTTCCCAGCACTCGTTGATGTTCTGGCGGTCTTCCTCGATGGCCACATTGGAGGCGGGTGGTGCGGGTTTGCCGGACGCATCGAAGCGCTCGAGCCGTGCCACGGACCACCGCTGGTTCGCATCGCGGGCGAACGCCATCTCCACACGAACTCCGTCGTTGACGAAGCTGAGGGCTACCTTTCCTGTATCGCGCTCGTCGACCCGAATGGGGGGCAGCTTCGAGTATCCGCGATCATAGGCCCGACCCTGGGCGGCCACGATCATGAGAGAGTCACAGTCGCGCTGTCTTCGTGGCGCCAACTTCACGGCACAGAACTCGGAGACCGCGGCCTTGAACGGGTACGAGCCGGGCTGGTCCCAGGCGATGCTGACCGGGTCCATCGGAGGCGCCGCCGCGGGCCGACCGAAGACGCGGATCTCGGCGATGGCGAGGTCCTTCCAATCGACGGGCTCGAGCACGCTCGTGACGACAAGGCGGATGAACCGCGTCACG
>JAEUKJ010000020.1 GCA_016792665.1 Deltaproteobacteria bacterium | reverse complement strand
GATGGTGATCCACACCGCCTGGGACCTGGCCCGCCACCTCACGACGTCGGCCGCCCGCGTGCCCTGGATCGGCGCCGCCATCGTGCTCGCCGACGCCTCCCTCATCGAACCCATCGCCGTCCGTGCCGGCCTCTGGCACTGGACCGAGCCCGGCCTCTTCGCGGTCCCGCCGATCGGCATCCTCGGCTGGGCCTTCTTCACCTTCCTCGCCCTCTCGGTCTGGTCCCGCGCGCCCGCCGCCGAGCCCCTTCGCCCCCACGCCGCGCTTCGTCCATCGACCCTTGCCTGGACCTTTCCCGTCACGGCCGTCGGGGTGCACCTCATGCTGCTCGCGCTGTGGTGGGGTGCCCTTCGTTGGATGAACCAAGAGGTCCCGACCCTCCCCTTCGTCGTCGCGGCCTGGGTCGCCTCGCTCTCCCTCTCGCTCTGGGCCGCACGCCGCCGCGCCGGTCGACAGATCCCGCGCGTGGACCTCGCCATGCGCATCCCGGCCGCGGCCTTCTTCTTCGTCCTCCTCGCCCGCTACGCCGCGGACGATCCGGCCCTCATCGCCTACGCCCTCGCCTTCGCGCCGCCCTATCTCGTGCTGACGGTGCACTCATTCGGGGTCAGCCCTACCCCGCGGTGAGACCGCCCGTACCCTCCTCTCACGCGCCGCGGGCTTTCTCCGCGGCCTGGCGTCCCACGCCCGACGAGGACCTCCATGCCCCGCACCCCACACCGTCGCGCCGCTCCCGAGCTCGCGCACACCTTCGAGGACGAGCCGATCGCGCCGCCTGCCGGCGCGATGCCACCTGACGACGAGACCCCCGACACCCAGGAGTCGCTGGACGCCCCCGACGGGCTCTGGGAGATCGCCGAGGACGACGGCGCGGGTCGTCGCCATGCCACCGTCGAGGAGCGCGAGATCGCCGCCGACGGGCTGACCATCCTCGACGAGGATGGCCTCGAGGTGCCCGCGCGCAAGCGGTCGGACGCCGATTCCGCGTAGCCGCGTACAGACATCGGAAGTCACCGCGACGTCGCGCGCGATTGGGAGTAGCCTTCGCTCTCCCGTCACGAGGAGCTCCGATGTCCACCCTCCGCGCCCCGCTCGCGCTCGCCTTCTTCCTTGGCGCTTGCGGCAGCAAGACCCCGCCTGCTTCTCCTCCGGCCGCGGTCGATGCGACGGCCGTGATCGCCGACGCCTCACCCGTCGCGCATCCGCCGGCCCCGCAGGCCGACGCCGCGCCGAGTGACGCCGCGCCCGCCGACACGGTGACGCCCGCCGACACGACGCCACCTGGGGACACGGCGCTCGCGCCCGAGCCGACCGACACCGTCGTGCCCAGCGAGGAGGTCGCGGTCCCGCCCGCCGAGCTCGAGCCCGGGACCGCCCCGGCCGCCCTCTCGAAAGACATCGTCGCCCGCCTCGGCAAGAAGACCGAGGGCTGTGTCGGCCTCGGCCGCAACGGTCGCCAGGGCCTCTTCATCATCGGCGACCAGGTCACCCTCATGGATCTCAAGGACCTGGCCGCGGCCGAGACGGCCTCCACCTGGCCGCTCGAGGGCTTCCAGACGCTCCTCACGTCGGACGCGACCGTCGCGGCGGCGCTGACCGCGGCGCGCCTCATCCCTTGCCGCGAGAAGGTCGCGACCTTGACCTGCTCCGACCCGAAGAAGGTCATGAAGACCGCGTTCGCCGCCTGCAACGACCCGTTCGAGGTCGAGACGATCGAGATCCCGAAGTCGGTGCCGATCACCGTGGCGGACGGCGTCGACGTCTCCATCGCGGGCAACGTCCCCGTCCACATCGACACCGCGCACGAGTCCTTCCACGACTTCCTGCGAGCCGCCTACTGGGCCGACGAGATCGGCACCATCGTGATCGTCACCAACAACCAGGAGAACCTCTACACGCTGACCGCCATCGCCCCGCACCACCTCGGCGACGTCGCAGGTGCCTGCCTCGCGCGCCCCCAGGGGAAGAAGGCCGAGGCCGCCCCGCCCGCCTTCACGCCGCGGTCCGACGGTTGCATCGCGATGAGCGCCGACGGCAAGCATGCCGCCTTCGCCCTCTGGGAGGAGGAGGGCGGCGACAACGATGCGCGGGTCCCGAAGGGGGTCCAGTGGTTCGGCGAGGGCCCGGCCCCTGCCCTCGACCTCACGTGTCTCGCAGCGCCCACGGGTTGCTCGGCCGAGGCCAAGGCCCAGCTCAGCGCCAAGGCCACCGAGCTCGGGCTCGTCGGCTGCGTGAACGCACGCCGCAACGTGACGGTCGATGGCCGCGTGGTGCCGGTCATCGTCACGGCCTCGTCGATCGCGCTGAAGACCCCGGCTGGCCCCTCCGAGGTCTGGCGCGCCAAGTACGGCCCCTCGATCACGGCCGAGAACGAAGCGCTCCTCGAGGTCTTTCAGCACCCGCGCGGCGGCCCGATCTTCGTCTACGCCACGGTCTCGCTCACCCCCACGAACCAGGCCCGGATCTACGTCCTCGACGAGGCCCGGCTCGGCTACTGCGCCCCGGTCCCCGGCCTCGTGTCGGTCGACCCCCTGACCGCCATCAGCGCCAGCTCCAGCGCGCCCGACGGCGGCGGCTATCGCTTCGGGGCCAAGCTCGTGGCCGACGGCGACCTCGGCAGCGCCTGGCAGCCGGTCCGCCCCAAAGACGGTGATGCCCCCGCCTGGATCGAGCTGGCCCTGGCCGGCGAGGAGACGATCGCCTCGGTGGAGATCGCCAACGGCTTCCAGCGCAAGGACGGCAACGGCGACCTCTTCACTGCCAACGCGCGCATCGCCCAGGGCACGCTGACCTTCTCGGACGGCAGCCGCGAGACGATCAACTTCGCCCCCGATCAACGCGGTCTGGTCCGCTTCGACTTCGCACCTCGGAAGACGCGAACCGTGCGCCTGACGATCGACACCCGCCACAGCGGCGCGCGCTGGGCGAACGACCTCGCCGTGGCCGAGGTCCGCCTCTTCGGCCCTCGCTGAGCAAGAACCCGTCGGAGGGGAGCAACGTGTCCCCTTCCGAGACCGCGACGCCCGGTGTAGCGTCGCCGCGATGACGATCGACACCCCCACCGCAGCCTGGACCCTCGACGAGCTCGCTGCCGAGGCCGGCCTGCCCGTTCGCACGATCCGCTACTACCAGGCGCGCGGTGCGCTCATGCGCCCCGAGCAACGCGGCCGCGTCGGCTACTACGGTGCGGCCCACCTCGAGCGCCTGCGCCTCATCGCGCAGCTCCAGGACCGCGGCCTGCGCATCGAAGCGATCCGCGACCTGGTCGGCCGCATCGACCGCGGCGAGCTCGACCTCGGCGCGTGGCTCGGCGTCGAACAGCAGGTCCAGACCCCGTGGGCCGCCGCCGACCAGGCGCAGACCCTCGACGAGGCCGCGCTCTACGACCTCGCCGGCACGCGACGCCCGGGCCTCATCGCCGAGCTCATCGAGGCCCGCCTCGTCCAGAAGAAGGGCAAGGTCTACCTCGTGCCGAGCCCGTCGCTCCTCCAGATCGCCCTCCGCTTCGAGGCCGCGGGCATCGACCTCGCCGTCGGCTCGAAGCTCGGCAAGGTCGCCACCAAGCACCTCGACAAGGCCGTCGACGAGCTCGTCGCGACCTTCGTCAAGTCGGTGCGCGAAGGCTCCGTCACCCTCTCCGATCCCGACACCCTGTTCTCGACGCTGCGCCCCCTGGGCACCGAAGCCGTGGCCCTCGTCTTCGCGCGCCGCATGGAGCGCGCCCTCCAGACGCTCATCGCTTCGGACGGCCTCGGCCTCCTGGCCAGCAAGCCGAAGAAGCCCAAGGCCAAGCCGACCTGAGTCTCGAAAGAAGACTCAGCCCGACCTCCGCCGGACTCCGCCGGACTCCAAGTTGCCGCGCCCCGATCGCGCCTCGACCCGCCAGGAGGGTCAGACCCAGATGACGGTGCGTCGCACGCGCGGCTCGGGTCCGGGCCCGACCGGCCACTGCGCATGGGCGCGCAGGGCCTCGATGTCCTCGTGCAGCCAGTCGGCCGAGGTCCCGTGGAAGCCCGCGATCGCATCGACGTCCCCGTGGTGCCGCAGGTTGTCGCCCTGGTTCTTCATGATGGCGACATCTTGCCCGATGACCTTGCGCGTGTACGGCGGCAGCCACAGGCGCGCGAGGGTGTTCCAGGCGCCGAGCTTGAAGCTGATGAGGGTGAAGACCTCGGTCTGCTCGCGGGAGACCGGCGTGCACGTGCTGGTGATGACGAACGCCCTCTCGGGCGCCTCCGGAGCGCCCCAGAGGTAGTCGACGCGGGTGTGGTTGGGCGCGTAGAACTTGTCGGTGTGGGTGAGCGGGAGCCCGCGCGGGTTCATGAGCTTGTCCGACCAACCGATGGCGTCGTCGGGTCGGTCGTAGGTCACGAGCACGCTGTCGGCGGTGCGCTCGACGACGATCGGCGTGGCGCGGCTGGCGCGCGTGCGGAACCAGCCGCGGTGCACGAAGACCGTGTGCGGCACGTCCATGAAGTTCTCGACGAGGTGGGTGACCCCGTTGTCGAAGCGCGTGACCATGTAGTAGGCGCCCCAGCCGGGCTCGTCCCAGTGCGGCATCGGAAACGGCCGCCGCCCCGCGAGCTCGGGCTCGGTCGGCGCGCGCGGCCCGACCCACACCCAGATCAGCCCGCCCTCCTCGCGCACCGGGAAGCTCGGCAACGTGAGGCTCGGCGCGGCCTCGGCCGGTCCCAGCGAAGGCACACCGGCCACCTGGCCGTCCCCACGATAGGTCCAGCCGTGGTACGGACACGCGAGGCAACCGTCGACGACCACGCCTTCGCTGAGCCGCGCGTTGCGATGGAGACATCGGTCGCGGTGAGCGCGCGCCCGCCCGTCGGCGTCCCGCCAGAGGACGACCCGCACCCCGAGGACCACACGCCCCAGCGGGCGCTTGCCGAGGTCTTCGGCCCGCGCGGCCGCATACCAATAGTGGACCAGATCTCCCCAGCTCGCCGCCGTATCCTGCGCGCGCACCGCCGCGCCCTCGCCGTCCTCGGTCCGACTCATCGGCCCTCCTCCGCAGTCTCGGTCGCCTTGCCCTGGCCAAAGACCGGGCCCCAGATCATGCGCCCGTCCAGCACCGTCGACTTCACCTCGCCCAGGCGCTGCCCCCGCGCCACCAGGGCCTCCAGCCAGCGCGCGCGCCCCTCGT
>JAEUKJ010000019.1 GCA_016792665.1 Deltaproteobacteria bacterium | reverse complement strand
GACGTAGATCGAATACGGGTTGGCGATGGACACCATCTCCAGGGTCTCGTCCTCGCCCGGGTTCGGCTTGGTCCCGACGACGGCCTCGCCATAGCTGGCCTCGCACTGGGTGCCGTAGATCTCGGGCGGGATGAGCTTCTCGCCGACCGCCGCGCGGTAAGCGTAGAGGTTCAAGTCCTGCGTCTTGTCCTTGGCGCGCAGCGTGATCTTCGCGTTCGACTTCGCGGGCAGGTCGAACCGATAGAGCACGTGCTTGCCCGAGAACGCGTCGAAGTGGTTGCCAGGGAAACAATTCACCGCCGAGCCCTCGGCCCAGCCGAGGTCGATCTCGGCCCCACCGTCGATCTTGCCGGTGACCTTGGTCTGCCCCTGCGCCACGGCGATCGGCGTGAAGCCCGAGATGCGCCCGGTCTTCGGCGGCGGCGCCGTCTTCACCGACACCTCCAGATCGAAGGCCCCGCTCTCGACGCCCTTGTACCCAGCGACCCCGATGTAGATCGTGTACGGGTTCTGGATGGCCCACATCTCGAGCCGCTCGGCTTCGCCCGGGTTGGGCTTGGTCCCGACCAGCGCCGAGCCGTAGCTCGCCTCGCACTGCGTGCCGTAGATCTCGGGCGGGACGAGCTTCTCGCCGACCGCCGCGCGATACGTGTAGAGGTTGAGGTCCTTGGTTCCGTCCTTGGCCTTGAGCGTGATGGTCGCGATCGACTTCGCCGGCAGGTCGAAGCGATAGAGGACGTGCTTGCCGCGGAACGAGTCGAAGTGGTTCGTCGGGAAGCACGCGACCGCCGAGTTGGTCGCCCACTCGAGCGGGATCACCTGCCCCCGGTCGATGTTGCCGGTGACCTGGGCGACCTTGCCCGGGACGAGCGGGATCGGCGTCACCTCGAGGCCGGCAAGGGCCACGCCTGGAACGACAGTGGCGAGGGCGAGGGACAGGAACAAGATCCTCGCGGCGCGCGGAAGCATGGGCGACTCCTTCGGACGGCAGAATGGCAGGGTACGCCCAGCCGCCTTAGCGCCAAACCCTCCGAGGTCCACCTTAGGTCGCCTTAAGCCCCGTCGGTCCGCAGGCCCACGACCTAGGGGTGCGTCGCAGGACAGGTCGATCGGCCGGACGAGTTCGCGCCCTCAGGGGAACGCCGCCTCGATCTCCTCGACGACCTCCGCGCTCTCCGCGGCGACGCGGCGAGACACGAGCGGTGCGTCGTTGAAGTAGCCGAGCGCCCGCAGCGTGAAGCCATGCCGCGTGCCGAGTGGCGCGAGGTCGAAGCGCGAGGCGAAGCGCCCCGGGAAGGAGGCCGGGTCCAGCGATACGGTCAGGCCGCGCTGGTCGGCGATGAAGGTCGACGCATGACAGGTCATGCAGGGTATCGTCTCGGCGACGGTCGCCAGCGGGTGGTCGGTGGCGGACAGCGCTGCGAGCGCGTCGCTGCGCGCACTGGCGGAGGCGGCCAGGAACGCGGTCGCGTCGAGGGCGAGCCCGAACCCGGGCGGGGAGTCCGCGAACGGAGTCGCGACGTAGGTCGAGGGGCCCTGCTTGCGGACCTCCTGCGTGCTCGCGCCGAGCCCAGGGATGACGATGTCCGCAAAGCCGTCGGCCGCGGCGGGGTTGCCCACGAGGCCGCGCATGTGCCAGCGCTGCGACTCGAAGCCTACCTGGCCAAAGGTGGTCATCCGTATGAGCTGCGCAGGATCGGCGTAGCGCGTGACGAGCGCCACGAAGTCGCGGGCGTATGGCGAGGTCGCGTCGGCGAGCAGCGGGTTCACCTCGAGGGGTCGGGTGAGGGGTCGCGTCGGGCGCGGGTCGACGGTCGCTCCGAGCGCGGCGAGATCGCGCAGTGCGAGGACGAGGTCACCCGCCTCGGACACGTCTATCGCGAAGAAGACATGGACTGCGACGTCTCGTGTTGCGCGCACGCCCGGCACGAAGGGTTGGAGCACGACGCGCAGGACGGGGTCGCTCCCTGGGGCGCACGGGACGGACGCCAGGCGGTCGCAGAGGTCGAAGCGGACGGCCACGACCACGAAGTCAGCGCGGGTCGCCAGGATGTCTCCTGGTCCGGTCACGAGCCGCGTGAAGAGATTGGTCGGCAACATCGCCGGGCCATCCAGCGGCGAGGCCGTCACGCTCGCGGGCAGGGGCAGCAGGAAGGTCACGTCGTTCAACCCAAGCGGGGTCGGGGGCGGGTCCGACGTGTCGTCGCCGTCATCGGCGACGTCGCCACTCCCATCCTCGAAGACGTCGATCACATCGTCGACGACCTCGACAGCCACGTCCTCGAGGACCTCGACGCTCACATCGTCGACGACCTCGACGCTCACATCGTCGACGACCTCGACGCTCACATCGTCGACGACCTCGACGCTCACATCCTCGACGACCTCGACGCTCACATCCTCGACGACCTCGACGCTC
>JAEUKJ010000769.1 GCA_016792665.1 Deltaproteobacteria bacterium | reverse complement strand
GTCGAGGACAAGCTCGACGCCGACCACTTCGGGTTGAAAGATCCGAAGCGCCGCATCCTCGAGCACCTCGCGGTCTTGAAGGTCGCGAAGAACCCGCGCGGCACCATCCTCTGCCTGGTCGGGCCTCCGGGCGTCGGCAAGACGTCCATCGGCCAGTCGATCGCGGACGCCACCGGCCGCCCCTTCATCCGCCTGGCCCTGGGCGGCGTGCGGGACGAGGCCGAGATCCGCGGCCATCGCCGGACCTACGTCGGCGCCATGCCGGGCCGCATCATCTCGGCGCTGAAGAAGGTGAAGGCCAAGAACCCGGTCATGCTGTTGGACGAGGTCGACAAGCTCGGCCAGTGGTGGAACGGCTCGCCCGAGTCGGCACTGCTCGAGGTCCTCGACCCGGAGCAGAACCACACCTTCACCGACCACTACATGGAGCTGCCCTTCGACCTGTCGGAGGTCCTCTTCATCTGCACCGCGAACTCGCTCGACACCATCTCGGCGCCGCTGCGTGACCGCCTCGAGATCGTCGAGGTCTCGGGCTACACGCACGACGAAAAGGTGCACATCGCGCGAAACCACCTCATCCCGCGCCAGCTCAAAGACCACGGCATCCACGAGGGTTCACTCGTCATCAGCGACGCGGCGCTCGCGGCGGTCATCCGCGAGTACACGCGTGAGGCCGGCGTGCGGCAGCTGAACCGCGAGATCGTGAGGCTCTGCAGGAACGTCGCGCTGCGCATCGCGCGCTCGCCGGACTCGGCGAACACCGCGCTCTTCGTCGAACCCGAGACCCTGAAAGAGCTGCTCGGCAAGTCGAAGTTCAGGGACGAGGTCGCCGAGCGCACGGGGCAGCCCGGGGTGGCGACCGGCCTCGCGTGGACGCCGGTGGGTGGGGACATCCTCTTCATCGAGACCTCGCTCATGACCGGCAAGGGGCAGACGCAGATCACCGGCAAGCTCGGCGAGGTCATGACCGAGTCGGCGCGCGCGGCCCTCTCGTATGTGCGGAGCCACGCGACCGAGCTCGGCATCGACCCGAGCTTCCTGGAGACCAAGGACCTGCACATCCACGTGCCGGCCGGCGCGGTCCCGAAGGACGGGCCGTCGGCGGGCGTCACGATCTTCACGGCCATCGCGTCGTTGCTCACCGGTCGCTCGGTGCGCAGCGACACCGCCATGACGGGCGAGGCGACCTTGCGCGGTCGCGTCCTGCCCGTGGGCGGCATCAAGGAGAAGGTGCTCGCCGCGCATCGCGCGGGCCTGCGCCGGATCATCCTGCCGCAGAAGAACGAGCGCGACATCGAGGACATCCCCGAGGACACCCGGAAGGAGCTCACCTTCATCCTGGTGGACGACATGAGCGAGGTCCTCGCGGCGGCCCTCGTGCCGCTGGAGTCCGAGAGCCCGGTGCCGCTGCCCGACGTGGTCGTGCCTCAGGCGGTCACGACGGACTCGACGCCGCGCGCCTGAAGCTCGATGAGGCTTGCGGGTCGGCCAGGGTCGTGTGAAAAGCACCGCCATGGCCGACCCGACATATATCATCCTCGTCGTGCTCCACATCATCTCCGCCGCGACCGCCTTCGCGATCACCATGCCGGTGGCAAGCGCTCTCCGCCGCGCCGCCGGACAAGGTCGTGAGGCCAAGGCCGCCATCGCCCAGCTCGCCAATCGCACCGGCATGTTCGCGACCATCTTTGGCACCGCGACCCTGGCAACCGGCCTCGCGCTGATCTTCTATCGCGGCGGCTTCAAGGCGATCCCCCCGACCATCCATGCGGCGATGGGCCTCGTCATCGTGATGCTGGTCCTCGGCCAGCTCCTCCAGCGCCCGACCTGCGCGCGCATCACCGCCGCGGTCGACCAGGGCGACGAGGCGTGGGCCGCCGCGCGCAAGCGCTTCGTGATGGGCGACGGCATCCTCCAGCTCCTCTGGGTGGTGGTCCTCGTCCTCATGTTCATCAAGTAAGACACGAAAGAAGGTCCGCATGCGCGCCGTCACGCCGCTCCTCCTCCTGTTCGCCGCTTGCGGCTCGACCGCGTCCAGCATCAAGCCCGCGTCGTACTCCGCCCAGGCCGAGTTCCTCGACCCCGAGAGCGACGACCCGGACAAGACCCTCACCATGAGCGACTGCTTCACGGTGAAGCCGGCCGAGGGTGGCGCGATCCAGTACAAGTTCGCCTTCCATTTCCCGTACGACCACATGTGCGAGATGGGCGGCACCGCGCGCCTCGTGAAGCCCGGCGTGTGGGAAGACGCGAGCCAGAACGACTGTCGCCTCGTCATCGAAAACGACGGCAAGGGCTGGACGGTCAACGACCCCGACAACACCTGCCGCAACGATTGGTGCGGCGCCCGCGGCAGCATTGGCCACAGCTTTCCGCTGTCCAGCGCCGCGCCCTGGTCCGAGTGTGGCAACTGAAAGACTCGCGAACGGCGCTCATTAGCAACGTCGTTCGGCGCATCAGTGGCCGCAATCTAGAATAGGTTAAGTGGTCAATTCACTGCGGTTAAATGCGCAGTGAGACAATATAAATTGTCGCTAAATTGTCCTTGCTCGTGAGCATCGCCTCAGGCAAGAGTCCGAATCGAGGGCGGCTATGCGGTCCACCCTCGCCAAGCCGAGCCTGCGTCGACACATCGTCGGTCGTCGTGCGTTCGCACTCCGAGCAAGGACTCTCATGCTGGCGTTTCGCTTGCTGGTCTCGTCTGCGGCCATCCTCTTTGGATCGGGCGCGGCCCTCGCCTCTACCCTCGACGGCACGACCTTCTGCGGCTCGTCCCGCATGGTCGGCGCCACCGTCGAGGCAACCTCGCTCGCGACCGGCCTCGTCGCCGGCACGGCCACCACCAACGGCAACGGGCAGTACGCGTTGGGCCTCGACAACGGGACCTACGACCTCCTCGTGACGCCGCCCGCGGGCAGCGGCTGCAGCCAACAGCTCATCCAGAGCAAGCAGGTCTCGGGCTCCGAGACATACGACATCGTCCTGGTCCTGCCGCCCGGCATTCTCCAGGGCACGTTCACCGTCAATGGCTCCCCGGTCAGCGGCGTGACCATCCGCTACTACGGAAGCGGCAACTCCAACTATCAGGTCACGACCGACGTGAACGGTCACTACGAGCTCCAGCTCGCCAGTGGCAACTACAGCGCCGAGATCAACCTCAGCGACAACGGGCGCCAGCTCTTCCCGAACAACGTCAACTGCTACAACAACGTGTCGGTCAATGGTGACACGACCGTCGACTACGCCTGGAACGTCGTCGTGGTCGAGGGCACGGTGACCTCGACGCCCAGCAACTCGCCGGTCGCGGGTGTCTCGATCGACGCCAACATGTGGGCCAATGGCTGCGACGCGTGGTCCAGCACGAGCTCGGCGAGCGACGGCTCGTACCAGTTCCGCGCCCTCGCCAATTCCAACGTCAACATCAACACCCGCGCCATCGCGGGTGTGGTCGGCGCCACCAACACCCAGGTCTCGACGCCGGCCTCGGGCTCGGTGACAAAGGACATCAATGTCGCCGAGCTCACCGCGTTCTCGCTCCTGGGCCGCATCACCGGGCTCGACGGCGCCCCCGCTGCGGGCGTGACGCTGTCCTTCTGGGGCGACGGCAACTACGCCTTCACGACCGATGCCGACGGGTATTTCCTCTACGAAGGTACCCAGGGCAACTACGAGGTCTACTTCAGCGTCGGCAACCACCCGGTGCTGCCCCAGAACCTCTGGTGTGACACCTACCTGTCCATCAACGAGAACACGTCGCTCGATTTCGTGGTCCCCACCGGCGTGGTCAGCGGCACGGTCATCCCGACCCCGAGCAACACCCCGCGCGCAGGGATCCCCGTGCGCAGCGACTCGTGGGGCTCGACCGGGCTTGGCTGGTGCAACGCCAACGCCTACACCAACACGGCAAGCGACGGGACCTTCGGCCCGATCCGCGTGCTCGCCAACAGTGGCGTGAACGTCTCCTCGGAGCGGGTCGGCACCGACCTCGGCCAGGCCTCGACCTCCGTCAGTGTCGCGGCAAACGGCTCCGTCGAGGTCACCCTCAACCCTCCGGAGCAGTCGGCCTTCGTCGTCACCGGTGCCGTCAAGGGCCGCAACGGTGAGCTGATGAGCTACGCCAACCTGAACTTCGACGGCCCGACCTACGCGTCGTCGAACCTCAGCAACGGCAGCTATTCGGTCTCGCTCGTGCCGGGCAACTACTACTTCTACATGAACGGCGGCAGCTCCAACCCGGAGGTCGGCGCCTCGTTCAACTGCGACGGCAGCGTCAACTTCGCGGAAGCGACGACCTACGACATCAACATCCCCTTTGTGCGCATCAGCGGTCGCATCACGAACTCCAGCGGGATCCCGATCCAGGGCGTCTCCATCTCGACCGACAGCAACCGCTCGACCAATTTCTGGTGCAACTCGAGCAGCTCCACGACGAGCGACGCGGACGGCCGCTACACCCTCGCCGCGCTGGCCGGGTCCGCCAACTTCCGCTTCGACCCGCCGAGCTCCTCGGGCTACCAGGGCACCAACGTCTCGACCAACCTGAGCAGCGACATCAAGCAGGTGGTCGTCCTCCAGCTCCCCGACACCGTCCCGCCGGTCATCACCGTCGGCCCCCTCGTCATCCACCACTCGGACACCTCGGTCTCGATCCAGTGGTCGACCAACGAGGTCACGGACGCCAAGCTCGAGTACCAGCTCGGCACCGAGCTCACGTCGCCGACGGTGCTGACCCGCGCGAGCACCTCGACCAACCACCTCTTCACGCTCACCGGCCTCTCGCCCGAGTCGACCTACACCTTCCGCGTCTCCGCCAAGGACGGCGGCCAGAACCCCGTCGAGAGCGCGCCCGCGACCTTCCTCACCAACCGCGACCCCGACACGACCCCGCCGCTCATCACCGACGGCCCGACCGCGGTCTTCGTCTCGCCGACCCTCATCCGCGTGCGCTGGCTCACCAACGAGCCCTCGGACTCGGTGGTCGTCGTCGCGACCGACGGCAGCGTCATCCGCACGCTGTCCAACGGCGCCTTCGTCCTCGACCATGACGTCGTCATCAACGCGCTGTCGCCGACGACGCTCTACGCCATCAACGTCGCCTCGACCGACCCCGACCTGAACACCTCCGCTGCCCACGAGCCGTTGCTCGTGCGCACGCCCGCGGTCGTCGACACGACCCCGCCGATCGTCTCGAACCTGCGCTCCGAGTGCACGACCGACTCGGCCATCTCGGTGTGCTGGGACACCAACGAGGCGGCGACCGGCGCCGTCACCTACATCAACCAGGACACCGGCGCGGCCGCGACCGTCTCGAGCCCGGCCCTCACGACGAGCCGCTGCATCGGTCTCTCGAACCTCTCGCCGCAGACCCAGTACAGCATCTCGGTCGCGTCCTCGGACGGCGGCGGCAATATCGGCAACGGCGGCCCTCTCCTGCACAGCACGCTCAGCAACGCGCTCGGTGGCAGCCCGGTCGTCACGAACCTCTCGGCGGCCGCTGTCGGTGCCACCGGCGCGCGCATCACCTGGACGACCGATCGCCCCGCCTCGACGCTCGTGCAGTACGGCCCGAGCGCGACCGATCTCCCGAACACCGCGGGCAACGTCGCCGCCTCGGAGACCTCGCACACGGTCCAGCTCTCCGGCCTCACCCCGGGACAGTCGACCTGGGTCCGCGTCGTCTCGACCAACCAGTGCCAGCAGACGACCACGTCCGAGGCCGTGCTCGTCACCGACATCGACGAGTGCCTGACCGGCAGCGCGGGCTGCGACGCCAACGCCATCTGCACCCACACCATCGGCAGCTCGACCTGCGCCTGCGCCCCGGGCTTCTCCGGTAACGGCAAGAAGTGCTGCGCCGATTGCACCGGCGGCCGCGAGCGCGCCACCGACTGCGGCGGTGACCCGTTCTACGGCTGCGACTTCCGACCGACGCTGGCCAACCAGACCCTCCAGGTCTTTGCCGGCTCGGTCATCGGCACGCCGGTCGGCTCGGTCCTGGCGACCGATGGCGACGCCGGCGACACGCTGGCCTGGGCCATCATCGGCGGCAACGCCGGCCTGCCCTTCATGATCGACACGGCCACCGGCGTCCTCAAAGTCCAGACCACGGCCCAGGTCGACGCCAACGTGAACCAGTCGATCGTGCTGACGGTGCGCGTCACCGACGCCATCGGCCTCTCGCAGAGCGCGACCATCACCATCCAGGTGCAGCCCAAGCCCGGCCCCTGCGCCGAGAGCCCGTGCGTCCACGGGACCTGCGTCGAGGTCGGCGACACCGCGACCTGCGACTGCAGCGGCTCGGGATATTCGGGGCCGATTTGCAATATCGACGTCGACGAGTGCCAGACCAATAATGGCGGCTGCGCAGATGTCTGCGTGAACGACCCTGGGGCCTGGCACTGCGACTGCGCTGACGGCGGCGTGCTCGCGGGCGACGGGATCTCGTGCCTCGCGGCGGGAAGCTGCGTCTCGATCGTGACCTGCGACGAGGTCTCGACCGACCTCGTGTTCTACGGCGTCGTGGCCGACGACGACGGCCGCCCCGTCGGCAGCATCCGCTGCGTGCGTGCCGCGACCGGCGGGGTCACCTGCGACACCAACCCCGATGGGACGCTCGCCGTGTCGCCCACCCTCTGGTGCTCGACGGAGGCCAAGTGACCATGAAGTCCCTCCTCTCCATCCTCTCTCAAGGGGCAGTGCAGATGGCCCGCTCGACCTCGACTCTCGCCTCCCGCGTCCCCCTCGGGCTGCTCGGAACAATCGCGCTGGCCGCCTGCGGCGAGGCCCAGGCCCCGACCGCGACCGGCCCCGGCTTCGCCATCCAGGTGGCGCCGCTCTCGCTGGTCGGCATCAAGGACGCCTGCTACGAGCTCACGGTCTTTGGCGGTACCGACCCGACGACCGCGCCCGTGGTGTGGCAGAAGAGCGGCGTCTGCTCGAGCCAGTTCGGCGACGGCCAGGGCTCTCTGGCCTACGTCGGCACGTGTGATGCGAGCGCGGGCACGAACACGGTGCGCCTCGTCGTGGAAGACCTCTGCGACGCGACCCCGTGCGGACCGACCTACCCGGGCCCGAACTCGCTGGACGCCGACGCGTGGCGGAACCCGTGCGCGGCGCCCGACGGCTGCACCCTGCAGGGCGCGTGCAGCGAGAACGCGGACACGCCGATCACCTTCAACCTGACGATCGCGCGAAGTGCCAATCAGGGATTTTTCGATATCGGTGTCAATTTCACCGACATTTTCTGCTCGGCCAAGCTCGACTGCCAAAAGGACGACGGCACGCCGCTCGTGCTCCTGCACGACCCCGCCACCGGAGAGCGCGGCCCGACCGTGGTGGTCGCCTGGGCCTGCACCGCCGGCCCCGACGCCGACACGCACCTCTACTACGACAACCTCGTCATCTCTTGCTTCGATGCGCAGAACCAGCCCATCGGCAGCTGGCCCTATGACCCGTCTCTCGGCCCCGGCAATGCCGGACCGGGCGCGGCGCCGTTCGTGTATCAGACCGGCATCTACCGGACCGAGACGCAGGTGAACGGCATCACGTCGTGGAATGTCGCCTTCGGGATCCACCCGAACGAGCTGCCCGGTCGCTGCGTGCTGACGGCCAGCGCGACCGCGTCGGACGGCGCGCTCGACAATCAGGCGACGCCCGCGAACGCGGTCTATCCGTTCATCGCGTGGGACGTCGAGCTCAGCGCCCAGGCCGGTGCACTGACCTGCACGCAGCACGCGGTCGACGTGCCGGGCAGCGGCGTCACCACCGAGTACACGGGGCCCAAGGGCAAGGTGCCCTTCTCGCACGGCGTCAGCGCCAAGGACCTCGAGCGTGTCCTGAGCCTCGGCCAGACCACCTGCACCGACACCATCGCGAGCCTCGACGGTGGCGCGACCTTCACGCTCTCGCCCCAGGGACTCACCGCCAAGGTCGGTGACGAGCAGTCCGCCTTCTATCCGCTGCCCGCGGGGCTCACCCTCCAGGGCTGCTGCGGCAACCCGTGCTGCGGCACGGCGACCGCAGGCGACTGACGCGCAACCGAACGGTCACGCGCGGTGGCGTGCCTCAGAAGAACGCCACCGCACCCTTGCCGACGAGCCGCTCGACGCGCGCCACGACCTCGTCGTCCATGGGCATCATCCAGTCCTGACCGAGCCGCACGCTGGCCTCGCCCTTGCCGCGCACGGCGACGATCATCTCGACCGGCACCCCCGCGACACCCTTCAGCATGTCGCCGAGGTGCTTCAGGTGCGCGGGCGTGACGGTGTCGGCCGGCAGGCGGATCCGCGCGCGGCTCGTGCGCTCGGCGCGGGCGTCGCGCAAGAGACGACACTCCTCGGCGCGCAGCTTGAGCTGCATGTTCTCCTCGTCCTCGCCCTCACGCGTGAGTCGCCCGCGCACGATGATGGGCTCATCGCCCGACAGGTGCGGCTCGAACGACGGGAACGCCTTCGTGAAGACCAGGACCTCGATCCGCCCGGTGAGGTCCTCCAACTGGATGAAGGCCATGCGCCC